>CALENB010000309.1 GCA_937910235.1 uncultured Myxococcales bacterium | reverse complement strand
CGTGTCATCGGCCGCCTTTTTTGCTGATTTCTCGGCGAGGGTCGCGCCTTGCTTCATCGGTGCGCTGCCGCAGCCCAGGACAAAAATCGACGCCATGAGGGCAAAACTGAGGACACGCATCATGACAATCTCCGCGGTAGTCAAGGCGCGAGGCTAGGCGCAACTACCCGAGACCTCAAGCTGCGGCCGCGCGATTGGGCGCTTGCCGACGCGTCATCAATACCACGAACATCAAGTAGCCAATCGTCAAGTATTGAATGTGCGTCGGTTATGGCGCCGTGGTTTGCGCACCCGTTGCGGGCACGGCTACGGCGGGCACCTCCGCTGCGGGCAGCGGCAAGGCGACCTGAACCTGTCGCAGCTCCCCGTCGATCGACAGCTGCCAGGCGACGTCGATGAGCAAGCTCCCGCGGCTGCCGGGCCGCAGCGTCGCCGTGATGGCGCGTGAGAGCTTGCGTGTGCGGCTCGCTGAGCCGTGATTGAGTCGGTCACCGCCAACCACCGCGATGCCATGCACACCAGAGACCTGAGTCGCGATGGAGAGCACGCCGGACGTGAGCTGCACCTCGATGAAAACAGCCTGCGGGCGGTCGACGGGCTGTGGACCGCGTCGCGACGTGAAGACGCGAACCGGCGCGCCCGCTGGCACCGGGAGCTCAAACCGGTCGAGGGGTTTGCCACGTGCGGCGCGGCGCGCGCGACTGGCCTCGTCACAGCCTTGCAGCAGCAGCGGCAGGCTGAGCCCCAGCAGTAGCACGAGGGCGAGGCGGATAACGAAGGGTCTTGGCGGGTAAATGTGCTGCATGAGGGCGCCACAGGTACACCACGGCCGGCGCTGTTGGAAGGCCGACGGCGCGGCCACGGGGCAGGCCGCTGCGTGGGCGCCAGTCCGAGGAAAATGAAGCTCGGACCAGCCCGTCTGTGCCTGCTAGGAGACCTTGAACTTGTTCTCTTCTTCTTCCTTCGCTTTGGCCTCTTGGCGCGCGCGAACCTTCTCGCGGCGAGCTGCTTCCTTCGCTTCTTTCTTCATGGCGCGGTCGCCGGCACCGGCCTTGTGCGTGTGATGAATGCCCATTGTGACGTCTCCCTGGTCGCTGGAAAGCCGCAACCCTGGGGTTTGCGGCGGTCGCCGTGTGGCGACTGCGGCACAGCTCTCCGTGCCGCCAGCCTCAAGTAGTGGTTCTGGGCCGCCAAGTCCAGTCATTTGCGTATATTGGACCTCTGTGGGCGCCCTGGGCAGCGCAGGTCTACATGTGCCACCCCAGCAGGAGCTCGCCGCCACGCTGCAGCGCGTCAACCGCTGGGAGGCCGTCGTTGCGGGCGTGGCTGTCGATGAGTCCAAAAGAGACGCTGAGTTGGACACGACGCGACAGGTCGACACGGACGCCGCCGTTGAGCAGCCCGGTGAACTGGCGGCCAGACCGGCCCGAGACGATCTTGAACTCGTAGCGATTCGCCCGGAGAAACAGCTCGCCAAGGCCGACGCGGGTGAGACGCATGTCCACCTTCGCCGCCAATCCCACGCCGAAATCGTAGTTGCGGTTGGCGATGCTGGTGTACTCCGCCGTCACGCCACCGAAGTGGACGAGCATCATCGTCTCCACGTCGAAACGCCACTTTGAGCTCGGCGAGAGGGTCAACGCGAGGCCAGGCCCGACGCCGGAGGTGCCAAGGTCGAGCACGTTCGATGCGAAGAAGTCGAAATCGATAAATGCTCCGAAAACCCCGTATTGGCGGCCGTTTCGGCTGAGTCTCGCGCCGCCAAGCAGCCCGGAGATGTGCAGATCTGCGCGCCGTAGCGGCTGCTGGGCTGGGCCGGTGAACACGACGCCGAGCTGGGCCTCGTAGATCTCGAAGGCGCCGAAATTGGCGGGGAGCTTCTCCACATGGCCCTGCTTCGCCTCCAGACGAGCGTTGAGGCCAACCCCGCGCAGGCCGTCATCCCTGCGCACCCCCACCGTCCCCGCCTGCAGCCGCACGGACAGGTCGTTCATCCGTGGCGCGGGGCCGCTGGCAAACGCCCGACCGGTGACGAGGCGCGTCAGCCCAAGACCGGGCTGAATCACCAACGCCGTGAGCTCGCGGGCAAACCGTTCCGCGCCCGTCGCGTTGTTGTCGAGCACGCGGGAGGCCAGGCGCCACGTCACTTCACCCCAGGCGATGCCGCCGACCTGGGTCGTGATGAGGTCGTTGATCGACGGCAACTCAGACTCCATCAGCAGCTCCCAGGTCACGTTGCCGAGCAGCACATACAGCGCGCTGGTGGTGAAGCTGAGGCCTTGGGCGCGCGCAAACGCGTGGTAGAGCCCGCCTTGGTAGGGGTGGCCGAACTGGTTGGTGAGGAATCGGTCGTCGTCGAAGGCGACAGATGTGCTGAGGTTTCTGCGGATTGAGGTCGTGCTGATGTAGGCGAAGTCACTGTTGAACAAGTAGCGCGACGGCAGCCAAATCACGAGGTTGGTGGCCTGGCCGCCGAGGGCGGCGAAGAGGTGGTTGCGCCAGTCGGGCGTGCGCACGACAGGTGACGTCGGGCCGAGGCGCTGACGCGACGTCTGTGGCGACTGCGGCTGCGTGTCGGACGGCGCGGTGGCGCTGGCCGACGTCTCAGTGGCGCTAATAGGGGCAGGGGTGGCGGCCAAAGCCGGACACCCCGCCGCGGCGACACCGATGACGGCGCTGGCCAACAGGCAGAGACGCCGTGCGCGTAGACGATGTATCGGACTGGCCATCTGCATCCACACGACGGCGCTACGGAGCCGTCGTGCTCGTGTGCGCCTCGCCGTTGCCTTTCAAGCTAGGCGTTGTGGGGTGGTCGGTTCGGCTTCATCCGCGGCGCTGGTGCCGGCCGCGAGCGTGGCCGTTAGCCCGTGGCGCCCAGGCCCAAGGCTTTGTGCTCGACCAGCATGCAGCGGTCCTGCACAACGTCGATGCCCTCAGCCACCATGCGCGCGGCGAATGGCTGGTTCGTGATGCCGAGCTGCAACCAGACGGTGGTGGGTCGGTGCGCCATCGCCAGCAGATCCTTTGTATGGTCGCCGACCTTGTCGCTGCGCCGGAACACGCACACGACATCCACAGGCCCAGGGATCTCGGCCAACGTCGCGTAGGCGGGTTCGCCCCACATCAGCATCCCGACCTGGCTCGGGTTGACCGCGATGATGCGAAACCCTTGCTCAAACAGGTACTCCGGCACGTAGTACGCCGCCCGCGACGGCTCGCTGTGGGCGCCCACGACCGCGATCGTTCGAGTCGACGCAAACAGCGCGCGAAACTCGGATGTCTTTGTCACTTGCTTTGCCATGACCGCCTCCTGGACCCTTATGCTAGGGCTGTCCGCGCCGCGTACAACCGCGGGCGAAACCCATCTTGGTGGCGAGGTGCGGGCGAAACTCGTCGCGACGGCGTGGTCGCGCTCCTATGATGGCGCTACGACTCAGCCGCTCCAACCGCCCCGAAAGCGCGGCACACTGGCCCCATGAAACGAACAGATCTACCGCCGCGGCCTTGGAGCCTCACAGGAGCCGAGACCTGTCTCGCCCTTCAGACCGCGCCCGAGGCGGGGCTCTCGGCGCATGAGGTCGCCGCACGGCAAGTGACGTTCGGTCCCAATCTTGAGACGCAAAAGCAGGGCCGAAGCGCTTGGCGAATCTGGGTGAGTCAGTTCGCCAACATCCTCGTGGCGCTGCTTGTCGCCGCGATGGTGTTGAGTTTCATCCTCGGGGAATGGCCGGAAGGGATCGCCGTGGGGGTGGTGCTGCTGCTGAACGCCTGCATCGGTTTTTTCACCGAGCTGCGTGCGGTGCGATCCATGGAGGCGCTGCGGGCGATGGGCGACACGCTCGCCACCGTGCGGCGCGACGGCGTGCTGTCCGTGCTGTCGGCCCGTGAGCTCGTGCCGGGCGATGTCGTCGTGCTGGAGGGCGGAGACGTGGCCTCGGCGGACCTTCGACTTGTCGAGGCGTCTGGGCTGCAGATCGATCAGTCCATGTTGACCGGAGAGTCCGAGGCCGTCGTGCGCACAGCGGACGTCTCGGCACCGGACGCGGCCGTCGCTAGCCGGGACGGCATGGTCTACAAGGGCACGTCCGTGACCCGGGGCGCGGCCGTCGGTGTCGTCGTGGCGACCGGCATGGACACCGAGCTCGGCAACATCGCGCGTCTCGTCGCGAGCGCTGGCACGGACGGCACGCCACTCGAAGCGCAGCTCGACCGGCTCGGTCACCGGCTCGTGTGGGTCACGCTCGGCGTCTCCGTGCTTGTGGCTGGGGCAGGCGTCGCCGCCGGTCGCGATCCGCTCGTGGTGCTGCAGACTGTCATCGCGCTCGCCGTCGCCGCCGTGCCCGAGGGGCTGCCCATCGTCGCGACGTTGGCGCTGGCCCGCGGGATGTGGCGCATGGCGCAGCGCAACGTGCTGGTCGAGCGCTTGGCGGCGGTGGAGACGCTCGGCTCGACGAGCGTCGTGATGACCGACAAGACGGGCACGTTGACCGAGAATCGCATGTCCGCCGTCCACGTGTCGCTGCCGCAACAGGAGGCGCTGGTGGCGTTGCAGGAGGTTGAGTCAGGGTTGTCGCAGCCGGTCCGCGACGCCGTCATGAGAGCGCTTCGTGCCGGCGCGCTGTGTGCCGACGCTGAGCTCGACGCCGACGGCGAGACCGGCGTTGGCGACCCGATGGAGATCGCGCTGCTTCGCGCTGCCCAGGTGTGGGGCCTCGAACGCACGGCGCTGCTCGAGGCGTGGCCTGAGGTCGCCGCCGCGGCGTTTGATCCGGATTTGCGGATGATGGCGACATGGCATCGCAACGCTGAAGGAGAGACGCTGCTCGCCGTGAAAGGCGGCCCGGCTGCGGTGCTAGGCGCGTGTGCGCACACGCTTGTGGCGGGAGCGCCGACGCCGCTTGACGACGCTGGCCGCGCGGTCGTGTTGACGCACACCCAATCGCTCGGCGGCCAGGGTATGCGGGTGATCGCGCTGGCAGAGAGGCAGCCCGCCAGCCCGGACGAGCCGCCTTACGAGGCGCTGACGTTGCTCGGCTTGGTCGCCCTCCGCGATCCGCCCCGGCCCGGCATCAAAGCTGCGATCGCCCAGTGTCGCGCAGCGGGCGTGCATGTGGTGATGGCGACGGGTGACTCGCCTTCCACGGCGCTCGCGATCGCGCTGGCGACCGGCGTCATCGACAACGCGGATCAGCCGGTTTTGCGGGGAGATCAGGGTGAGGACGCGTCGCCGGAGCAGCTGGTGACGGCCCACGTGTTGGCGCGCACCAGCCCGGAGCAGAAGCTGGCGGCGATCCGCGCTTGGCAGGCGGCGGGGCACACCGTGGCGATGCTGGGCGACGGGGTCAACGACGCCCCGGCGCTTCGACAGGCCGACATTGGGGTCGCGATGGGCAAGCGCGGCACGCAGGTCGCCCGGCAGGCCGCGGACATGGTGCTGGAGGACGACTCGTTCGCGAGCATCGTGGCGGCTATCGAGCAGGGCCGAGTGATCTTCATCAACATCCGCCGTTTCACCGTGTTTCTGCTGTCGTGCAATCTCAGCGAGATCCTCGTGATCGGACTCGCCGCCGCGTCACCGCTGCCGATGCCGCTGCTGCCGCTCCAAATCCTCTTTCTCAACCTCGTCACCGACGTCTTCCCCGCGCTCGCGCTGGGTGCTTGCGCCGGCGACGCGACGGTGCTGCAGCGGGCGCCGCGGCCGGCCTCAGAGCACGTGCTGACGGGGCGCCACTGGCGTGAGATCGCGTTGTGGGCTGGCGTTATCTCCGTGAGCGTCTTGACCGCGTTCGGCCTGGCGCTGTTTGTGTTTCACCTGCCTGAGCCGGTCGCGGTGACCATCTCGTTTCTTACGATCGCCATCGCCCAGCTCGTGCACGCCTTCAACATGGCCGACCCGGCGGCGCCGGTGCTGCGCAATGACGTGATGCGAAATGGCTGGTTGTGGGGGGCGGTGCTCCTGTGTCTCGTGCTGCTCGGGATCGCGGTCTACTACCCGCCCGCCGCCGCGCTGTTACGGCTAACGAACCCTGGCGCGCTCGGCTGGACCATCGTGGCGACGGCGAGCGCCGTGCCGTGGGTGCTTGGGTTGTTGACACGTCGTTGGCGGCGCGGTTAGGCGCTGTCGCCGCGTCCAGCCCGCAAGACACCCTGCCGCGCGCGGTGCTACCTTCCGGGCCGTCAGACCCCGGGAGCGCCGCATGCACGATCTTTCCCTTCGCCAGGCTCAGCACGTCTCGCCGCCGAGCCGTCCGCTGCGACTGTGGACGCCCAGATCTTCCCGGTCTTTCGGGATTTTGGCGCTGGCCGCGGTCACGATAGTGGCGTGGCTGCCAGGGTGCAGCGCTGAACCTGAATCGCCGCCAACACGCTTCGCGACGGGTGATGGCGCCGCCAAAATCGGCGCAGTGGACATCGACACGCAGCGCATCACCCTGGGCCCGGTGACGCTGCTTGGACTCGGTCCCGCCCCGGCTAGCGGCCCGCCGCTCGTCGGCTTGGCGCTGCGCAAGGCCAAGGGCAGCACCGAGATGAAGTTTGGCGCCTTCAAGATCACGGAGGCCGACGCGACGCCTTGGCAGGGCGTCGCCACAATCGCGGAGCTGATCGTCACCAAACCGTCCGGCGCGACCCCCGAGGCGACCTTTAACGCCCGCGACGCCACTGGCGCCGTGGTGGCGACGGGACGCTTAGCGTCGATCACTGGCGGCGTAGCGCTTGAGATTACGGCCTCTGGCGACCACAACCGCGCGTCCATCGCTTTTCCGTGCCAGCCCGACGAGCATTTTATCGGCCTCGGCGGCCAGAGCTTCGATGTGGACCACCGCGGTCGCAGCGTACCGCTCTGGGTCTCCGAAGACGGCATCACCAAGAAGCCAGGCAGCGAGCGCCCGCCCGAGTGGATCGTCTTTGGAAGCCGACACACCACGCACACCCCGATGCCGATCTACCTCTCCAGCAAGGGCTACGCGCTGGTGCTGGAGACGCCAGCGCGCGCGATTTTTCATCTTTGTTCGGAAGCTGACAATGTCGTCCGTATCGAGAGCTGGGAAGGCCGCTTGAAGGTGCGTGTCTTCACGGGCGCCACGCCTCTGGTCATCCTCGACAAGCTGACGGCCTGGCTGGGCCGCCCGCGTCTGCCGCCCGACTTCACCTTCGCCCCCTGGCTCGACGCGGTCGGCGGCTCAGCCAAGGTGCGCGCCGTGGCGAAGAAGCTCCGTGACGAAGGCGTCGCGTCGTCGGTGATCTGGACGGAGGACTGGCGCGGCGGTGTGGGCAGCGGCGTGGACTACACCTTGGAGGAAGACTGGCGGCTCGACACCAAGCTGTACCCAGACTTCACTCAACTCGCCAAAGATTTACATGGCTTGGGTTTCAAGTTTCTGACCTATCACAACACCTTCCTGAGCAGCACGGCGGACGTCTATCCGGAAGCGATCGCCAAGGGGTATTGCTTCCACAAGCGCGATGAGACCGGAACGAAGGTGCCGTATCGCTACTTGGGCCCAACTGGAGACCTCTTCTCGCTGCTCGACTTGACCAACCCGGACGGCGTGACGTGGGCCAAATCCATCTACGCTGAGGGGTTCGGCTTGGGCGCGGATGGCTGGATGGCTGACTTCGCTGAGTGGGCGCCGACCGACTGCGAGCTGCACGACGGCAGCGACCCGATGCTCGCTCACAACCCGTACCCCGTGTGGTATCAGCAGCTCAACCGCGACATCTTTGACGCCGCCACGGCAAAGGACGGCGTTGAACGGCTGTTCTTCGTCCGCAGCGGCTGGTTGGGCAGCCAGCCGTTGGTTGATGTGATGTGGGCCGGTGACCAGCAGACCGACTTCACCGAAGGCGACGGCTTGCCCTCCGTGATCCCGATGGCCATCGGCCTCGGCGTCACGGGGTTTCCGTACTTCGCCCACGACATCGCCGGGTACATGAGCGCCTTCACCGAACCGAGCGACAAGGAGCTCTTCTTTCGGTGGACCAGCTTCGGTGCCCTGTCGCCCGTCATGCGGACACACCACGGCAAAAGCGCCGGCGCTAACTGGCGTTGGGATTCTGACGCCGAGACGCTGGCGCACTTTGCTTTCTGGGCGCGTCTTCACATTCGTCTGTTCCCTTACTTTCGCGGTCTCGCAGACCAAAATCGCGCCACCGGCGCGCCGCTCATGCGCGCGCTGGCGCTGCACTTTCCGGCGGAGGCGCGCGCCTGGACGAGCAAAGACAGCTATCTGCTCGGCGACCGGCTGCTGGTGGCGCCCATCGTCACCAAAGGCGCGACGGCGCGGCAGGTGTGGCTCCCCGAAGGCGCGTGGTGGCCGCTGCTGGGCGGCGCGAAACGCGTCGCCGGTGCGGGTGGTGTCGAGGTGACGGTCGTCGCCAAAATGACCGAGATTCCGGCGTTTGTGCCGGCCGGGACCGTGCTGGTGTTGCTGCCCGACGGCGTCGACACCCTGACGCGGATCCCTGGCCAGACCGTGCCGAATCAGGTCGATGCCGGTGATACACGTGAACTGTGGCTGTATCGTGGCGGCGCCAGCGCGTGGACCGATGGCGCGATGACCACCACCTGGAACGCCGGTGCCTTGAGCGCGACACCGACAACCGGCACTTGGACCCCGAAAACCGGCACGCCAGCGGGCGTGGTCGCGACCGAGGGCGCGTTTCAACTCGTGGGGCAGGGCACCCTCAGCTTCGCTGGCGACGCGGCCCTGGTGTTGGTGGGTGGATCGTCCGACCGCAAGACGGCGGTGCGGGTGCGTTGAGGCCAGCGGTCGCGTCCAGTGGGGATCTTCGTGCGCGAGAACGCCCATCAGCGCGCTTTTCGCGCCACACGGCGTGTCGCGAGGCTCGCGCGTCCCGATTCGCTCGGACCAGCGCCAACCCCCTCATCCCGGTCGGCCGGACGCTGGCCCGCCGTCGGTCGCCCGCTCGCCACCGTCCGAGGCGCCACCGTCCGAGGCGCCACCGTCCGAGGCGCCACAGTCGGAGGCGCCACAGAAGAACGCCGCCAGCTCGTCCTCCTGATCCCGCGCGTCCTCCCACCCCAGCTGCTCCAGTTGGCCGGTATACGCTTGGTCAAAGAGCACGTAGCTCAGCAGATCGCTCTCCCCCTCCGAGTCATTTGCGCGGTCTGCGATTTGATTGAGCAGCCAGCCCAGCCGGCCGTCCACCCGCGGCGGGGTGGCGCGGAACACTTCGGCCGCGAGCCGACCAATGTCGGTGCGTGGCCGTAGCGTCAGCAGCTCGACCCGTCGCACACCCAGGTCTCGCGTCAGCTGGACCGCAAATTCGGGCCCGAAGTGGTCCGTTCCCCAACTTACCAGCCGATTGATCGTCTCGGCATGGTGGACATCGCGCGACACGGGGTCGAGCAGCAGGGCGTTGAGGGATTTGCCGACCAGAAATGGCAACGACGGCACCGCGCGGAGCAGCGGTCGCGCGGCGATGGTCGCTTCGCTGGCTTGCAGACCCACGACCAGCACGCGCGTCGCCCCCGCGTGGAGCGAGGGACGCAGCGGCGTGTTTTGGCGTAGGGCGCCGTCAACGAACAAGTGGTCACCGACGCGCACGGGCGGAAACAGCAGCGGTAGCGCCGCGCTCGCCATGAAGTGTTCGTAGCTCAGCACGGCGCGCTCCAACCGCGTGCCCGGCAGCAGGCGCCAGTCCAGCTCGGGCGCGATGCTATCTACGAACAACGTGTTGTTCCCGTTCGATAGGTCCGTCGTCGCGATGATGAACGCGCCCATCTCGCCGGTGTCGAGCACGTTGCGCATCGCGGCCCAAGGCAGCTTGTCTCGGATCAACTCCGCAAGCGGCGACGGATCCAAGAACGCGCTCAGCTGCTGCGGCCAGAGCAGCTCGCGCAGGACCTGAAACAGGCCGCCTTCAGGGAGACGGTACACATCGCCGATGCGCATGTTCTGCCAGATTCGACTCAGGCGCTTGACGTAACGCGCTTGCCTGCCGGCGACGAAGGCGCCATTGAGCGCGCCGACGCTGGTGCCGCTGATCACCCACGGCCATGGCGTCCAGCCTAGCCTCGGCGCCAAATCGCAGTAGACGAAGCGCAAAACCCCGGCTTCATAGGCACCGCGGGCGGCACCGCCGCTGAGCACGAGGCCAAGTCGGTCGTCATGCAATGGCCCACCGGACGCGCGCCGGATGGCGTCTGAGGTGGTCAGGGCCTTGCGCGATGGGACGGTCGACGACACGGTGGCTCCTCAGCCCTCCTCGGGCATGTCGAGTCGGAACGGGCTCGCCACCTGATGATCCGGGCCGAGCGAGTCGAGCTGGTGCAACACCCCGTCACCGAGATCATAGACCCACGCGTGCAGGAAGGGTCCGCCGCGCTCGTTCCATGCCTTCTGAATGATCAACGTCTTCGCCAGATTCTGAAGTTGCGAGACGGCGTTGAGCTCACACAGACGATCTTCGCGCGGCTTGCCAGCAGGCACCGCCTCCAGCTCCTCGATATGATGGGCGTACACCTCTTTGATGTTCAGCAGCCACTTATTGAGCAGCCCGTAGTCCCTTTGTGTCATCGCCGCCTTCACGCCGCCGCAGCCGTGATGTCCGCAGACGATGACGTGCTCCACCTCAAGCACCTCCACGGCGTAGGCCAGCACGCTCAGGAGGTTGAGGTCCGTGTGAACCACGACGTTGGCGATGTTTCGGTGCACAAAAAGCTGGCCTGGCTGCGTACCGGTGATGGTGTCCGCCGCGACGCGACTGTCAGCGCACCCGATCCAGAGGAACTTCGGCGACTGCGTGTCCGACAATCGGGCGAAATAGCGCGCATCTCGGCCGACCATGGCTTGGGCCCACGCCTTGTTTTGCAGCAACAGCAGGTCGCTATCACAGATGTCAGCGCGATGACGCTGTGTGGGCTGTGTGGGCTGTGTGGGCTGGCTCATGCGGCGTCCTTGTGTGCGGTCTTGGCTGGGATGCCATCGATGGCGGCGTGGGTGGCCTCAAGTGCTGCGCGTCGCTCCACATCTCGGAGGGAGAGCTGGATCTGCACGGTGATGTCGCGCTCGTTACAGCACTCGTCGAAGTCGAGCAGGATCTCCTCGATGTCGTCGTCAAGAAAATCGACGGCGGTGCGATTGATGATGACATGCTGGTGAGCTGGGATCGCCGCGAGGATCTCTTTGAGCTGAGGTTTGTTGAGGAACGTCAGATCTTTGCTGAGCTGAATGAGCGTTCGACCGGCGTCGCTGACCACCACAATCGCGCCTTGCTGCTGCTGCCGAATCGCGAACACGACGCCGACGCCAAGGCCGATGAGGGTGCCTTTGAGCAGGTCGGTGAAGATCACGGCGCCGATGGTGACGGCAAAAGGGATGAACTGCGTCAGGCCGGCCCGCCACATGGCCACCCACAGCGAGGCGGGCGTCAGCTTGAGGCCGACAAAGATGAGCACCACCGCCAGCGCCGCCAGTGGGATGTGGTTCAGCGCGGCCGCGAAGAAGAGTACGCCGACCAACAGCAACAGCCCATGCACCATGGCCGACATCCGTGTTTGACCGCCAGCCGCCACGTTGGCCGAGCTGCGCACGATGACGCTGGTCACAGGCAGCCCGCCCAGCAGCCCAGCCACGATGTTGCCGACTCCCTGAGCCATGAGCTCGCGGTTAGGCGGCGAGATGCGGCGGTGGGTATCGAGGCGGTCGACGGCCTCGAGCGACAGCAGGGTCTCAAGGCTGGCGACGATCGCGATGGTGATCGCCGTCGCCCAGACCTTGGCTTCGCCGATGCGCCCGAATTCAGGGAGGCGGATTGCGCCGACGGCGTCGCCGACTTTGTCGAAGATCGGCAAGGAGACGAGGTGATCGGCGCTCAGGCCGGCATCAGGCATCAACCAGCCCAGCGCGGTCGCGAGCGTGGCGCCGAGCACAACGACAACGAGCGCCGGCGGCACGTACTGCAGCACACCGCGTTGGAGCATAGGCCACAGCAGGTACGCGGCGACACAGGCGAGCGAGATCAGGGTCACCGGTAGCGAGAGGGCGCCGAGCGCGTCAACCAAAGCCGTGAACGTGTTGTGGCCGTCGGACTCGAAGAAGGCTTGGTCGCCCTCGTAGTTCGAGTCAAACCCAACGGCGTGGGGCAGCTGCTTGAGGATGATCAGGACGCCGATGGAGGCCAACATGCCCTTGATGACGGCGTTCGGGAAGAAGTGGGCGATCGTGCCCAGGCGGAGCGCGCCCAGAATGATCTGAAACAGCCCGGCCAGCACGGTGGCGAGCAGCAAGCCGGTGAAGCCCAACTCCGTCGCGCCGGTGGCGACGATGACGGCGAGGCCGGCGGCGGGGCCGCTGACGCTGAGCTGCGAGCCGCTGAAGGCGCCGACGATGAGGCCTCCCACGATGCCGGAGATGAGGCCTGCGAGGAGGGGCGCGCCAGAGGCTTGAGCGATGCCTAGGCAGAGGGGCAGGGCGACGAGAAAGACGACCATGCCGGCTGGGATGTCGCGGCGAATGTTTGCGAACAGGCCGGATTTGTCGGGTGGCGCGGAGGTGGTGGATTCGGTCGTCGACACGGGGCGGCTCCTTGGCTTTTTTCTGCTGTCACTTCGCGCCTACGGCGCAGACACCCGCCTGCTTGGCGAGGCTGCTGCCGGCGTTTGCGACCTTGAGCAGCGTCCACAACTCTTTGTTGGCGAACGTAATGTTGGAGGCCTTCGCCTTTGGGTTCACCGCGATCCACGTGGCGATCCATTCAGCCCGTTGCACGCCGGTGCTCGCCTTCACCTTGTCGGCCAACTTGGTGTTGCGCGCCTCCAGGTTATTGTAGACGAGATAGGGCGAGGAGACCTGAATCGCCTTGTGCAGCTTGGGTCGCAGCGACTCCGCCGCGATGGGCTTCGGCACGGAAGCGGCGATGCCGAGCTCGCGCACGGCTGGATGTTGCTGTGATGCCGCCCACTGCGTCATTTTGATGCTGGTCTTGTTGCGCTTGCCGCCTTTGTCCGTGTCTCGACGAGGACCGGCTGAACGAGGGTGGTGACGTGCAGTGTGACCTTGTAGGTCATCTCGCTGCGGACCGCGACGTTGGCCATCGCAGGCGTGCTGGCGAGCTGTTTGGCCTTGCTGTTGCGCCGATCTTGCGCCCTCTTGGCGCTGTTGAGCGCGGCGATGCGGGATTTGCACGGACCCGAGCTGCACTTGATCCGAGCGGCCGTGGCGCGCTGCCACTTGGCCTCCTTGTCGAGCGCAGCGATCTCCTTGCGCAGCTCGGGGATCTTCGGGTTCGGTCGTCGCTTCTTGCCCGACACGTACTGACCGCGGCGCTGTTCCACTTTCGTCGTCTTCTCGACGCGCTCTGGGCCAAGACCGTAGATGATGGTCACGTCCGCGATCTTTGCATCGTCGACGAGCTTGACGCTCGGACCGTACACCGCGGCCGCGATCGTCGAACGCATCGACGCCATCAGCGCCGCTTGTCCCGCGCCCCCGCCCGCGCTGCCTTGCGCGACGTGCACGCGAATGACCCAAGGTGCCGCGGCTTTGGCGATCATGTCGCAGACATTCGCCCGCGTTGCGGCCGCCGTGCGGTCGTCGGGCGCGCCGTAGGCGGCGGCGTAACGCGCCGCGGCGCACGCTGGCCTGCCAGCTGCCTCATCGGCCTTCGCGGGCGCCATTTTTTCGTTCCAGTGGGCTACTGCCGCGTTCCGACGCGTCGTATTCTCGGCCTTCTCCGCATCGATGGAGCGCCTCAGGCGCGGCTCAACCGGCACCGCGTCCATCACTTCGCAGAGCGCCACAGCGCGGCCGAAGTCACGGCGGCCGGCGCTGCTCCGCGCGAGCCCGCGCAAGCGGTACCAGAGGCGCTCCATGTTGCCCCGCCAAGCGCCGTAGCGCTTCAGCGTGACCGCCCGCTCGGGCGTGAACGTCGCCGCGGCGTCTTGCCAGCGACCGTCGTCAAACGCAGACTTGAATTCGGCGTTAAAGGCGCCTATCGCCTGTTTCGCCGTCGCTGCCTCGCGGTCGTGCGCGGCGCGGCTCCGGGCCATCAGGATCTGTCGACAGCCGACGTTGCTGGTCAACACCGCCGCGGCCACCAACCACATCACCGCTCGCTTGACGTTCATCCGCCCCATCGCTGCTCCTGCGACCATGAGGGTCAGGCCATATCGCTTCACACTTTGGCGCACGTCGCCACCCAGAAGACCCGCCATCAAGCCTCCACGACGCGGTTTTTTCCACAGTTCGGAAGACGTGTCACGCCAAGCAGCGACGTCACCACAGGGCGCCCGCAAGATCCGTAACCATCGCAGGCGATTGCGCGCTCGCCCTGCCGCGATCCCCTGGTCGCCGTGGAGCGCCGATGACGACAGGGGACCACGCTCGAGCGAGCCGCGCGGCGCCGTGCCGCACAGCCGCGCCCAACGACGCGGCGTGCGGGCCTTGGTCATCGTTCCGTCCACCACGAAAAAAACAGCGACCGAACAGCAGCATCCAGCAGGTCCGGGACG
>CALENB010000308.1 GCA_937910235.1 uncultured Myxococcales bacterium | reverse complement strand
GCTGTTCGGTCGCTGATTTTTTCGTGGTGGACGAAACGATGACCAAGGCCCCCTTTTCGCCCGGTTTCGTCGGCGATAAGCGGCCAGTGAGCACCTGCAGTCCCCAGGGCGGAGGCGGGTTGACGAGCACACCAGGGCGACAGTCTGACGCGCCACCGTGGGTGCGCTTGGTCAGGCCTTCGTCAGGAATCTCGGCATGAGGGCGCTCCGAGTCGTGCGCAGGCGCCGCTCGAGCCCAGCTCCGGCCGTCCGTCGCGTCGTCTGCTGCTGTGAAGCAGGATGCCGATGCGCGCAGTTTCTGCAACCGTGGTCATGGGTTGCCGCCCGCGCGATGGGAGGGGTCGTCGCGCGTGAATCCCCGTGTAGCCGGGCCCGTTCAGCCGTGCTAGAGCGCGTCGGCGCAACCAACAACTTTCGCTACGGAGTTTCCCATGTCCCTCTCTCTTCACCACCACCGCGCGATCTCAGCGCTGTTGGCCCTAGGTCTCCTCGCTGGCTGCTCGACGGCGCCAAGCAACTACGTCGGCGGCGGCGCGGCTGGTACCGACGCTGGCGCGGGGACGGACGCGACCGCGGGCGCGGACAGCGGCGCTGCGAGCGGTGACAACACCAAGAACAGCGCCGCGGTCGCCGCCAAGGACGACACTGGAAAGACCACGCAGGTAGACAACAACAAGCCCGCGACCAAGGCCGACGCTGAGGGCAAGGTGCTCGGCGCTGCGAGCGCTGGCGACATGCTGACGCTGTTCATCACCGACGCCAGCGGCACGGTGCTGGTGGTCTACATCGACTCGAAGAAGCACCCGCTCCCCGCCAAGGCCATCCCGGTCGGCGAGCCGGCGACCGATGTGTATGTGACGTACACGTCCGCTGGCGCGGTCTACAACAGCAAAGCCACGGGCACGATCGACATCGACGTCTGCCCAGAGGCCGACGGGGTCGCCGTGGTCGGGAAGTTCAATGGCGTCGTGGTCCACAACGTCGCGCCGATCGGGGCCAAGACCGTGACGCTGACGGGTGCCTTCAACCTCGTGTACTACGGCGGCGCCGGCAAGCTGACGTGCAAGAAGAAAGAGGAGACGGGCGGCAAGGTCGAGCTGGGCAAGTTTACCAAGCCAGCCGCTGCGACGTGCGAGGCCAACCCCTGCGACGGCGGCACCAACACCAACCGCAACTGCTGCCCGTACGTGCCGTGCATCTCAACCTGCTGGACCAAGTGCGTGAACAACGTACAGGGCTGCGTGATGGGGTGCGGCATCGACATGACGTGCCCGCAGAAGTGCGTGGCGGAGGTCTACGCCTGCCAGTCGAAGTGCCTGGTTACGTGCGAGGTCAGCGCGACCTGCGCGACCGCCATGGAGAAGCTCAACAAGTGCGAAGAGGCCAACAGTGAGGCCTGCCAGGGCGACGATGAGGCGAAGGCGGACGCCTGCGTGTTCGACAAGTGCTGCGCAGAGACAAAGGCCGCGTTCTAGCGCGCCGAGGGGGGCACGAAGGTGAGCGCGGGCGGTGGCGGCAGACGGCGAGCGTCGTGCCTGGGAATCTGCGCTGAGTGGCATCGGTGGGTTGGGGCGACCATCACGGCAGGTGAGACGATGTGGGGTATTGGGGCGCCAAAATGCGTTGTCTCGTTTCGTGTCGGCTATCACACCTACTTGCGATTGCAGTGCCGCTAGGTGACGCTAGCGAGCACTGCGCATGTAGAGGTAAGGGTCATTATGACGGGTTGGCGACAAAGCGCTCAGCGGCTGAGCACTGCCGTCTGGACCGCGGCCGCTAGAGCGGGACTGCGCGTCGCCGACGGCGCGCTGCAGTGGCATCCGAGCGCGCAGGAGAGCCCGCGGCTCACCGGTACGCGGAGTTGGTTCGACGCCAACCACATGTCGGGCGCCTACCTGCCGCTGGAGCTGCGTGAGGGCGACCGCGTACACGCTTGGATGGCGGTGCGCGAGATCGCCGCGCCCGGTGTGTTTCGCCGCTGGCTGCTGCTCTGTGAGCCGCATTTCGCCGTCGATAGCCCCGTGAATCAAGGTCAGGCGCTCGCCGCCCTCGTCGCGATGGCGCGGGCCAACCGCGTCGATACGGTCCGCTGTCGCAGCATCTTCGCGGACTGGACCGGCCCCGACCTTTCCAGTTTGGCCGACCTTGAAGGCGTCGAGGTCGAACACGAAGACGTGGGCTCGTATCTCCTGGACCTGTCGGCGTCGCCAGACGCGTGGATCGCCAACCTGCACAGCAAACATCGCTACGCCTTTCGGCGCGGTGTGCGCGACGGCGTGGCGGTCCACCCAGCTGTCGAGGCCACCACCTTCATCTCGCTGATGGAGACCACCTATCAGCGTGGCGGCAAGTCGAACCCATTCAAGGCGGCGTACCTGCGCCAACTCATCGAGGCGCCCCGCGTTCCGACCTGCGTCGCCTCGGCGACGGTCGACGACGCTGTTCAGGCGGCGGTCATCGTGGCGCATGACGCCAACCAAGCCTGGTTCATCCACGGCGTGTCCATCGACCACCCGGCGACTGGCGCGTCTGTACTTTGTCACCTCGAGATCATGACCCAGCTCAAGGCTCGTGGCGTCACGACCTACGACCTGGGCGGCGCCGTTGAAAACGACGAGGATCCCAGAATCGCCGGTATCACGCGCTTCAAGTCCCGCTTCGGCGCGCCGTTTCGACCCCGACAACGCTTCACCCTGGAGCTCTCTGGTGGCGAGCGGATGCTCGGCAAGGCCCTCGGCCTGTCGCGCTGGCGCTAGCCGGTCAGATCCGAAGGGAGCTGGGATGACCATGCTGAACCGCGTCGTGCACCGAGGCCTCAACACGCAACTTGCGCGGCGCGATCTTATCGTGCGACCCGACCGAGCGATGGTCACCTTCTCGTTCGACGATATCCCACAGACCGCGGCGACCATCGGCGCGGCGCTGCTACAAGACGCTGGATTCCGAGGCACGTTCTACGTCGCCATGGGGCTGCTCGGTACGGAAACGGCGCTGGGCGCCTGCGCCACCCTTGAGGATGTGCGCCGCCTCCACCTCGCCGGTCACGAGATCGGCTGCCATACCCACGACCATGTGCACGCCGAAGAGACGCCGCCGCAGGTCTATGAGCGCGACGCTCGTCGCAACAGCGCGGCGCTCGAATCGGCGTTTCCGGGGCTGCAGGTGCGGAATTTCTCGTACGCCAGCGGCAGCGTGCGAGTCGCGCATAAGCGACGACTGCAGGCGCGCTATCGCAGCATGCGAGGCGTACAGATGGGGATGCTGCGAGGCGTCGTCGATCGCAATCAGCTGCCGGTTCACAAGCTCTATGCAGCCACGGCTGACACGGAATCCATCGATCGTCTGATCGCTCACAACTGCGAGACCTGGGGCTGGTTGGTGCTGTACACCCACGACATCAGCGACACGCCGTCGCCGTATGGTTGCACGCCGGCGCTGCTGCGCGCGGCCATCGGATCGTGTGTGCGACACGGCGCCGACGTGCTGACCATCGACGCGGCGCTGGACCGGTTGTCTGTGGTCTAGTGTCTAGGTCCCGCCGCCGCGGTGACGCACCGCGAAACCGGCGCCACCAAGCAGCATCAACGCGACGTACACCGCGCCGACCTCCGGGCTGCTGACAAACACCGCGCCCAGACACCCCAACGCCAGCACCAGCGCGACGACGGGCAGCACCGGATACAGCGGCGTTCGAAACGGCCGCGGCAGCTCAGGCTCGGCGCGCCGCAGCTTGAAGAGCGACGCCATACTCGCGGCGTACAGCGTCAGCGCGCCAAAGACGCTCAGCGTGATGATGTCGCCGGTGCGGCCGGTGGCCAGCGCGATGAACCCGACCAGCATGTTACCGACCAGCGCGGCGGCGGGCGTGTGGCGCTTGGGCAGCGTACGGCCGAAGATCTTGGGCAAATAGCCGACACGACCGAACTCCAAGGTCGCGCGACCAGCGACCAGGATGATGCCGTGAAACGACGCCACCAGACCGAAGAGCCCGACCGTGATGAGCAGGTGGTAGAGCGGGTGCTGCTCGCCCACGACGTGCCCGAGGGCGAGCGGCAGCGGTTTGTCTACCGCGGCGCCGGTGGCGTCGTAGACCACTGAGCGCCAGCCGTCGACGCCGACTGAAGCGAAGAAGGTGAGCAACGCGAGCACAATGAGCGTCAGCATCGCCGAACCGAAGCCAAACGCGATGTCACGCTGCGGGTTGCGGGCCTCCTCGGCGATGTTGGCGACGCCCTCAATCGCGAGATAGAACCAGATCGCGAAGGGGATCGCCGGCAAGATGCCGCCCCAGCCGTTGGGCAGCGGCTCGGCGGTGAAGCGCGCCAGGTCGAAGTGCGGCAGCGTCACCCCGGCGAAGATGAGCAGCTCACCGACGGCCAGGACGGTCACCACAAGCTCGAACGCCGCTGATAGTTTGACCCCGTAGATGTTGAGCGCTGTGAACATCAAGTAGGCCGCGACGGCGATCGACCAGGCCGGCACGTCGGGCAGAAAGATGTTGAAGTAGGCGCCGATGGCGAGCGCGATGGCAGGCGGCGCGAAGACGAACTCGATGAGCTGCGCGAGGCCGACCAGGAAGCCAACGCCTGGACCGAAAGCGCGGTCGGCGTAGATGAAGGCGCCGCCGGCCCGCGGGATGGCGCAGGCGATCTCCGCGTAGCTCAGGACGAAGCAGGCGTACATCACGGTGACGATGCCCGTCGCGGCCAGCATGCCGTACGTGCCGCCCGCGGGGAGGCCGAGATTCCAGCCGAAATACTCCCCGGAGATGACGTAGCCGACGCCCAATCCCCAAATCGTGAGCGGCCCTAAGCTGCGCTCAAGCTTCGATGACTCAGCGGGTTGGGCCGGCGTGTTCATGGTGGGTCCTGGATGCGGCGGTCGAGGGACGGCGGCGGCCTGATGTTCGGGCGATGGTGTGCTCGGGCGATGGTGTGCTCGGGCGATGGTGTGCTCGGGCGATGGTGTGCTCGGCTGCTGTCGCGACCGTCACTTCGAAACCAACTGTCCAATGCTCGCGGCGATCGCCTGCAAATCCGGGCCGTACGCACCCTCGTTGCAGACGTTTGAGAAGATCCCGTGGTCGCCAAACGCTTGGGCGAGCTCGATGTAGCGCCACCCCAGCTCCTGCTCACCGTGCTGGTTTGAGCGGCAGACATACGGAACCTGGCCGGGACCCTGATCCCGCAGCATCGAGTGGTAGTAGTTGACGCGATCCCGCTCCTTGCTACAGCCGTCCACCGTGCCGTCGGCGGAGGCGAGCGAATCCCCCGCGATGGTCGCGACGATGACCTTGGCCGGGTCGGACTTGAGGCTCTTGAAGCGGGTCACGAACTCGGCGACGGGCGCGAATTGGAACGCGATCTTTTTGTAGGTCTCTGTGTCCACGGCGGCTTTTGCGAGACAAGCCTCGTGCTCGGCGCTGCCGGCTTTGCAGCCGGCCGGACACTTGAGGACGCCCGCTTGGTCCTCGAACTTGACGCCGGGCTCACAATCGCTGTGGCAGTAGACGTCGGGGTTCTTTCCGCGTCGATATTCGCAGTTTCCGGCAGACAAGGCTTCGTTGCTACCAACGCTGTCACCAAAACTACCGCAGCGGTGCCACACCTCGCGCAGGATGACGGTCTTGTCGAGCGGGTTCAGATTCATGTGCATGGAGCACTCGTCGTTGTTGGACATGAACATGAGCACCAAGTACGCATCATCCCGCAGGAGCTTGGTGTGCTGGCAGTTCTTCTTGTCCTTGAGCGGCGCGCACCAAGTCGCCGTGTCCGCGTCACACTTGGTTTGATCAAAGTCCTTCTCGCACCAATCCGGCGTGCACGACGGAGCCTTCGTTGTGCTGCACCACGTCTCTCTATCGGTCTCCGCGCAGCACGTTCGCAGGGCCTTCACGCAGGCGTCGTAATCGCAATTTGGACCCGCCGGGTCGAGCGCCGTCCAGGCTGAGCGGAACGCCCCTTCGAAGCTCGCCTCCTGCGTACTCGCCGCGCCCATGGTTGTGTTGCAGTGGAACGAGTCGAGGTTGGCGTCCGTGGCGACGTCCGGCAGCTTGTCTGAAGGCGGGCATGCAGCGGTCGGCGGCGGGAACATACAGCCTTGCTGGCCGGCGATGTACTTGCAGATGGATCGCTGCTTTGAGGCCGGAACATCGGCTTCGAAGATCGCGCGACACTCCGAATCGGAGGTGCATTTGGCCACGCACGAGCCGTTGACGGAGCAGTTGACGTTGCTCAGCAGCTTCGAGGAGCCTGGCGAGTGGCACTCCCATGTGCCGCCGACGTAGGGGTTGGTCCAGACCGTGTCGTTGCACATGCAGGTGTCGCTCGTCACCGGATACGACGTGGTGTGCGTGCCCGAACAGTCCGCATTGGACTGACACGGCATGATGACGCGCCCAAAGCAGTTCGGTGGGAAGATCGTGGCGGCGCGGTGCATGAAGCGACCGACGACCTTGATGTCGACCTTGTCGGGCACCTGCTGGATGGTCACGACCGCCATCTGGATGTCCATCGGGCCAAACGTTCGCAGGGTCGCGATGAACGAACTGAGCGCATTCGCGAGCGAGCGCTGCTCCTGGCACATGCTTGGCGAGTGGTCGATGACCCAGAGGAAGTCGAGTTGGATGGGGCCCGGCTTCGCTGCGGTGTCGGCTGCGGTGCCTGCTGCCGCGTCGCCGCCGAGCGCGCCCGTGTCAGGGCTGCCAGCGTCCTTGCCGCTTCCCCCGCAGCCCACGACGACAATCGCCACCACCACAAGCCAAGGGCGGAGCTGCGGGCCGCCTCGCGACGGCGTCGGCAGGGGCCCGGGCAGACTGACTGGCTGGCTGCGCATGGCGGTCTCCTCGGCTGGACTGCACCCACTTCCTGTTTGCTGCGGCCTGCAGAGTGAGGGCTGGCGAACATCAAAGTGGTGCACTGTGAGCGCCACACTAGCACTTTCGGGCCGGAAAACCGGCGTTTGATGGCTGAGCGCGCGCGGCCGGACAGTCCCCGCGCGGTGCTGCCAAGCGGCTAAGACTGCGGTGCGTCGATCAGGCGCGGTCGTCCTTCGTCGTCGAGGGCGACGAAGGACGGCCGCGTCCGTCACCATCGCAGCGGTCTCAGCGTTGCGTTCCCGGCGCCAGGCCTGAACGGCGATCGTCATCGACGTCCGGCCAACGCGGTCGATATGGCCGTAAATACTGACTTCATCACCGACCAGGACCGGCTCATGGAAGACGATTTGTGCGACCGCCACGGTGGCGCAGCGTCCCTTGGCGCGACGCGCAGCGGCGTTGCCGGCGGCCAGGTCCATCTGCGCCATCAGCCAGCCGCCAAAGATGTCGCCGGCTGGGTTGGTGTCGGCGGGCATGGCGACGGTGCGGATCAACGTCTCGCCGCGTGGCGTGGGCATCTCTGGCTGCATGCGTTGCTCCTGGTGGGGCCGTGACGAGGACGGCTTTGGGTCTTCGACGTTTGCCGATGCCGTCGCAACGGTCAATCCGGAGGCGGCGCTGCGGCGCGTGCAGCGCGCGAAAAGCTTGAATTTGTGGCCGGATAGTGGTCTATGGGGCGCGATTGCGCGTGGGCACCCGGTCTCTCGGCGACCCGCCAATGGCTGCGCCACGCATCGACGCCATCGCAGGACGCCGCACCTGCTGACCCCAAGGCGTGCGCCACCTTCATCAAGCTGACACCCATGACGACGATCAACTGGTTCCCCGGACACATGCACAAGGCTCGCAAAGATATTGCGAGTGTCATGCCTCACATGGACATTATCGTTGAGGTCATCGACGCCCGCATCCCGTTCTCGAGCGAGAATCCGCTGGTGCCAGCGCTGCGCGGCGAGAAGCCCCTGATCAAACTGCTGAACAAAGCCGACCTCGCCGACCCGGAGGTGACCGACCTTTGGGTCGCGCACATCGAGCAAGAGAGCGGCGTCAGGGCGCTCCCCGTCACCGGCAGCGACCCGGGCCACATCCGCCAGCTGCTGCGCGTCTGCCGGAGCATGGTCAGCGAGCAAAAACGCGAGGTGCGCGCCATGATCATGGGCATCCCGAACGTCGGCAAATCGACCATCATCAACACCCTCGCGGGTCGTGTGATCGCGAAGACCGGCAACGAAGCTGGGGTGACCAAGGCGCAGCAGAACATCAAGCTGGGCAACGGGATCTTGCTGACGGATACGCCCGGTTTCTTGTGGCCCAAGCTCAACCCGCCCTCGTGCGGCTACCGGCTCGCCATCACCGGCGCGCTCAAGGACACCGCGTTTGATTACTCGGACATCGCCTTGTACGCCGCCGAATATCTGCTCAGGAGCTACCCGGAGGCGCTGAGAGCGCGCTACAAAATTGAGGCGCTTCCCGCGACCGATTTGGCGCTGCTGGAGGCCATCGGCAGGAGACGTGGTTGCACCGTCAAGGGCGGCGGCGTCGACCTGCCAAGAGCGGCGGCGCTGCTCATCAATGAGCTTCGCGCCGGCTTGCTCGGGCGCATCAGCCACGAAACCCCATCGATGACGCTGAAAGAAGAGCAACAAGCCAAGCTCGACGAGGCGCAGAGAGCCCGCGAGAAAGCCGAACACGACCGCGCCCGCAAGTTGCGGACCAAGAAGAATCGCCGTTAGGTTCTCAGGGTGCGGATGTCGTCTGAGTGCGCGGGTTCACCCCGCGGCGACGCCTGTCCCGCAAGGCGCGAGCTCGGCCATGGCACGCCCCGCGCGTGCTCCGAGGTCCGCCCATCGTGCCGTGATCGGGGGGAGACCTCCCGGGGGACGCGAAGATGGTGATGACGCGCGGGCCTAGTTCTTCGCGCCCCAGCCGCACCCTTTGGCGAAGAAGTCTGTCGGCGCTGCGGCGATCTCCTCGCCCCAGTACTTCCATTGATTGGCCGCCCGCTTGGCGAGCTCTGCCACGTCTTTGTCGTTGGCGCCGGCGTCGATCATCCAGCTGCCCGCGATCTCGATGCGCCCGTCGGCCTTGCCGAGGCCCGGTACGCGGGTCGAGAGGCGGCCGATGTCGGTGCGCTCGCCCCACAGGTCCTTGGGGTCGGTGGTGGGCACGAGGTCGGGGAGGTCGGACCAAGCCTCGATGAAGGTCATCTCGCCAACTGCGTTGAACACGAACTCTTCATAGATCGGGCACGCGCCACCCTCGTACTGAAACACGACACGGCAACGGGCGAAGGGCTGCGTCTCGAAAAAGCGGCAGTCGCGCTTCGGCACGGTGGACGGGTCGCCGGTCTTGAGCAGCTTGGCGGTGCTGATCAGGGTCTCCTTGGTGTAGCCCGTGAGCAGCAGCCAGGGCGGCCACTCCCAGCGCACCACCAGGTCGCTGTAGTGCGGCACGCTGGCAGGGTCGGCGTCGACGTCGAGCGTGTCGAAGTAGGCCTCAGCCTCGGCGATGTAGTACGCCGGCGGTTTGGTGGGCTTGAGGCAGGTCGCGGTCGCCCCGGGTGTGCCAGCGTTTTTGCAGGGATCGCCGGCTGCCTTCACAGCTGGCGATTCGTCCGTTGCGGCGCAGCTGGCGAGGGCCGTGAGGCTGGCTGCGAGGTACATAGTGAGCCACCTGGCGCGACTTGGACGGGGGGATGACATGGCGACTCCTGCTATCGCGGCGCGGCCACGCAGATGGGTGACCGCCGTAGTGGCGCTGTTCGACATACCATGAAAGCAGCGCGTTCGCGGTAGAAACAGCGCCCCCAGGGCGGCGCTGGTCGCGGCTAATGCGCGCTCGTCGCAACACAACGCTCGTCGACGCGTCTGGCCAGACGGCCAACGCAGCGAGCCCTATTTTGTGGGCTTCGAGGCAGATGGCTGAGTCCCGGCCGCGCGCTCACGCTGGGTCGGACGCGAGACCGGACCGCGCCCGCAGTGTGACCCGGAACGGCGCGCGAACCGCCCAAAAACCGCATGGGATCGGACTCGCAGTTGGGAGTTTGGTTGCGCGCGTTCTAGTCGCCGGATCGCCCGCAAGTGGAGGTGGAAAATGCCCGACGATTTTGTTCGTTGACATGGAGCAGATTCTGTGCCGTCTATCCGATGTTTGGGGGAGAAATGGGGCATGGAGCCGCATCGCCGACCTCGAATGTTCGTCTCGAAGGAAGTCAGAAATGAAGAAATTCATCGCGGGTCTTATTGCCATCGTTATCGCTGGCTCAGCCGTCGTGGTCGCGCCGTCCGTTGTAGAGGCGAAGACCGCCCTGCAGCGCAAGCACGAGCACAAGGGGCGGGTCGCCAAGGCGAAGTCGAAGGAGAAATCGAAGGCCCGTGCAGCCAAGTCCAAGTCGCGCAGCAGCGCCGCGAAGCGTAGCCGCCGCAAGTAGGCGTCTCGCTGTGTCCCGCCGCGGAAACAGGCGAAGATTGCGTCAGGGGCGGCCCTCATCGGGTCGCCCCTGACGCAGATCCAAGCGGCCGGCGCGACGGGGCTGAGCCCCGGAGCCGAGTCGACACGCGCCGCCGTTCATGATGTCACGCCGACTCTACCGTGCGCGGGCTCCGAGAGCGCGCCGTGTGGCGCGTTACTTCAGGCGCCCCTTCAACACAACGTGCTTCCACGCGGGCTGCTTAGACTGCACGCGGATCTCAAGGGCCGGCCGTTGAGCCGTGGCCCGCTCTCCCGTCGCGACGACGTGGGCGGGCGCCGTCCAGGTCGCGACGTGCTCAAAACTGTCGCCACCCCGCGTGAGCAGCGCCTTGAAGGGCGACTGGCCGCGCGCCAAGACCTCGATCTCCACGACGCCGGCGTGCGAGTCATCGCCGAGCGCGCCTGTCAGCGCCACCTGCGAACCCGGCAAGTCCTCGAAGACGAGGCGCCGCACGCCGCTCGGGCTTGGGTGCAGCCAGATGCCGCGAGTCGGCCGCCCCTTGACCCGCACGGCCTTGCGCAGGGTCCGTCCCGTCATCGCCCAGGCCTCGTCGTCGATGTGGCTGCACTCCCATCGCTCCTGTTGCGGGTTGAAGTAGTCGCATGGCGTCTGGTCAACGAAGACCTTCGCCTGCTCCAGGTGGGACGAGAGCTGGTCCGCGCTGCGCCAGGTTACTGCGCGTACGACGCCGGCCGAGACCACGATAGCTAGCGCTACGAGGCCGAGAATCCGGCCTGTTGGCCGCCAAGCCGTCGGAGCGTCCACCAGCGGCGGCGTGGTGTCCGCGGGGATCAGCAAGGAGAGCGACGCCGCGACGGGCAAGGCGAACAGCCCGAAGAGGGGGTACAGGAAGCGCTCGTTGTACCAGTCGTAGGGCAGGTAGAAGGCGATCGGAAACGGGAGCGCCAACGCGAAGGCCACACCCAGCGCGCGGTGACGGCGCAGCAGCGGCCACAGCCCGATCAGCGCCGGAAACAGGATCGGAAACGCGCGGGAGATGCTGCGCTCACCGAAGAACATCTTGCGGGCACCTGCGATCACGGACGTGTTGAAGAGGCGGGTGTGCGCCGCCATCCTTGTGATGCCCTCCTCCCGCACGAGCACGGCGTGGTACGACGTGACCCACGGCGCGCCGAAGAACCACGTGTTCCAGAGCGCAAATGCGCCCAACGGCAGGGCTGTGAAGCGCACAGCGCGCCAGACGATCGGCCAACCGCCGGCGGCGTAACCGAAGGCCATCAGCGCCGGCACAAACGTGACGTTGGGCATACGCGCCCAGATGGAGAGCCCGGCGAGCACCCCCGCCGCACCCGCGCGCTGCAGCAGTACGCACTCGATCGCGCCGAGCAGCAGGTCCGCGCCGAGGATGTCATTCGAGAAGCTGTAGGACACCCGCAGCACAAAGGGCTGGGCGGCGACCAGGATCGCAGCGACGGCGGCCATCTCGACGCGAGCGACGCGGCGCGCCAGCCGGAACACCAGCAGGATGAAGAGCAGGTTGAGCAGGACGTTCGTCAGGAGCGTCCCGACCGTGCCATAGAGCAGGTACAGCGGCAGCGCCAGCACCGGGAGCAGCACGGGGTGTTTCGGGTACCAACCGCCGTTGCGACCGAGCGCGACGTTGCTCCAGTCGTCGGTGAGGTCTCGATTCCAGCTGAGGTTCTGCTCGTACCAGCTGACCGACTGCAGGGCCTTCTGCTCGATGGTGCCCTGCTCGGTGATGGCGCGGACGGTGGTGAAGTAGAACGCGCCGTCGCCATAGAGCCAGCTGTTGGGCTCGTAGCGCTCTACGACGCTAGGCAGGTGAAGCGCGGCGAAGGCCAGGACGACGACGAGCGTCCAGCGGTGGGAGGGTCGGGTGTTCATCTCTTCCTTGTGATGCGACGGCTGCCGATAGTTCCGCGTTGTTCGACGATGACGATCGGGTCAGGCGGCGCAGAGTTTCGAGTGCGCTGCCGCGGCGTGCGCCCTGAAGATCCGGGCTCAGACGTGTCGATAAGGACGAAAGATGAACACGTGACCCTCGGCCTCGTCGAGCTCTGGGGCTTCAGCCCTGCAGACACTTGCCGCCGACACAGAGCATCGCCACGCCACACGCGGCCTTGTCCAGCAGGTTCGTGTGCGTGCAACCGTCGATGCTGTCACAGCGATCGGCCGTGCAGGGCAGCCCGTCGTCGCAATCCGCCTGCACTTTGGCGCCGCAGGGGCCCACACCCTCGCAGCTGCCGTGGCCCCAGGGCCCGCTACGGACCAGAAACACGTCGTCCAGGCTGCCACTGTTCCAAGCGCGTCCCACCAGGAGGCTGCCGCCCGCTGGCAGCGCCACGACGCCTGCCGCCCATTGGTTGCCAGCGCCGCCGTAGCGCTGATCCCAGAGCAGGTTGCCATAGGCGTCGTAGCGCAGCTGCCAAGCGTCGGTGCCAGTCTTTCCCGAGTTGGTGTCGCCGACGACCACGAGCCCGCCCTCCGTGGTGACCGCGATGCCCCAGCCCTGCTCGCTCTGGTTGTCGCCCCTCACCGACTCCCACAGCATGTTGCCCTGAGCGTCGGTACGGATGACCCACAGCTTGGGGTTGCCCTTGTCCGAGGCTTTGCCCGTCAGCGCGAAGCCGCCGTCCGGCATGCGGACGAGTGCGCGCGCCCAATCCTTGTCGCCCTTGCCATACACCTTTGAGGCCGTCTGTAGGCCCTTCGCGTTGACCAGCAAGAGCCACGCGTCGGACCCGGTCGAGGCCGCCGACCAGTTCTCGCCCGCCGCGGCGAACCCGGTCCCATTCGCCACCACATCGCGCAGCTGGTCGATGTGCGAGCCGCCGTAGGTGTCCTGCCACAGCACCACGCCGTCCTTGTCGGTCCGCAGCAGCCAGCCGTCCTCCAGGCTGTTCTTGATGGAGCGATTGGTGCCCGCGGCGACAAAGCCGCCGTCGCTCGTGGCGGCGATCCCCTCGAACAAATCGGTCTTTTCGCCGCCGTAGCTCTTCGCCCAGACCTTGTTGCCGTCCAGGTCGGTGCGAATGATCCAACCGTCGCTGGCGCCGGCGGACACGCTGCGGATGGCGCCGGCCACGGCATAGCCGTCCGCGAGGACCACCAGAGCTTCGCCGCGATCCTCCTTCTCGCCGCTGCCAAACGTGCGATGCCAGATGAGCGTGCCGTAGTCGCTGAGCCGGGTGAGCCTCGCCTGGCGCTTGTAGGTGTCGCTGCCCGCGTCGCCGACGATGACAAATCCGCCACCGGGCAACGCCTTCACGCCACGCGCCTGCTCGTATTGGGGCGCAATCATCGACTTGGTGAACCACTGCTGCAGCGGCCCCGTGCACGGGAGCGGCTGGCTGGCTGTGTCGCTCGCGGTCCCGTCAGACGTAGTCGCGCCGTCGAGCTGCGCGGCGACGCCATCCGGAACCGATGCGTCAACGGGGGCCGTCGTGTCTTGAACGGCGCCCGTCACGTCCGCGCCGCCGCTATCGAGGGCGAAGGCGCCGGCGCCGGGGGATGATTGGGGACAACCGGTCAGGCACAGGGCTACCAACAGCACTGGGGCGAGGCGGAGCGGCTTAGGCGGGACAGACAGGGAGGCTGAAAACAGAGTCACTTCAAGGTATTCCGGGTGATGGCCAGAAGATCTGGTGCGGGGTGTTACGTGGCGGAGCCCAAGCGACTTGGACGCCGCCTTACACCACTATCAGCCCATAAATTCAACGTTTTTGTGGCCTCTCGGGTGCTTCCATGCGAGCCTAATCGTCTGCGGCGGCCGTTCGCGTTTCGTCGTAAGATCAGCGCCACACGCCGATTCCCTGCGTCAAACAACGAGGCCTGACGATGAAGTGCTCCGCGCGCGACATGGCGCGTTTTGGGCTGCTGGTGCTCGCCAAGGGCCATTGGGCGGGTGAGGTGGTGGCGAGCGAGAGCTATCTGGCCATGGCTACAGCCTCGTCGCAGACCCTCAATCCGTCGTATGGCGATCTCTTCTGGCTCAACGGCAAGAGCAGCCATCGGTTGCCCAAGCGGGCTGAAAAACCGGGCGCTATTGTGCCTGCAGCGCCTGCGGATATGGGGCCTTGGTCATCGTTTCGTCCACCACGAAAAAAACAGCGACCGAAC
>CALENB010000307.1 GCA_937910235.1 uncultured Myxococcales bacterium | reverse complement strand
GAGCACCGGCAAGAGGCGCGCCAGGGCGACAGACCACGCCATGCCCTGCCCTGGCCCGGCCAGCCCGAGCGCGTGCAGGACGGCGAACGGCGCAGCGAGCAGGCCCGGCCAGACCCAGCTGCGCAGGCCTTCTTTGAACTCCCACGACACCACCCCGTGGCCGTAGACCGCGCGAAATGCCGGCTCCAGGCCCTGGTAGAGCGCGTCAGGATGCAGGTAGGCCGGCTCGAAGGCGATCTGCAACAAGCGGAGGCCGGCTGCGAGCATCCAGAGGGCGATGAGCTCGGCGCGGATCATGGTCGTGGTGCCCAGGGTGGTGATGCGGGTGGCGACGCCGTGGTCTGCGTGCCGAGCCGGGTCGCGAGCTGCGCCTCCCGCTCGGCGCCCCGCTGCCGCAACCAGCGCACCAGCGCGGGCCAAACTTGCGCTGGCGTCCCGCCGAGATCGACGAGCTCGGGCAGACGACGCAGTCGCTCGGCGAGGGGGGTGGTGTGTTCAGCGGCGAAGGCGGGTGGGGAGAAGTGACCGGGCCAGGCCCGATGACCCGCCAGCGCGACGGCGTAGTGCCAGAGGGCCTCGTCCGGTCGATTGGCGTGTTGCCACGCTTTGGCGAGGTTGACGCGGTTGTGGACGGCGGCCGGGCAGCTGCGGGCGGAGGACGCATAGAGCGTCAGCGGTGTGCGCCAATCCAAGGTGCGCTGGGCGGAGCGACCGGCGTACAGCAGGCCAAGGAGGACGAAGGCGATGTGGAGGCGACGCTGCGTGGCCTGCGGCTGCGCGGCCAGCAGCGTGGCGATCGCTGCGACGAGGGCGCCGGCCGCGAACACGGATGGCCAGAGAAACAAGCGCTCGGCAAACGTCACGGACAGGTCGATGACCCACTGACCAACGAGCAGGTAGGCCAGCGCAAAAGCGACCCCCAGGCCCGCGCCGCGGCCGCGCCACGCGCGCCATCCGTCCCAAACCACGGCCGCGCAGAGGACCACGCCCAACCACGCGCGCCACGCCCCTGCGGCGAGCGGTCCGAAGCCGTCGGGGGGCATGACGTCACCATAGGTGTGGTCCGCGCATAGGCGAAGCGGCACAGTCGCGATCTCGCTATACGTCCCCAGCAAGGACAGGTTGGCCCACCAGCGCGTGACGCCGCTGAGGCCGTGCACCACGTTATCGGCGCCGACGAAGCCACGCGGCAATCCGACCGGTAGCCAAGCTTGGCGCACAACGAGGTAGCCCACGCCGGCGGCGGCGAGCGCCAGGACCGGCAGCGCTTCGACGAGCCACCGCGCGCTGCGTGGATGGGGGCGCGAGGGATTCGGTCGCCGCCACCGCACGACCAGCAACCAGGCCGCGATCCCGGGCAGCAACGCCACACCCTCCTTGCAGAGCATCGCGAGCAGATAAGCCACGGCCGCGAACGTGGCTTGGCGGCACGACCGCGCCCAGGCGATGGCCGCGACGGGCCCGGGCGGCTCGGCATCGACCGGGGCCTCCGGCATCCTCGGAGCTGGGTCCGTGCGCTCGGCGGCCAGCAGCGCGAGCAGCGCGAAGCCGCCGGCGAGGATGTCCGCGCGACCGACGATGCTCGCCACGTTGTCCACGTGAATGGGCCACAGCGCAAAGAGCAGCCCCGCCACGGTCGCCTGAGCGATAGCCATGTGACGACGCAAGAAGACGACGACCAGGGCACACAACGCGGCGTACGCCGTCAGGTTGACGAGATGGTGCAGCCAAGGTGCGGGGGTGAGGCGGTGCGTCAGCGCGAACGTGAGCGTGGTGAGGGGGCGATAGGAGCTGGACCACCCGGCGCCCAGCGGTCGACCCCAGAACTCCCGGGTGAAGACCTCGCTGAGTCCGACCGCGCCGGTGACCGCCGGATGGCCCAACACCGCCACCACATCGTCGAAGGTGTACCCGCCCAAAACGCCGAGAACGTGGGTACACAGCGCGACCGCAGCGACCAGCCAGGGGGCGTGGCGCGAGCGCGCAAGGCGAAGCAGCGTGGCGGGTCGCGACGGCACGGCTACTCCTCCAACCCGACGTCGCGACGGTCGGCGTGGCGCATGAGCGCGCGCAACAGGCCGACGTTGAGTCGGCCATGGTCATCCTGCAACAGCGTCGGCCGCGCCGGCACGGCGTCGCCCCCGTCCATCCAGCGGGCCAGCGCGTGGCGGACGGGCGTGTCTCGCTGGGCAGGGGTGGCGGACGCGTCAAAATCAGCCGGTGGTGGCGCGCCGAGCGCCGTCAGGCTCGTGGCGGCGCGGCGACGAACGCCGGCGTACGCATCGTTGAGTGTCAACGCGAGCAGGGGCGCCTGCCAGTCACGACCCGACGCTGCGAGCGCCGGCGGCCAGGCCATGTGCCACGCCGCGAGCGCCCGGAGTCCTGGCTCGCCAGCGAGCAGCCAGCGCACCGAGGCGGCGACCTGGGGGCCGGGATCTGGCGGTAGGGCGACCACGCTGCCGTCGCCAAACATCCGGCTCGCGCTGGACGCGGCCCACGCTTCGGTCTGGTCGAGGTGGCAGAGGTTGCACGCATTTGGCCGGCCAGCTGCGCGGTCGCGCGCCACGTCTGGGCTGCGCACCTCGTGGTCGCGCGTGGCCTTGAGCAGTCCCCACGCCGTGTTGGCCATGTGGCAGTTCATGCAGCGCGCACCTGCTGAGGCGAACGGGTGGCGACTGTGTTGTGCCGCCGCCAGCGGCTTGGCGAAGGCGGCGTGGCAGCCCGTGCAGGCGCCGTCACCGCGCATCGTGGGTCGCAGCTGGTCGTCGCGCGCGTCGTGGCCACCGTGCATCCTGTGGCAGCTCGCGCAGCCGAGTTTGCCGCGCTGATAACATGCGCTGCGCGCCAACGCCGCGAACTCACGACCGGAGACTCGCACGCTGCCATCCCGAAAAAACAGCCCGCTGACGGGATGGTCTCGGTTCTCGGCGTGGGCGGTCTGGTCGTCGCCGCGCACGATTGGGTTGTGGGCGGCGAGCGTGTCCCCAGGGCGAAAGCTGCGGCCGTTGTCTTGCTCCGAATCGAAGTGCGCCGGGTCAGCCGCCAGCGGCGCGTGGCATTGGCCACAGATCTCCGAGCCGCGCCGATGGTCGAGTTTTGCGGGCTGCACGATGGTGTCGACAGCCGATTTGGCGCCGAGGCTGGCCGGCTTGTCGTCCGGCCACACCAGCCGCTGGGCATGGGCCACGTAGCGCGCGAAGGGCGAGCGCCACCGAGCGATATGCGCGCGCCCCGGGCCGTGGCAGGCCTCGCAAGCGATGCCGTGCTCTGCGACGTCGGAGTCACCGAACCGCTCCCGAGGCTGCGTGGTGTGGCACCGAATGCAGCTCCGGTTCCACTGGCCACGCGACTTCAACTCCGTCGGCCGTCGCGCGGCGGGCGTGCGCGGGGGTGGTTGCACAAAAATGTCCTCAAAGGGCACCCACCGCGCCTCGGCACGCACCCACACCACCGGCGCGAGCGCGAGCTGACGCGACTCGCCGGTCTCAAACCAGTAGGCTTGCTGGTGGTGCGCGCCCGTCATCAGCACGATCTTCTCTTTGACGATGGGCGCGTCCGGGCCGATGTGTGCTGGATCTGGAAACGAGGTGAAGAACGCGTCGCCCTCACGCGACATCCGCACTGACCGACCGCCCACCTGCATGGCCACGCCGTCGAAGCGACCCAGCACCGCGGCGGGTGTCGGCTTCTGGGTCATGGTGCGGTGGAACGACGCCTGCCAGCTGCTGTAGGCGCCTGGGTGGCACGCACGACACGCCTGGGAGCCCGCAAACTCGGGATCTGCGACCCGCACGCTCGGCTGAGAGGCCGGCTGCTGCGGTCCGGGATCGGGCGCGACCAACCCGGCGATGGCACAGGACACGCTGACGGTCGCCAAGGCCGCAGCGAGCCAGCGGAAGCGACCGCCCCGCATCACGACCACCGCCGCGGCGAGGCAGCTGATTAGGGCGGAGAGTTCGAGCACAGATGGCGGGGTCGCAAACATGAGAGGCCAGCTTACGGCCGCCGGCCCACCTGTGGCTAGACGGCCTCTCGCGGCTGGACCGCGTCGATCAGCTTCGTCGCGTCCTCGTCGCGGCTCGCAGCGGTTAGTGAGGTGTTGGTTAGCGATGTGTCGGCCGGCGACGTGTCGAGCGGCGACGTATCGGGCAGCAGCAGCCGCTGATAGATGTCGCTGTCGGTGTACAGCCCGCGAATGTCCTCAACGATCAGGTAGAAAGACGGCACGAGCAGCAACACGATGAAGGTCGACACGACGATGCCAAATCCCAAACTGATAGCCATGGGCACCAGGAAACGCGCCTGCACCGACTTCTCCATGATCATCGGCGCCAGCCCCAAGAAGGTCGTCAACGACGTCAGCATGATGGGGCGAAACCGACGCGAGGCGGCCCACGTGATGGCGTCGTAGTGGCTCGCGCCGAGCGTCCGCCGGCGACGATTCGCCGCGTCAACCAGCACAAGCGAGTCGTTGACCACCACCCCGCTCAGCGCGACGATACCCATCATACTGATCACGCTAAGTTCGTAGCCCATGAGCAGGTGACCAGCGACGGCGCCGACGATGCCAAACGGGATCGCGCTCATCACCACAGCCGGCTGAATGTAGCTGCGAAACGGGATCGCGAGCAGGCCGTAGATCACGAGCAACGCCAGCAGGAAGCCGCGGCCCAGGCTCCCCAGCGACTCGTTGCGCTCGCGTCGGGACCCGCCAAAATCGTACCCAAGCCCAGGAAAGCTGGCGATCAGCTTCGGGAGGTACTGCTCCTTGAGGTCCGCCAGCACCTTGCCGGAGCTGCCTTTGCTCTTGTCCATCTCCGCCGTGACATTGACGGTGCGCGAGCCATCGACCCGTGTGATTGACGTGTAGCTGTGTCCGCGCGTGACTTGTGCTGCCTCCGCCAGCGCGATCTCACGCCCGCCTTGGCCCTGCAGAATGAGGCGCTCGATATCATGCTCGGAGGTCCGCGCCGCCGCGGGCAGGCGCACCATGACGCGGATCTCGTCTCGGCCGCGTTGCTGCCGGAGGGCCTCGATACCGTAGAACGCGCCGCGCAGCTGCCGGCCCAGGTCAGCCGCGGTGATGCCGAAGCTCGCCGCCTCGGTGCGGAGCTTGAAGTCGAGCTGGGGCTTGCCCGCCGCGAAGCCGTCGTCGATGTCTTTGACCCCGGAATAGGTCGCTAGATGTAACGCGAGCTGCGCCGAAGCCTGCTCCAGCGTAGCCATGTCTTTGTGACTCAGCTCGACGTCTACCGGCTGCCCCGCCGAGGGGCCGGTCTTATAGACAAACGTGAGGCTCTCAAGGCCAGGGATCTCACCCACCTCGGCACGCCACTCGTTGGCGACCGCCTCAGCCGTCACATCGCGCTCTTCCATCGAGACCAGGAACAGGGAGGCCGAGGTGAGATGACCGCCCGAGGTCGCGATGCCGCCGCGGCGAGCCGCCAAGCTGCCGACACGACTGTACATCCCGCGTCGAATCCGATCGCCGTCGTGCCGCGCCAACACCCGATTCGCGGCGGCGAGGATCCGCTCCTGAACCTCGGCGGTGCGCTCGACAGGCGCGCCGAAGGGCAGCGTCGCGTTTGCGGTGATCAAGTCGCCCTGCACCGCCGGTAGAAACGAGAACTCGATCCGGCCGCCTGCGACGATGCCAACAGACGCGATGAGGAACGCGAGCCCGATGCCGACGGTGGTGTAGCGCCAGCGCACCGCGAGTCGAACGGTGGGCGCGTAGATGGCAGCGATGAAGCGCTCCAGGCCATCGCTGACTTTGCTTTGCTGCCGAACGATGTAGCTCAGCAGGCCGACGCCGCGCACTTTTCGCATGTGGCCGAGGTGGGCCGGCAGCACAAAGAGCGACTCGATGAGCGAGATAATGAGAACACTTACAACGATGGCGGGGATGTTGCGAAACAGCTTGCCGGAGAAGCCGGGCACAAAAAACAGCGGCGTGAACGCGGCCACCGTGGTCAGGATCGAAAACACGACCGGAACCGCGACCTCGCGCGCGCCGTTGATGGCCGCTTGCAGCCCGGTCTCTCCCTCTTGCAGGCGGTGATAGATGCTCTCGCCGACGACGATGGCGTCGTCCACCACGATGCCCAGGGTGACGATGAAGGCGAACAGGCTGATCATGTTGATCGAGACGCCCATGACCGGCATCAGCAGCAGCGCGCCCGTGAACGAGATTGGGATGCCCATCGTGACCCAGAACGCTAGCCGCACCTCCAGGAAGAGCCCGAGCGAGATGAGGACGAGGATCAGCCCCATGATCGCGTTTCGACGCAGCAAGTCGACGCGGTCGCGGAACGTCTCGGAGCGGTCATTCCACGTGTCGACCTGCACGCCATCGGGCAAGATCGCGCGGGCCATGGGTAGGAACTTGCGGACCGCATCGGCGATCTCGATGGGGGTCTGATCGCCGACGCGGTAGACCTGCACGCGCGCGGCGGGTTTGCCGTTGTAGGTGGTGCGGCTGTCCGTGTCCTCGAACCCGTCGATGATGGTGGCGATGTCGCCGAGCAGCACCGACGTGCCGTCTGGTCGGCTGATGACCGGAATATTGGCGTATTCGCGGGCTTGTTCGCGCCGCTCGGTGGTCCGAATCAACACCTCGCCGCCGGGTGTCTTGACCGCGCCGCCGGGCAAATCGACTGCGCCGACGCGCACCGCCGAGGCCACTTGCTGCAGGGAGAGGCCGTAGCCACGCAGCGTGTCTTGCGGCACTTCGACGCTAATCTCCAGCTTGCGCACGCCGTCGAGCTCAGCTTGGGTGACGCTAGGACTCTCGAGCAGCCGGTTGCGCATCTCGTCGGCGACCTGCCGCAGCAACGCCTCGTCGACGTCGCCAAACACCATCAGGCTGATGACCTCCGAGCGTCGCACCAGCAGCTGCACCAGCGGGCGCTCCGCGTCTTGGGGCAACGAGGTGATCCGGTCCACGGCGCTCTTGATGTCGTTGAGCGCGCGGTCGTTGTCAGCGCCGAGGAGCAGCTCCAGACGCACGCTCGCCATGCCTTCACTGGCCTGTGACGTCATCTTCTTGATGCTGTCGATGCCGCGAACGGCCTCTTCCACGGCGAGGATGATGCCCTCCTCGACCTCGCTCGGGCTGGCGCCGGGGTAAGGCACAGAGATGTTGATGATGTCGAGCTCAACCTCGGGAAACACCTCCTGCTTGACTCGGCTGCCGACAAACAGGCCACCCACGATGAGCACGATCATCAGCAGGTTGGCGGCGACCGAGTTGTTCGTCATCCACGCGATGGGGCCCTTCTGCAGCGCCGCCATCGCGTTGCTGTGGGCCTCTTTTGGCGTCATGGCCGGGCCTCCGTCGCGGCGTCTGCGGGTGCTGATTTCGCCGCGTTCGCGGGGTCGACCTTGGTGGGCGCCTTGGTGGTTGCCGCCGTGTTCCGGGTCGCGCCTTTGAGGCGAAGCCCCATGCCAGGCTGCGGGCTGGGGATTGGGCTCACGACGACCTGATCGCCGTCGGCCAACCCGGAATCGACCAGCACCCGGTCGCGCTCACGCCACACGATGTGCACCGTGCGGATGTCGAGCTTGCCGTCCTTTGCAACCCACACGCGCTCGTCTTCGTGGAGCGCTGAGCGCGGCACAGCCACGACGTTTGAGAGCGATTTGGCCGCGATCTCAGCGTGAACGTAGGCGCCAATGAGGAGCGGAAGCCAGGCGGTTGCGGTCTTCGCGTCGCCGGTTTCGGCTGGCTTTGGCGACGCCTCGGTGGCGGTTGGCGCGTCCAGCGGGCGGTCCACGGCGACGACTAGGCGCGCCATGCGGCCATCAGGATCCAGATCACTGAGCAACCGCACCACCCTCCCCGTACGTACAGCGGAGACACCGGCCTGCTGCGTCACGGTCACCGCCGCGCCCACGTCGCCATTGAGACCAGGGATGGCGATGGCGGCGAGCCGGGCGACCGGCACGGAGACGTTCACAAAGAAGCGGTCCGTACCCACGAGCGACGCGATGGGCGCCGCAGGCGAGACGACCTGGCCGATCGTGGCGCGTTTGTCGCGGACGATACAGTCAAATGGCGCGACCACGTCCGTTCGGGTCAGATTGAGCCGCGCTTGCTGGAGCGCTGCCTGGGCTTGGGCGATCTGCGCGTTGGCGGCGACGCGCTGTGGCTGGCGCAGCGCCAAGGCACGACCGGCGCTGGTGGTCTTGACCTTGCCTGAGAGCAGGGTCCATTCCTGTTTCGCGATGTGCGCGCGGCCCTGCTCCAGAGTCAGCTCGAATTGTGCTGACGTCACTGCCGCTTGGCGTTGCTTGATGGCCAGGCGCAGGTCGCGGTCGTCGAGCTGCACGATCCGCTCGCCTTTCTTGAACCGACGCCCGGCCTCAAACCCAGCCGCCTCAGTGCGGATCACGCCGGAGATCTCGGGTTGGAGCAGCACGGTTCGCTCAGGGACCACGGAGCCAGTCGCCTGCACGACCACATGATGGTCGGCCGCGTGGACGGTGATCACATCAACAAGCATCGCCGTGGCCAGGGGCTGAGCGCGCTTGGCTGTGGGTCGGGTCTTCACCATGCGCACCGCAAACCCGACGCCGAGGGCGACGATGAGCAGCGGCAGCATGACTTTGAGCACGTTCTTCATCATCGCGCAGATCCTGTTTTGCCTGTCGTCTCAGTTTTCCCAGCGGTGCCAGCGTTGCCAGCGTTGCCAGCGTTGCCAGCTGTCCCGGCCTTGGACGCCGTGGCGGCGTCATCCTGCTCGCGACCGGCGAGGGCTCGGTACAGCTGGATGCGGGTCGAGAGGATCTGACGCTGCACGCCGATCCGCTCGCCCTCGAGACTCTGCTGGATCGCGAGCGCCTGCAGCACCGGCAGGTACGTGGACTGCCCCGCCGCGAAGCGACGTCGTGACTGGGACAACGTGGCGCGCGCCAGCGCGAGGCGCCCATCCACGGCCACCAGCATCTCCCGTTGCCGGCGCTCCTGCGTGAGGGCGTTCTCCACTTCCCACAGCGCGCGTTGGGCGACCTGGGTGTAGGCGAGGAGCGCGTCGGTGACGGCGGCGCGATTGCGACTCACCTCGGCCTTCAGCGCGCCGCCTTGGAAGATCGGCGCGCTGATCCCGCCGAGCACGTTCCACACGAAGTTCTGGAGGAAACCGAACGGGTCGGCGCGGCCCTGAAAGCCAGTTGAGGCGCCGATGCGCAGCGCTGGCAATAAGCCCGCTTTGGCGCTGCCCAGGCGATGGTCGGCCGCGATCAAGCGCTGCTGCGCTGCCTGCACGTCGGGGCGCCGACCTAGCAACGCGGCCGGCACGCCGGTACTCGGTAGCGCTGGCAACGTCGGGAGCTGCGCGTCTGCGCTGAGCGACACCTTCGCGCCGGGGGCCTTGCCCAGCAGGGCCAGCAAGCTGTTGGCGGCCAGCTCGGCGGCGAGCGCGAGGCTCGGCGTCTGCGCGTCGATGGTCTGGAGCTGCTGCTCTTGCTGGAGCACATCGACAGCCGACGCCAGCCCTTGGCCAAACCGCAGCTTCGTCAGGTTGAGCAGCTCCTCATTCAGCGTGTGTTGCTTGGCCAGCAACGCCACACGCGCCCGCGTCTCCAGCAACCGCAGCCACGCATCGGCGATCTGGGCCGTGAGGCTGAGCGCCATGGCCTGCTGATCGCGCGCGATGGCCTGCACGTCGAGCCGCGCGGCGTCTCGCTGATTGAGCGCGCGCCCCCAGATGTCGATCTCCCAGTTGATGTTGAGACTCAAGGGAAAAGAGACCTGGGTGACCGTGATGGCGCCGCCGGACGGACCGCCACCACCGAAGAAGAAGTTCTGCTGCGAGGCGCTGACCTGTCCGGTGACGCCGACCGTCGGCACCAGTGACGCGCCCTGCTGCCGCGCGATCGCGGCGGCCTGCGCCATGCGGGCGCCGGTGCGCTTCAGGTCGAGGTTGCCAGCGAGGGCCTCCCCACAGAGGCGATCGAGGTCGTTGGAGCCGAACACCTGCCACCACGCCGCGGCGACGCGCTCGCCAGATCCCGCCGAAGAGAACGCGTCGGCGACCGCGATGAGCGGCTTGCGGTCCGACTTTACGCGGTGAACGACGCCGCCGCACCCCGCCGTCACCGCCGCGATCCCGAGCCAGAGCAGACCTGCGGCGAGGTAGTGCATCGCGGCCGAAGTCGGCCGTGTAGGCAACAGGTGGATCGTCTTACGATTACGGATCATTGCGCCCCCCTTGGTGCCGGCCAGGGGTGTACGTTGCCCTCTCCAAGCGCGTCAACGCCGCGCGGACGATTCTGCGACCGGCGACACACTACTTTACGTGTCTCGTCGCCGTTCAGGCGGGGCGCTCGCTGAGGGGGCTGGGCGCGCTAGGCGTCCGGTGTGGGCTGCGCAACAGCGGGGACACACAACACGGGCACGGTGACGTGGCGCAAAACGGCCTCGGCGACGCTGCCGAGCACGAGCCGCTTGAGGCCGGAGCGTCCGTGGGTCGAGATGACGACGAGGTCGCAACCGTGCTCGCTGACGACTTGGGCGATCGTCGGCGCCACGTCACCGGCCAATTGCACCAGCGACTCGACCTGTAGTCCGGTGAACGCCTCGGCCTGTTTGGCGCAGCTCTCGCGAGCGATGTCGACGACATTATCCAGCCCCGGAGACGGCATCGGCGGCGCAAACGGCGCGCCGTGCGGGATCACGCGGGTGGCTTCGACGACGTGAAGCAACGTGATTTTTGCGCCCGACTCGGCTGCGAGGGCGCGCGCGAACGGAAAAGCACGCTCAGCGGCCTTGGAGAGGTCTGTCGTCACGAGGATGTGTTGAAACTTCATGGCGCATTCCGTTGTTTGGGACTGAGGCGGGGTCAGATGAGCGTAGAATCTGCACTGTATGCTAGCCCGCTGCCGCCGTCATACAAGGCCCAATTGGGCCGCGGCCCGCTCGCGCCAACGGGGCATGCAGGTCTCATGCGTGACGCTGGCCGTGGTCGCAAAGCGTGCATATGCGGGGTCATCGCGATAAACTGCAGCGGCCTGCTTCGCGCAGGCTCACGGTCGTTTGGGAGGGCTGCCGCAGCGAATGCCGCAGACCCAGCACACCAGCGATCCGTCCCGAAAACACGCACTCAGACCCAGCCAGGGAGCCCGTCGTGAGACAGCAACAGCAGCAACAGAAGGGCGGCGCTCGCGATGGCCAATCGCAGGCACCAGGCGCGGCGGGACGACAGACCTCACAGCCTGGCGACGAGAGCCGGGACGCGCTGCGCGGCATGAACTATGAAGAGGGCGCGGCCGCCGTGGCGCCTCCACCTGGCGGTCGCGGTCGCTTGGTGCCGTCTGTGGCGGCGAAGGGGGTGCGAGGCGGCGGCGGCGCCCTGCCCCATCTCGATCGGATTCAAGAGGCCTTTGGGCACCATGACGTCAGCGACGTGCGCGCCCACCAGGGCGGAGAGGGCGGCGCAGCGGCGGGCGCGATGGGCGCTGACGCTTACGCGATGGGCGATGATGTGGCGTTTGCGGAAGGCAAGGGCGACGTGAAGACCGTGGCCCACGAGGCGGCGCACGTCGTGCAGCAGCGCGCCGGGTTGAAACCGGCCGGCGGCGTGGGTGAAGCCGGCGACGATTTTGAGAAGAACGCGGATCAGGTCGCCGATCTCGTCTCAGCCGGGCAATCCGCCGAGGGCAAGCTCGATGAGATGGCTGGCAGTGGCGGCGGGGGCGCTGGTGGCGGCGCCGTGCAGGCCAAACCAGCAGGGCAGGCCAAACCAGCAGTGCAGGCCAAACCAGCAGTGCAGTTCAAAAAGACCCGGGGCAAGCCGATCACCTCGCTGACGGCGGCTACGGTCGACGACATGGTCAAGGCCCTGGCGGCCACCGAGGGCTGGCGGGAGCTGTCGCAGCTCTGGGCGATGGTCACCGACGGCGGTTTGACGGAGATCACCCCCGCGGACCGTGACGACATCGTCATGGAGATGCTGATCCTTGTGGACGGCGCCTTCACCTTCGAGGGCGACGCCAGCCTCGACGACCTGTGGATGAATGAAGCGCTGATCGGCCGCATGCTCGGCACCATCGAGCGCGCTGCGACGCCGAGCGCGGACGACGCGCCCGCCACCGACCAAGCGCAGGTCGTGCTACCAAATCCTGGGACGTTCGGCATTTTGACGGCTGAGGCCGAGCTGGTTGGCGAGGGCGGCGCCACGTTCACCGTCGCCGAGGGGGAGGCCGTCGAGTCGCTCCGCGGCCAGGATGGCAAGCTCGTGGTTGAGGTGCTGACGCGGCCCAAGGGCAAGGTTGGCGCGGTCGACCCGAAGCTGTTCAAGGCCCAACCGCGGCTATCGAACGCGGACGACGGCACCATGGAGGATTTCAGCTTCAAGAAGTACGAGGGCGACCTCTTCCTCGCGCGCGGTGACGTGGCTGCGGCGTCGGTCATGGACATCGACCAGGGCGCGTTGGGTGACTGCTTCTTGATCGCGGCGATGGGCGCTGTGGCGGCATCGAATCCCGACGTCATCGCGGACATGATCGACTACGACGCCTCCTCCGGGATGTACGCCGTCACGTTCCAGCAGATGGGTCGCGGCGGACAGTTCACCCCCGTCACGGTGGAAGTGGACACGTACATGCCCACGCGCCGGGGCGGCTCCAAGATGGCCTACGCCATGAGCGACAGCACTTTCGACCCGAAAAATCAGGCGATGTGGCCGGCCATCGTCGAGAAGGCCTACGCGCAGTGGAAGGGCAGCTACGAAGAGATCGGCGGCGGCGGCATCTCGTCGCAGGCCATGGAAGAGATCACGGGCGTCCGCAGCACACGCGAGGCGATGCCACGGCCGGACGACGTGGTCGGCCGCTTCGAGACGTGGCAAGCCGAGAACAAGGCGGTGGTGTGTGGCACGCGCGACTGGATCGACCAACGCAGCGTTGACGGTGTGTTTGAGGGCTCCGGCGGCACATACGGCGGCACGCTGCGGGACAAGGACGGCGCGGGCGCGGAGGTGGTCAAGGACTCGGTCTCGATCCGCGACAAGGGCGGCAACAGCGGCAGTGTTCGGGATGACGGCAAGGGCGAGCTCACCGGCGCCGACGTCGAGTCAGGCTCGGTGACGTACGACAGCGGCCGGGTCAACTTGCAGTACAACGCAGACAAGGGGCCGAAGGAAGCGGCCGATCTCGTCACCACGTACCAGTTCGAAGGCACGCTCTCGAGCGCGCTCAACGTACACGGCAATCACGCGTATGTGTTCCGTGAGGTCAAGGACGGCCTGATCTACCTGCAGAACCCGTGGGGACCTGCGGCGCACAAGCACCCGAAGGGCATGACCGGCGCGCAGTTCCGCGACCTGTTCGAGACCATCGGCGTCAACGCGCCAATTCCGCAGCAGGAGCGCTAAGTGGCCGTGATAGCCGTGCAACCCGGCGACCACCTGCGCGCCGCGCTGCAGACGGCGCCGCAGGGCGCGACCCTGCTGCTGCTGCCGGGCGAACACGTGGCGGGCGTGCCGCTGCGCCAAAGTGTGACGCTGAGAGGCGCCGACAGCGCTGGTGAGGCCGCGGCCGACCTGCGGCAAGCGGTGTTGGTGCCGGGCCCCGAGGCCGGTCCGGTGCTTTGGGTCGACGCCGACGGGTTGGAGATCGAGCTGCTCGACCTGCGGCTGACAGACGGAACCGGAGCGGCCGGCGGCGGCCTGAGCCTGCGCGGCTTCTCGACGGTCACCCTGGAGCGGTGTGAGGTGGACGGCTGCCGCGCCAGCCAGGGCCCAGGCGACGCGGTGTGGGTCGATGCTGGGAGCTTGACGCTACGCGATTGCCGGATCACCGGCGCGGAAGGGCGTGACCGCGCGGTCGTGGCGGCTGCCGGCGTCGCGAACCTCTATCTGAGCGGCACCACGATAGTCGGCCACGGCATGGAGGTGCTGCGCCTCCGTGATGGCTGCGAGGCCGAGATCTCGGCCTCGGAGCTGCGAAATGGGTCTGGCCGCGCCGGCATCACGGTCGCCGGCACACGGACGCGGGCGCCGGTGGTGCGCGTGGCCGAGTCGCGGCTCATCGGCACGCCGAGCCTCGGGCTCAGGGCGACGTATCCAGGCAAGGTTGAGGTCAAAGACACGGTGCTCGCGAGCGCGGCCGAGGGGGTCTATCGCCCGCTTGGTGGCGTCGTCGTGCGCGACGCCTGACGCGGACGAGGCGGCCATTCGCTGTGATGACGGGGTGAGGGAGGGGTGTAGCGACCCCCCTGCGCGTCGGTCGGAGTGAGCGCCTTGATTGCGCGCCGGCCCGTCGTGCGGCTATAGGTGAGGGGAGGTCAACATCATGCCAACACAAGCACAACGTCCAGATCAAAACGCCACAGCTCGGCCCGGTGACGCCACTGAGCAAGCCGGCGGCGGCGGCGCCCAATCGACGCCACAACCGCCCGCGTCGCCCGGCGGCGGGGCGCTGAGCCATCCGCTGTTCTCTGGCGACCACGTGCTTGAGACCATCGCGAAAGGCGGCGGATTGTTGCGCCCCGGTGCGCGTGGCCCCGCGGTGCGGGCTGTTCAGCAGTTCCTCATCAACACGGGCTACGACCTGGGCCGCTGGGGCGCCGACGCGGCGTGGGGCAAGGTCACCACCGCCGCGGTGAAGGATTGGCAGACCCAGAACCACCTCTCGTCGGACGGTGTGATTGGACCCTCGACGTTGGGGCTCATGGACCAGCAGGTCGGTGGCGGCACCACCCCTGCGCCTGTGCCAGAGCCCGCTCCCAGCCCCGATGTGGCGCCTGAGCCTGAGCCCACCACGCCGGACGACACGCAGACCGATACGCCGAGCCAGGATGTGTCGCCGCTGGAGATCGCGATCCCCGCGTCCGTGACCAACCTCAACATGCGGGAGTTCTCGGGCGCTCTGGACCCCGTGCTCGGTGGTGCCTCGGTGGCGCCCAGCGGCGCGCGGCGAAGCCATGTGTACGGGCTACAGCGCGCGTTGTCGGCGTCGGGCTACGCGACCAACGGCATCGACGGCAAGTACGGCGGCGGAACGACGGACGCCGTCACCAAACTGCAGACCGAGAAGAACCTGCTCGGCCCCGGCGAGAAAGCTGGCACCACGTACGCCCGCACCCTGGCCTACCTCGACCAGACCGCGCCGATGCACGCGCAGGTGCTCGCGAAGACCAGCATCAACTACGACAAGCTCTACGCCGACAAGTTGGTCGAGTTTGGCCTGTTTGTCGGCTACGACGAGGGGATCGGCGGCCACTGGAACCAGGACGTGAAGTACGCCAAAGGCGAGCTCAACGCGCTCGGTTTCTCCGAGGACAAAGACGCGGCCGCGGCGGCGTACAGTGAGGCAGGCCGCGCGCTGCCCGATGGACCGGGCGAGTTCTGGGTCAATGAGAGCTACACGACGCACCTCGGCAACAACATCAAGGCGGTCTTCCGCTTGGTCCACTCGGACATGGGTCCCAACGTCGCGGACGAGTATCGTGAGTCGCTGATGCAGGGCGAGGTCACGATGTACTCCGGCCACGGCCGCTATGGTTCGGGTCCTGACTTCGACCGCAACTACACGATTACGGTGGCAGGCGAGCGGATGAGCTACGACGAGTGCAAGCACTACGTCGCGCAGAAGACGGGCAAGCCGCACCCGACCGACGCCGAGAAGGCCGCGATGGTGAAGAAGCTGTCGGCCTCGGGCGAGATCAAGGTCGAAGGCGAGAACAGCGGTAATGTCGTGATGAACGACCAGGACGTGCAGAACACATTTGGCTCTGCGATCATGTACTTAGCGCTGGAGAACAGCAAAGGCAGCGGCGAGAACAAGCGCAAGCGGCTGACGGCGGACTACGACAAAGAGGCCAACGATAACTACAAGGTCTGGATGTTTGATGGCTGCAGCACCAAGAACTACATGGGCAGCATCCGTCGCGACGTGAAGAAGGACGAGGTCGCCGTGATGGGCACCGGCAAGAGCATCACGATGTGCACGTCGATGGAGCTGGTGCGCGGCATGATGACTCAGGCCACCGGTGCGCAGATCGCGAAGAACATGGATCAGTCCCACAACAAGCGTGATCCGGACGGCGCCGTCGGCGGCGGACAGCACTTTGTGGACGGCTGAGGTGGGTCGCTCGACGGCGAGCGGCGCGCGCTTCCGGCCCTATTTTCCGGCGTACCAGCGCTGAACGGCCTCGTCGACGTCGCCACTTAGGGGCGCCAGGAGCGCTGCGAGCGCCGCGTCACCGTTCTCCCGCACCACACGAATGGTCGCGATACGGACGCTCGGGTCCGGATCGGCGACCCCATCGCGCACCACTGCCAGCACGTCGGCGTCCACAGCACGCAAGGCGATCGTGCGGATGACCGCCATGCGCACCTGCGCCTCCGCCGCTCCCTGCCATGCCCGCACCAGCGGCAGCGGCACGTGGCGCGGAAAGCTGCGTGCGAGCAAGCACAACGCAGCGATCTCGTCGCCGGTGGCGTCCGCTGCCAACGCAGCAAAGTGGGTCGCGGCGCCGGCGTCGATGGCTGCACCGAGCAAATCTGCGCGGCTATCGGCGTCACGGCTACGCCACGCCTCGACGAGGGTTGCGCGCAGGGCCTGGAGGGTTGGCGTGTTCATTAACGACTCAGCACCCGGTTGATGGCCGCCAAGACGGCCTTGTCTGTCTCGATCTTCTGGCGATTGCGGAGGTATTTGCCCACTGCGGGGTGGTCCATGTCGGCCGCGGCCTGCACGGCCTTGATGCGGACGACAGTGAGCGCGTCGGCGAGCGCGACCTCAAGCACCTTGAGCGCGCCCGGGCCCGCGCTGTGGCGACCGAGCTGGGTGACGGCCGACAGGCGGATGAGCGCCTCCGGACGCCGCAGGGCGAGCAGGTAGACGTCGAAGTGCTTGGCGCGGAGGTTGCGACCAGCCCAGGCGAGGATGGCCAGCCAGCGTGGTGTGGTGGTCGCGGCCGCTGCGACCACCGGGAGCATCTCATTGGCGTGCATGGCGACGAGCAGCTCGAAGTAGCAGGTGCGGTCCGCCTCGCTCCGGCGGCGGGTGTGGGCCAGCTCGAGGACATCGCCCAAGATGACCGCGTCGCGGGCTGGATCGGCGGTGCCGGCGAGCTTGCACAGCGCCTTTCCGTTGGTTTTTCGGATCTTTTGCAGGCGCGCGAGGTTCTGAGCGGTCGGCTGAGCCGCTGACGCCGCGGCGGTGGCTGGCGCGACGGCGAGTGGCGCTTGCCGATGGATGGGCGCGCGGGGCGCGCAGCTGGCCGCGCTGAGCGGAACCGCCGCGAGCAGCAAAGAGAGCGCCAGCCGCGCTGATCCTAGCCGCGCTGATCCTAGCCGCGCTGATCCTAGCCGCGCTGACGTCGAGCGTGTCGCCGCGTGTGGGTGCCGTGACGGTCGCTCGGTCAACCTGCGTGGGACAATCGCGGTCGGGGGATGGATTCGCATGGCCGCGAGCATGCCACGTACTTGGTTCGTTTTCACCCGCACTTTTTCGTGCTGGCCACGCTGATCCAAGATGCACGCACCTGCTCAGAAGGCGGCTGCGTCGCGGGACGAGCGCGCTGACCTCGCCTGCGACACACCGCGTATCACCTTGATAGCTACCGATAGTTAAAACCTTGTAACACCCGGACGGGCGACGGCCTCCTTGTGGGCGAGATACGGGGTTCATCTGAACCTGCAGGGGGACGAGGCTCGGTGGTCGCAGCCTGGACCTTCCTACCTTCCACGCGCGTGAGTCCCCCCGACCCTTTCCCCGCGGCCCCACAGCGCATCAGGAGCAACCATGAAACGCATCGCCATTCTCGGCGCAGGCACCGCCGGAACCATGATGGCCAATCGGCTGCAGAAGTCGCTTGGACCACGCGGCTGGACCATCACGGTCTTCGACCGAGACAACGACCACATCTACCAACCCGGCCTGCTCTTTGTGCCGTTCGGGGACTATTCGCCAGAGGAGATCGTGCGCCCGCGGCGCTACTTCGTGGACGCGGAGGTGGAGCTGCGCATCGAGCCCATCGCGGGTGTCGACCCGACCAAGAAGCAGATCGCGCTGGGCAGCGGCGAGACCGTGGACTACGACATCTTGGTGGTAGCCACGGGGTCGCGCATCGTCCCGGAGGCGGTCGAGGGGCTCACGGGCCCCGGCTGGCAGACGACGGCGTTCGACTTCTACACGTTGGACGGGGCGAGGAAACTGGCCGAGAAGCTGGCCCAGTTCAAGGGTGGCAGGGTGGTGGTGCACATCGCTGAGATGCCCATCAAGTGCCCCGTCGCGCCGCTTGAGTTCGCCTACCTCGCAGACGCGTTTTTCACCAAACGCGGGATCCGAGACAAGGTCGAGATGCAGTACGTCACGCCGCTGGATGGCGCCTTCACCAAGCCCAAAGCAGCGGCGGCGTTTGGCAGCATGATGGCCGATCGCGGGATCGAGGTGGTGTCGGATTTCTTGGTGGAGAAGGTCGACGGCGAGCGGGCTGTGATGACGTCGTACGACGGTCGTGCGATTTCGTATGACCTGCTCGTGACCGTGCCGCCACACCAGGGCAGCGCGCTTATCAGCGAGTCCGGGTTGGGCGACGACAGCGGCTGGTTGCCTGTCGACAAACACACGCTGCAGAGCCGCCATTACCCCGAGATCTTCGGCCTTGGCGACGCGACGGACGTGCCGGCGTCCAAGGCCGGGTCTGTCGCCCACTTCCAGGGTGAGGTGCTCGCCGAGAACATCGTGCGTTACACCGAGGGCTTGGAGCTGCTGCCTGACTTCGACGGTCACGCCAACTGTTTCATCGAGACGGGCTACGGCAAGGCGATGCTGATCGACTTCAACTACGACACGGAGCCGCTCCCGGGCCGCTATCCGTTGCCAGGTGTGGGGCCGTTCACGCTCTTGGAAGAGAGCCGCATGAACCACTGGGGCAAGCTCGGCTTCCGATGGGTGTACTGGAACATGCTGCTGCCGGGCGACGACTTGCCTGTCGACCACCGCATGGTCTTAGCCGGCAAATGGGCCTGAGGAGGACACGATGACTACGAACTACACAACAGATGGCCAGCAGACCGCGGACCTCACCGCCGTCCTCACGACCCTCACCCAGGAAGTCCAGGCGCTGCGGACCGAGGTCGGCGAGCTGCGCCGGGCCAAAGCGAAAGGCGCGGAGCTGTTTGACGAGATTGGGCCGATCGGCAAAGAGGTCATGGCGGGTGCCATGGAGACCTTTGGCAGCCTCGAGAAGAAGGGGTACTTCAACTTCGGCCGCGAGCTGATGGGGGTGCTGGATCAGGTGGTGGCGGGCTACACCGCCGACGACGTCAAGGAGCTGGGCGAGAACGTCGTGACGATCTTAGACACCGTACGAGCCGTCACCCAGCCCGGAATGCTGGTGTTTGCGCGGCAGGCGGGCGAGGCCGTCGAAGCGGGTGAGAAGCAGGGGCCGGTCGGCGTCTGGGAGATGATGAAGGCGAGCAAGGATGACGATGTGCAGCACGGTATGGCGGTCATGCTGTCCGTCGTGCGGCAGATCGGTCGCACGGCACGCGGACACAAGCCCAGCGGACGCGAGGCGCCCAAACACCCGAAATATCAGCGGATGGCGGGGCGACTGGCCAGCAGTCGACCGCGGCGACCAGCGCGTCAACTGCCGCACCCGGACGCGGTCAGCGTCAACGCACCGAAGCCGTCGGCCGCTGCGGTCAACGTCGCCATGGCGTCGCTCGCGCCGTTGCCTGCGCCATTTGATTCACTGCCCACAGATGCCAACGGCCACCTCCTGGTCAGCAGCGATTGGTCGGAGGCGTATGCCCACGCCGTCGCCGATCAAGTCGGCATCGGCGCGCTGACTGAGGCGCACTTCACGGTGTTAAAGTTCGCGCGCGCTGCCCACGCTGACGGTGGTAAATCCCCGAATGTTCGGGCTTTGGCGACGGGCTCCGGCGTCGGCACGAAGGGCATCTACGGGCTGTTTCCGACAAAACCTGGCCCGACCATCACCCGTATCGCCGGCATCCCCAAGCCAATCGGCTGCATCTAGCCGCTGCGCGGATTCCGCGTAGGACCGGGTCCGCAGCGTCAACTTCCATCTTTGATCAGCACCCTTTGCCCTTGAGCGGCCGGCTCGAAGGAGACCCATATGGCGACCAACCGAAAAGTTTGCATCATCGTCAGCCACGGTGGCTTAGACGAAGTCTACCCTGCCCTGATCCTCGCCAACGGCGCGCGGATGGAGGGAATTGACTGTGTCCTGTTCTTCACGTTCTACGGGCTCGACGCCATCACTGAGGACAAGGTCGACAGCCTGCACGTCAACATGGTCGGCAACCCGACCAGCCCGGTACCAACCATCCTGATGGGGTTGCCCGGGATGGAGACGATGGCTGCCAAGATGATGCAGTCGAAGATGACGGACCTCGACCTACCCAACGCCCGTGAGATGCTTGAGATTCTCCACGAGGCGGGCGCGGAGATCTATGGCTGTCTGCTCGCGATGGACATGTTCGGCCGCACCAAGGACGACCTGATGCCTGTCGTGAAGGACGTCATCACCGTCGGCGACTTCTACGACATGAGCGAAGGCGCGCAGATCATCTTCACGTAGCGGCGCGGGGCTCGACGGCCTTGGTCATCGTTTCGTCCACCACGAAAAAATCAGCGACCGAACAGCAG
>CALENB010000306.1 GCA_937910235.1 uncultured Myxococcales bacterium | reverse complement strand
CACCGTCTCACCCTGCACCGTCTCACCCTGCACCGTCTCACCCTGCACCGTCTCACCCTGCACCGTCTCATTTTGCGGTCTCTCACCCTCCACTAGCGCCACCCACCTTCGCCTGCGTCAAAGCCGGGTGTTCGCGAGACTGCCTGGTCTACCGTCATTGACGAAACGATGATCGAGGCCCCAGCCGCCAGGTGATCGAAGCGGCCCCACGTGACCCCACATGCAACGCGACGGCCTGGCGCGCCGCGAGCACAAACGCGATCCGTTCGCCGGCCGCCTCGTCGTCTGTGCCGCTGAGGACCCACGCGCAGACCCGCGCCGCCGGCTGAAAGACGATGACGCCGGGGGATCCGCCACTCCGCCACTCCAGCCCAACGTGTTCGGGTTGGCACGTGCTGATGGCCGCAGCGGCCCGGTCGTGGAGCCCGTCGCGCATGATGACCAGCGCTGCCTCCAGTCGCTCGCGCGCGGTCGCGCCGGGCAATACGAGGTGGTCGACCCGGACGCCGTCGGCCATCGCGCTCCACAGCGGTGGATCGTCGCGCAGCCAGGCGGGCAGGGCGGCGAGGGCCGGGGGTCCTGCCGAAGCTGCCGGCGCAGCTGCCGAATCTGCGGGTGCAGCCCTCCACTGCCCGGACAACGCGGCGTCCGGACGCAGCTGCAGCCACACCCCGGCGTCGTGCCAAAGCTCGAGACACCCATTGGATTCGCCGCTGCCCGGCCTGCCCGCGGCACCCGACGCGACCAAGCGCGCCGACCAGCCGCAGTCGCCTGAAGCAGCACCCGCGCCGTGCCGCGCAGCTGCGGGCGCTTGCGTTGCGACCGCCTCTGCTGCTTCCGCGACCGCGCGCGCGGCGACCGCGACCCCGGCCTCGGGCCATCCCAACTGAGAGAGGGCCAACGCGACACGGGTGGCGATGGCGGGCGTCGATGCGCCCAACGAACTTGGCTCCGAGGGTAGGGTCGGCATACTGCTCCTCGCGCTGTGGACCGGTCCGGTATGTCATCCGTTGGACGCTGAATGTGCCCTGCCGCATACTTGGAACAGCCTACGTTGGAGCCCCATGGAACGCACGCCTGAACCGACGCTTGAACCCACGTTTGAACGTACAATCGCCACGCGAATCTCGGCTCAGGGCCACGACGATACGGCCGGAATCGCCCGTATTCATGAGCTGTCAGACGAGGCGAAGACCAGTCGGGCCCGCAAGGCGGCCGGCGTGTGTGTGGGTATTGGCGTCGCTAGCCTGTTCATCCCGCTGGTCCACTTCGTATTGCCTTGGCTGATGCTGATCATCGCGACCATCGTGTACGGCAAGGTCGTCAAGCAGGGCGCGATCTTGTTGGCGGCGACCGGGCCGTGCCCAGGGTGTGGCGCGCGGCTCGAAGTCGCTGAACAGACGCTTGAGTGGCCCATCGAATGGAACTGTGGCGGCTGCCGTAAGCGCACGTTGACACAACCGGCCATCGCCATCGCGACAGGGATAGGCGAGGTCAAACAAGACACCACGGAGGCCTCATGACAACCGATCACACCGGCGATCGCGGTCTACATGTCGATACGGATCAAGCCATCGCGGTGCTGCATGGTGGGCCGTCGAGCGAGCACGACATCTCGGTGATCACCGCCCGCGGGGTATTGCGTTCGTTGCGCCAGGCTGGTCATCGCGCGATCGCGGTCTGGGTCGACCGGGCCGGCGCGTGGCATTTTGGCGGCGATAGCGCGGACGCTGGCACCCCTGTCGCGTCGCCGGTAGCCGTGCCAGCGGCCCTGGCGCGGTTGGTGGACGAGCAACTGCGCTGCGCATTTCTCGCGTTCCACGGCACGTTCGGCGAGGATGGTCGTGTCCAGGGTGCGCTGGATCTGGCGGGGATACCGTACACAGGCTCTGGGGTGACGGCCACCGCGCTCGCGATGGACAAACCGCTCACACGTCGCGTGCTCGCGAGCGCTGGCATCAGCGTGCCGGAGGCGGTCGAGTTGCCGAGCGCTGGCCTTGATCAGCCGACGCTGCGGGCGCGGGCAGCAGACCATCTCATCGCGACCCTCGGCCTGCCAGTGGTGGTGAAGGTGCCCGAGGGCGGCTCAAGCCTGGGCATCGAGATCCCACGCGACCGCGTCCAGCTGCTCGCGACCCTCGATCGACTCCATCAGCTGGCAGATGCGCTGCTGTGCGAGCGTTTTGTGGCTGGCGTGGAGCTCACCGCCGCCGTGCTGGCGCGGATGGACGGTTCGCTCGAGGCGCTGCCAATCGTCGAGATCGCGCCACGGGGCGAGCGGTTCTTCGACTACGAAGCCAAATACGACCCGTCCCTAACGGATGAGATTGTGCCCGCACGGATTGCCGCGGCGGCGGAGGCGCAGTGTCGGAAAATCGGACTCGCCGCGCATCATGTGCTGGGCTGTCGGGGTATTTCGCGCACCGACCTCATCTTGGATTCCGATGGCAAGGTGTGGGCGTTGGAGACAAATACGCTCCCAGGGCTGACCCCGGAGTCGCTGCTGCCGAAGGCGGCCGCGGCGGCGCAGTGCGACTACCAGCAGCTGCTCGAACGCATCATCAGCGCCTCGATCTGACGGGCGATCGCGACCGCTCAGACCAGATTTTGCTTGACGCGTCGGCACCTTCCGTGGCACCTACCGGCTCGCTCCCGCTGAGGGAGCCTTTGCCTTGGAGGCGCCCCGAATGACAAACGATCAGCTGCCGGTAATCCGAATTGACGCCATCGACCCAGGCTTGGTGAAAGCCGACGAGCCGTTTCGCGCCTCGTGGTCGATGGCTATCCCCCCTGACGACCAACCGCGCCAACTCCAGGTGACGTTTCTGACCGACGACGCCCGCCTCCTGCTGTGTGACCATCTCACCGACGAGACGCCCGTGGAGAAGACCATCCAGGCCACCCCCGGCCAGACCGTCACCAAGACCACAACGCTGTGCCTGCGCCTGCGCAAAGGGCTGCGCAACGAGCTCAGTCGCGATGGGAGCGCCGCGCCTATCACCCTGCACGCGCGTGTTTCGTCCTCGCCCAACGGCGTGTATGTCTCGCAAGGTTTCGATATCGAGGTCGCCGAATTGGCCACGCGCACCGCGACGAAGGTCTTTATCTAGAAAAAATAAAAAAGGACTGAGTCAGGTGCTATCCGGACTTGTCCGCACTTGGTTCAGTCCCCTCAGCGCGGCCCAAATGCGGGCGCCGTCGGGCGTCGTTTGGGGCTGCTGGTGCCGGGTTGCGGCGCCTTGATCGGCGCGCGCTGGCGCGTGTTTGGCGGCGCCACCCCACACTGATACGCGCTCAGCACTGGCCCGGCCGCCTTGCCCCGCGACCAAGCCCACACAAGCCCACCGAGCGTGGACGGCGTCGCCGCCAGGCATCCGGGGATGTTCAGGGTCTGGGTTGCCGCCGCAGGTCCGCGGCCACCGGCGGCGCTGATATCGACCAACACCCCGTCCGTCAGCACTGGATCCCGGCCCGTCAACACAACGCACACATCGCCTGAGCGCGCCTTGGTCGGTCCTGTGGGTGCGAACGACGCGCCCGAAGTGAGCGCCATGACACGGCCAGACCGGCGCTCCGCACGTGCCTGCAGGCGACCGCCTTTCGCTGCCATCTTGCCATCCTTGTCACGAATCACCGCGACGAGGTCCGCCGGCCCCTTCTTGCCAGCGACGCCGATCCAGCCGATCAGCACGCCTTTCTCCTTGCCGAAGCCGACGTCGAGCAGCGTCGCGTTGGTGAGGTGCAGCTGCCCGAGCAGCTCACCCGCGCCGAAGTCGAGCACCGTCCACTCAATCCCGCCCGTCGGCAGCTGCGCGCTCGTGGGCAGGCGATCCACAATCGACAGCACCTCGCCATAGCGGGCCACGCCAGCGAGCCGCCCGGTGGGCTCGAACACGACGCGGGCGCGCTTGCTCGACACATCGATCGCCGCGATGCCGCCGGACCAGACAAAGAGCGGATAGGGACCGCCTATGAGCGCGCCAGGAGCCGGCGCTCGCGCTGAAAGCGCTGGTTTTGCGGGGAGAGAGGCCTGTCCAAGCTTCGCTCCCGTCGTCGCGTCACGCAGCTCCACGGCGTGGCGCTCGATGGTCTTGCCCGCCAGCGGCAACCGACAGGCTTTGGGAACGAAAAGCGTGCGGTCCACCACCACCGGCGCACCGTACCGACACATCGACAACGTCCGAACCGTAGCGCCCGTCGCTGTGCAGCGCGTCGCTGCCTGGGCGGGGCCGACCCACACACTCGCCGCCAAGGGTGCGACGAGCGCCACCAGCGCCAGGGCGCGCAGGTTTGCGGAGATCCTCACTGCGGTGATCCTCATCTCGATGTCCTCCAGTTCCAGCACCGTGTCGTTCGGCCGCCTGAGCAACGCATTGCGGGTGCTACCACTTCACGTCACCTCACGTCACTCCGGCGCATCAACGTCATCTGTCATCGCCGTATTTGGGGCCAAGCCGTGGTCGCTGCGCCGGCGCGCGGTGGTTCCGGGTTCCGATTGTGCACGCCACATGCCGGCTTGGCACGCCCCGACCTGCCGCGCCCCGACTTGGCATGAGACTGCGTCAGCGTGCACCATGTCATTGGCGTCAGCGGCCACCAACCATCACGGGACCGCGTCCAGTCGGCCGCCCCTGCGCAGGTCTCTCGCTGAGGCCTCCGTTCATCGCGCGCATCACCGCGCTCCTACCACGAGACAGCCACAGCCATGAGCCTGCAGACCACCCGCATCGACGGACAAATCACCCCGCGCACCCTCGTTCTCGCCGTCTGCGCGGCCGCGTTGCCGCTGTTTGCGGTGTTCTGGTCGATGTCGTTGCTGTTTTAGCGCCTCACATTCGCCACAGCACGTCCCCCTTCACAGCCGGAGCGCCTTGAATTCCTTGAGCACCATGACACGCCTGCCGTCGCCCGCGTTGTCCCGCGCACGCGCGACCGTGGTCGCGACCGAGGCGACGACACTCGGCCTGTCCGCGACGGTCCATCTCGCGCTGATTTTGTCGGCGGTGCAACGTCCTGCCGTGGTGGCCAACTTCCTCCGCGGTGGCCTCATCTTTGCCGCCGCCATGGCTGGTCTGGGCGTCGGGTGGCTGCTGCTCGCTCGGCATCTACGACTTGGGCGTTCCGCCGACCCGGATGACGCGCTGTGGGGCTCGATGCCAGTCGCGCTCGGTGTCACGCTGGCCATGGCCGCGGTCCAACTCGCGATGGTCGTCCTCTACTGGGGACAGTGGACGCAGGCGGCGTCTGCGTTGATCGTGACGGCGCCGCTGCCCTTGGTCGCGCTGGCGATCTGCGCGCTTCGTTCGCTCGCTGCGCTTGAGGGTCGGTCCCGAACCCCGGTCGCTGACGTGATCCTCGCGACCAGCCACGGGCTGCTCGGCGGGCTCGCGGCCTGTTTATTGGTCGGCTTGCTCTCGCATTCGCTGACCGCTGAGCTGACGTATGAACTGGGCGTCGGCACCAGCATGGCCGCCGTCTGGACCGGTCTCGCTGCGACGCGGGTCTTGCAGGGCAGCCGCGCGTTCCTTCAGGCCGAGCTGCGCGCCGGTCGTCGCTGGCCGACGAGCCAGGGCGGATTGCGATCGGCCGGCATCGTCTTGCTGCTTGGCGTGCTGGTGCCATCCGCGGCGCTTGTAACGGCGCTCCTGTCGGCGCGGCTGACGGGCGTCGAGTTGGCCTGCGTTGCGCTCGCCGTCTCCGTCCACACGCTGCGGTACGCGACGGTGACGATGCGCTATGGATTGACGCCGTCACACGCGGTCCAAACGGCAGACGCGACGCTCGGCGACGCGCACGGCGCGGCCGCGACGCTGTCAGAACCCGACGAGTCTGCAAACGTTGTCTGAGGTTGCGGCGCTGAACGCTGCGTCTGGTTGCGCTCTCTGGTCGTAGCGGCTATCTGTACTTGGTGACTCCCACGTGCGCCGAATCCCTGGCGCTGGCGACTGGGCACAGAGGCCGGCGACACGCTGCAGCGGCGCACGACTCGGTGCAAGGTTCGGCGACTCGCTTCAGTTTTCGGTGACCTAGTGTACTTACAGGCGACTAAGTGCGCCCGCGACGGTGGAAATGGAACGCGTCTGCCCCGAATGTGGCACAAATACCGAAGACCTGACCTGTCCGAACGACGGCGAGATGACCCTGGTCGTCAAGCAGAAGAAGGACGAGCAGGGCATCATCGGCAAGGTCATTGGCGGCCGCTATCGCATCACCCAGGTCATCGGCCAGGGCGGCTTCGGCGCGGTCTACAAGTGTGTTCACACGGCCACCGGTGACACGCTCGCGATCAAAGTGCTGAGAACCGATCTGGAGGACAACCTCGACGTCGTCGCGCGTTTCCGCCTAGAAGCCAAAGCGACGAGCCGCCTCAAGCATCCGAACACCGTGCGCGTCTTCGACTTTGGTCAGATGGACGACGGCAACCTGTTCCTCGCCATGGAGTTCCTGGACGGCTGCACCCTCACTGACCTCATGCGTCGCGAGGGGCCGCTGGAGCCTGAGCGCTTGGTCCGCATCGGCCTACAGATTCTGAAGAGCCTGTCCGAGGCGCACAGCAAAGGCCTCGTCCACCGCGACCTCAAGCCAGACAACATCTTTGTGCAAAACATGCACGGCGAGCCCGATTTTGTGCGTGTTCTCGACTTTGGTATCGCCAAGTCGATGACCGCCGATCAGCAGGACATCACCTCGACCGGCGCGGTCATCGGCACGCCGAAGTACATGAGCCCCGAGCAGGCGCGCGGCCAGAATATCGACCAGCGCACCGATCTCTATTCGCTCGGCATTATGTTGTTCGAGGGGATCTCAGGTGCGCCACCTTTCGTCGCTGATACGCCTCTGGCGATGATCTTGCGGCGTGTGACGGAAGAGCCGCCACGGATCCACGACAACCTCGCGCTGCCCACGCCGATAGCGCTGTGCGATGCGGTGCTCAAGTCGCTGCGCCGCAATCCGAACGACCGCTATGAGACCGCCGACGAGATGGCAGCAGCCCTCGCGGCCTCGCTCTCGTCGCCCCTGCATTTGCCGACTGGGCAGACCGTGGGCGGCGGTCGGCCGGTGGAATCGGGGACCGCCTCCTACAATCCGGGCGCGGACGACAGCAGCGACGACACCTTCGCCTACGACCCGAACACCGACGGCGCTGGCGGTGACACCGGTGCGAGCCACGTCGTTCAGACCGGACAGCCAGGCGAATTCGATGACGCGACCGCCATGGCGAGCGCGGACGAGATGGCGGAGGCGGCTGCGGCGATGGCGGCGGCTGATGTCGCGTTGGACGGCGCGGTCGCGCCCGGACCAAGCGGAGATGACACGATCGTCTCAGGCCCGGAGTCTCCGGCCTCTGAGGCGCCCTCGCGCGTCCGCCCCCCCCAACCGCGCGCAGCGACGCAGGCGCCTGCGCCGTCTTCGAAGACCGGGTTGTACGTCGGTGTCGCGGTTGCGTTGGCCGTAGCCGCCGGCGTCGCGTTTGCCCTAATCCCTAGTGGCGGCACCGGGACGAAAAGCAACGTCGCCGCGTCGCCTGCCACGGCCGCGACGCTCGCCCCTAACCCCGTCGCGGCTCCCGCGGTCGGCGCAGTGGCGCCTCGCGCCGATGTCGCGCCCGCCGCCCCGCAGCTGTCGAATGTGACGGTGACGCGCTCGCCGGCCAACGCGATCGTGACCATCGATGGCGTGACCGTCATGGGAACCAAACACACGCTGAAGGTCGGCAACCACCAATTGAAGGTATCGGCGCCGGGCTACATCACGCAGCAGATGATCATCCAGGCCCGCGCTGGTCCTATGCCCCTGAACCTGCCACTCAAGCCGGTGGTGGCCGTCGCGGTGCCCGTGGCCGCCGCTCCAATCGCCGCTCCAACCGTCGCGCCGCCGGCGCATCGCCCGACACCCCCTCGCCCTCGGCGGCCGAGCGCGGCCACGCACACGAAGCCCGCCGCGAAGAAGCCCACTGTCCCGAAGCCGCCTGTTCATCGCCCGAAGCCTCCGAAGCCCGTGAAGCCCAAGGATGATGGCTTGCTGATCGACTGACGTTCGGCTCACGATCGCCCGAAGATCGCTGGGAACCTTGAGCGGATCCGACGCGCGCCGTAGACTCCCCGCCAACGAGATTTGCTCCCCGTTTTTGGCATCGTCGCGGACGACGACGCTCGGAGGTGCCGTCGGATGCGCTTGTCCACTTCGAGAGCCGGGTCCCTGTCATCTTGGACCGTCGTCTTCGCTTTGTCGTTGAGCGCCGTGACCGCGCTGCTGCCGGCGACCGCCGTCGCTGATGCCGCGTCGGACTCCTTAGAGCAGGCGCGCGCCGGCGCGGTGCATTTTCGGGCAAAGCAGGTCTTGGAGGCCGCTCGCGCCTTTGAGCACGCCTACCGCCTCAATCCGGTGGACCCGCGCAATCTCCGCTACGCCGGTCGAGCGTGGCAGGAGGTCGGCCATTGGGAGCGTGCCCTGAGCCTGCTGGAGCGCTACTCGCAGCTGGAGAGCAAACCAGCGCTGCGCCAGTCGATCCAGCCGCGCATCGACACGCTCCGCGCCACCAAACCGCGGCAACGGGCCGAGCAGCTCGCGCTCGCGACGGTTCGCTTTCCGCAGGGCAAGCTCGAGATCGACGCCGCCCGCGCCTACGAGCGCCTCGGCACCGAAGCGGACCTCAATCGTGCGGTCAAGTTGTACGAGAACGCGCGATTGTGGGCCACGAGTTCAGCCCAACAGGCGCAGGTCGACACCAGCATCGACCGGCTCAAAGGGAAGCTGATCGCCCTAAAAAACGCGCCTAAAGGGCCGCAGACGGGCGTCGGCGTGGGTGTCGTGACCCCGCCCGTGGTGAAGCTGGAGCCCAAGAACGACACCGTCGGGACGCTGCTCTACGTCATCGGAGGCGTCGCTTTGGTCGGTGGCGCCGGTCTGGGGACTGCTGGCCTGCTCAAGGGCGGGGACGCCACAAAGAACTACGAAGCCGACAAAGTGTTGCCGCTCGCGCAGACCACCTACAAGGGTGACTACGCGGCGTATGAGTCCGACGTTGAGACCGCGAAGCTGATGAACATCGTCGGGTTCACCGTCGCTGGTGTCGGCGGTGCTGTCGTGCTTTGGGCGGTCATTCGCGGCGCGACCAGCGGTCCGAGTCCAGCGGCCAAGACGAGCTGGTGGGTCGCCCCCGACATGGGCGGCGAGCGGTCCGGAATGGTCGTGGGCATGCGTTTTTAGCCCGAGCAGATCGACAAGACCGTGCCGTGCGCGCGGGTTTTCACTACGCTGGATCCGACGAAAGCAGGAGCGCAGACATGCCCGACGTACAGGTCACCCCTCGGAACAAGACGACCAGCCATCGCGTCGCCATCGCGGCGTTTACCGTGGTCGCCACGCTGATCGGCGGCTGTGTCGCGGACCCCGTCGCACCACACAGCGGCTACCTGGGTGGCGGCGCTGACGGCGGCGGCGGTGGCTCAGACACCCCTGGCACAGACACCCCGGGCGTCGACGCCGGCAACGTCGGCTGCGTGACGGACGCGGAGTGCGTGCTGGCGCTATCGAAAGCGCCGGAGTGCATGGTCGCGGTCTGCGGTACTGGCAAGGTCTGCGCGTTCACGCCAGCGCCGAAGAACACGAAGTGCGGCGCCGCAGACACGCCGTGTGTCGAGTCCACCTGCTCGAAAGGAGACGGCACCTGCGTCGCCAAGAACCTCGACAGCGGACCGTGTGATGACGGTGATGGCTGCACGCTCGTGGACAGCTGCAAGGCCGGAAAATGCGTCGGATCGCAGTACGGCTGCCTGTGCAAGCCGGATGATGTCTCAAAGTGCTATGGCAAGACCACGCCGGAGACCGAGGAGGGCAACAAGTGCCTCGGCGAGCCGTTCTGCGAGGCGTACGTCGATGGCGGACAGAACAAGTACCGGTGTGCGGTGAACGAGACGACGATCGTCAAGTGCGGCACGACCAAGGACGAGCAGTGTCGGAAGAATGTGTGTGTGCCTGCGACCGGCAAGTGTGAGCTGCAGAGCGAGAAGAACGGCAAGACGTGCGAAGACGGCATCAAGTGCACGCTCTCCGACGCGTGTGTGGAGGGTCAGTGCAAGCCAGGGACCGACGCGTGTTGGTGTACGCCGACGAAGGGCACAGGCAACTGCGACGGCGGCGCGCCGGGTCAGATCGACATGGACCCGACCAACAAGTGCGAAGGGGACGTGTTCTGTGAAGCGTCGTATGACGCCACTGCCAAGCTCATCGACTACAAGTGCCAGCGGAATCTGGCGACCGTGGTGAACTGCAGCACGACCCAAAACACCGCGTGCCTGAAGAACACGTGCGATTCGAAGACCGGCAAGTGCGGTCTGGAGAAGACGAAGGCTGGTCTTGGTCTCTGCGACGACGGCAACCCTTGCACGGCGAACGACGTCTGCACCGACGGCAAGTGCGTTGGCGGTGTGTCCGTGTGCGGGTGCACGTCCAGCGCGGATTGCGTCGAAAAAGAGGACGGCAACCTCTGCAACGGCTCGCTGTTCTGTGATTTGAAGGTGGGAAAGTGCGTCCTGAACCCGAAGACGGTGGTCACCTGCTCTGACGTGAACGACACGGCTTGTTTGTCGAACATCTGCTTTCCGACGAAGGGTAAATGTGAGCTGACGCCGCGCGAGAACATCTCCGTCAACGACGTGCTGGAACAGGAGGTCCTTTCTCCCGGCGTCATCAAAGTCAACGTGATTGGGACGAAGGTGGTGCCGTACGACTACCCAGTCAGGACCGTCTATTGCAGCGACGGCAACCCGTGTACCGCCAACGACTCGTGCACCAAGGGCAAGTGCCTCAGCACGCAGGCGCCCATTTGTCTCTGCACGACGGATAACGACTGCGCAAAGAAGGAGGACGGCGACGTCTGCAACGGCACCTTGTTTTGCGACACGGTCGCCGGCGCCTGCAAGCTGAATCCAGCGTCCATCGTCACCTGCGCGACCAGCGGAGACAACGACTGCGCCAAGACGTCGTGTGACCCGAAGAGCGGCAAGTGCAGCACGGCGGCCGTCGCCGATGATCAACCTTGTGAAGATGGCGACCTCTGCACCGCGAGCGACAAATGCCTGGGTGGCAAATGTCAGCCCGGCACGACGATCTGCGAATGCAAAGTAAACGCGGACTGCGCGTCGCAGGAAGACGGCAACCTCTGCAACGGGACGATGTACTGCGACAAGACCCAGAAGGACGAGACCGGCAAGGAAGCGCCGAAATGTGTGACCAACCCGGCCTCGCTCGTCTACTGCTCGCCAGCGCTGGACACCGAGTGCCGCAAAAACACCTGCACACCGAAGACCGGCAAGTGCTCTCTGCAGTCAGCGAACGAATACAAGAGCTGCGACGCCGGCAACCCGTGTTACGCCTCGCCGGTCTGTAGCGGCGGCGTCTGCAGCTGGGAGACCAACCTGTGCGCCTGCACGGCCGACAAGGACTGTGCGTACATCCTCGGACCAGCGGGCAACCAGAACCTGTGCTTGGGCAAGGCGTACTGCGACACGGTAAATGGCGTGTGTAAGCTGTCGACGGCGAGCGTGCCGCTGTGCGTGGCGGCCAAGAGCGACGCGTGCAACGACTGGAAGTGCAACCCGACGAGCGGCGCCTGTGAGTTCTTTGCGAAGAGCAGCTTCACGCCGTGCAACGATGGACAGGCGTGCACCGTCAGCGACAGCTGCGGGCTCCTGGGCGGCGCGCCCACGGCCAAGGAGAAGAAGGGTGTCTGCCTGTCGGGGACGGACATCTGCCAGTGTGTGGCGGATGCAGACTGTGCGCCATACGACGACGGCGACAAGTGCACAGGCTCCCTCTACTGCGACAAGGGAACGTGCAAGGCGAC
>CALENB010000305.1 GCA_937910235.1 uncultured Myxococcales bacterium | reverse complement strand
GCGATGACGCTGCGGCTGGGCCTGGTCGGCGCCGGTATCGCGCATTCGCGCTCGCCGGCCCTTCACGCCGCAGGTCTGACGTCCCTCGGTCGTCCTGGCCGGTATGACCGCTTTGAGGCGCCGACCGAAGCGGCCTTCGTGTCCCTCGTGTCGCGCCTGCGGAGCGGGGACCTCGATGGGCTGAACGTGACGACGCCATGGAAACCCTTGGCCGCTGCCATGTGCGATCACGTGTTTCGATCGGACGAATCTGGCGGGCTCTCGGCGGTGACAGCGGGCGCGCGAAGTCCAGTGAACACGCTCTTTATTCGGGAAGGCCTGCTGTGTGGTACCAGCACCGACGGTCCCGGTCTGGGGCTGGCGCTCGAGGTGAGCGACGTGACGCTCGACCATCGCGCGATCGCGCTCGTCGGCAGCGGCGGCGCCGGGGCGTCAGTCGCCCACTGGCTGATGTCGCGCGGCGCTGACCTGCGCTGGATCAGCAATCGCTCGTCCGAACCCGCGGAGCGGTTGGTCGCTGCCCTCGGCGTGCGGCGAGATGGTGGTGACGTCGAGGTCGTGCCGTGGGCGCGACCCGACGCCATGGCGGCCGCTGAGATCGTGATCCACGCCTCGCGAGTTGGCCACGGTAAAGAGGGCGCGGAGGCTGAATTTGCGGCGCTGCAGCTGCAGCACTTGCCGTGGCATGCGTGGGCGACGACGGCCACCCTCGTCGATCTCGTCTACGGCGACACGCCCACCGCTGCCCAGCGATGCGCCATCGCCGCCGGCACCCCGGACACCCGGATCCTCCGGCACAGCGGCCGGTCGATGCTCGCGTGCCAAGCCGCGCTGAGTCTGGGGATCTGGACCGGCGCTGAGGCGCCCGTGCAGGCGATGCTGGCCGCGCTGCAACCGTAGCTGTGCGCTGCGCGGCCGAGGAGGTTCATCCAGTGCAGCGCCAGGGCGGGCCCTACCAGCTGTACATGATCGCGGCGTAGGGCAACGGCAAGATCTGCAAGAAGCCCTCTTCATCCCACGCGCTCGTCAGCAACACGTCCACCGACATGGAGAAGCCGTTTCGGAGGATGGCGCCGAACTCAAACCCGATGCCTGCGGCGACCGTCGTCAAGTTCTCCAACTTGGCCTGCGGGTCCGTCGAGGGCGTGGTGTCGCAGTTGATCCCCGTCTTGCATGGCGCCGCGACGGACGTGATCGTGCCCGAGTCTCGCGTGAAGTACGTCGACACCGTGCCAACAGCGCGCAGCGCGGTGGTGGTCGGCACCAAGGAGGCGCTGCGAGCGCGATTCCAGACGATCAGGTAGCGACCCACGCTGGCGCCGATCATGATCGCGAGGTAGTCGCCGCGGTCGGCGACGAGCGGCAGCAGGTTGAGCTGCACAAACGAGTTGCCGACGTACTTGCGGTAGGCGAACCCGCTCGTGCCGCCATACCCACCTGTGAGCCCGAGCGCGTGCTCATTGTGCTGCAGGCGCATGCTGTGGCCCGGCAGGGTCGAAACCGGCTCCGCGGCGAGCGCGCTGCCCGCGCACAGCGCCAGGAGGGTGGTGAAGACGACGACCTGTTTGACAGCGAAGCGAATCATAGCGGGCTCCCGAATGGCGGCTCGTGACCGCGAGGTACGCGAAACGAACCTACCAGCTGTACATCAGCGCGACGGAGGGTAGCGGCCACAGCTGAATGAACGAGCCCGCGTCAAACAACGCAGTGAGCTGTAGATCGATGGCGAAGCTGACGCCCGGGCGCATGATCGCACCGAACTCGAAGCCGATACCGGCTCCGAGCGAGGCCATCTGGAGCTTGTTGACCCGGTCGGTCTCGACAGTCGGGCAATTGACGCCCGACACCGGGACACAGCCAGGCGCATCCGCCAGAATCGTGTCTTTGCTGCGGTTATAGAGGTAGGAGCCACCGCCGACGAGCCGCAGCGCCGATGTTCTCGGCAGCAAAGACGTGCGGCGCGCTTGCTGCCACACCAGCAGGTAACGCGCGATCTGTACACCCACCCACACCGTGGCGTTGTCGCCGCGATCGAGCACGGCCGCGAAGAGCGAGGCCTGCACGACCGTGTTGCCGAAGTAGTTGCGATACGCGAAGCCGAAACCCGGCGACATACCTAGCGAGAGACCGAGGCCATGTCGGTTGTTCTGCTGGCGGATGCGCCGGCCGTCCTGCGTGCTGGGGGCGACCGCGGGCGGCTGCGCCATCGTTCCGGGCGCTGCGCTGGGGGCCGCGAGCGGCGTCGCCATCGGCGCCGGTTCGGCGGGCGGCTCGGGCTGGGCGGCTGGCTGTGGCTCGGGCTGGGCGGCTGGCTGTGGCTCGGGCTGGGCGGCTGGCTGCGGCGCTGGCTGGCTGCCCGGCTGGTCTACCGCCGCTGGGCTGGCCAGCACCAAACATGGCACCAAGAGCGCACCGAGCATCGGAAGGATCAAAGCGGAGAGACGCATCATGAAGGCCTCCAGGGGCAGTAAGCAGCTCGTCGGGCGCAGCATGCTACCAACACCGCGACGTTTCCTGCAATGCGTCCGGACGCGCCAGAACTCGCCAGCATTCATCGCGCACAGCGCCCAAAAGTCGGCCACCAGCTGTGGCAGACGGCATCGGTGACGCGCGTGACGCCGCGACAGGGGTCGCCGCTAGATCTGGCCGCTCTCTTGGAGGAAGTGCTCTTGCGGCCGGTTCGTGGTCCAACGGTCGAACATCGCCATCTCCTCCGCGTCGGCGTCGTGCAGACGGCGGGCGAGGTAGTCGAAGATGTATTTGTGCTTGCGACACCAAGTGCTGTCACGCATCCGCCCGTTGATCGTGCCTTGCGTCTTGTAGTTGTACTCCGGCTGCTGCCCACAGTAGGGGCGGTACACGCAGCTCACGCAGTCGGGCTGGCCGAAGTTGGTGCCGGCGATGACCAGCGCACGGGTCGACGCAGAGGTCATGATCTCTTGGTAGGTGTTGTCGAGGGTGCCGATGCAGAACGCGTCGTCCCCCATGGCGCCCACCATTCGGCCTTCGTCGGAGGAGTACACGCGACCATCCGGGTGGTAACCGATCTGCCCGATGACCGCGCCGCCGGGGCTGCGCAGGTCGAGATAATTGGGCTCGTAGTCAGCGATCATCTTGCTCAGCATGATGGCGGCGTTGCGCTCCATCACCTGCACACCCTGTTTATTGAGCTCGATGATGTAGTCGACGGCCTCGGTGTAGAACTTGATGTAGTCCTCCATCGAGTAGCCGATCGTCTTGGCCGTGCGCGCGGCGAAACCGAAGGGATCGAGCTTGCGCAGAAAGACGGCGCGGCAGCCTAGCTCCACGAAGGTGTCGACGAGGTCGCGCGGCCGGCTGAGCAGCGCGCGCGTCACGGTGGGGAGCGCCTCGACGCGATACAGGTTGGTGTCGAGGCCCATCTCGACGTAGCGCTCGTTGATGCGCTTCATCCAGCCAGTGGTGACATCGAAGCCGTCCGCGTCGCGGTAGATGCGGTACTTGTTGTGGAGGTCTTTCGGTCCGTCGATGCTGGTGCAGATCTGAACTTTCCGCTCCAGCAGATAGTCCAGCTTCTCCTCGGTCATCAAGCTCAGGTTGCTGACCAGCGAGAACGTCAGCGCCTTGCCGACCAGTGCGTTCTTCTGTCGCGCGTACTCGATGACGTGCTGCAGGACCTCCCACGCCGCCATGGGCTCGCCGCCCTGGAACTCGATGGTGATGCCAGGGCTCGTCGTCTGAAACGCCATATCCACGGCGCGCTCGGCGACCTCGATCGACATGTCGGTGTCGGTGCGGTGCATGCCGACGATGGAGCTGTGACAGTACTGACACCCGAAGTTGCAGCGACCGGTGAGCACAAACGCGTGCAGCGTTGGGCCGTAGAACAGAAACTGGTTCTTCGACCGCCAGCGCGCCGCCTGCGCGGAGATGTCGACCTCAGCCGCGATGAAGTTCTTCTCAGCCAGCCGCGCGTACAGCGGCTCGTCCTTGGCGATCGTGCCGTAGGCCAACTTCTGCAGCTCGGTCGGCGTGACAAAGGTCATGTCGCCGAGGTCGTTGGAGATGATGAAGTCGTCGCCGACCGGTCGCTGGTTGAAGGGCAGGGCGAAATCGCCGTTGACCTTGCGAAGGCTGATCAGCTCGTCGAGGCGGGGTGCGCTCATGAATAGCTCCAATTGCTGGGCCCGAGGCCTACTTGGGCGTGCGCCGCTTGCGCTCGATGGTGTGGGCCAAGGCGAAGTTACAGAACTCGCCGGCGAGGTCGCCATCGACCTCTGGGTCCACGTCTTGGATCGTCACGGTGTAGTGATGTTCATCACTGACCATGGCGAAGTTCGCGAAGTCTTCGAAGACACGGATCGCGTCGCGAACCGCCTGCGCCATATACATTGAACGGTGTAGCTGAATCGTGTGCTGGGTGGCCATAGGACCTCCTCAATTGCGCGCGCGCTTGGGTGCCGCTCGTGCGGGTCGTCGCTGAATATCGTCGTCGCTGAACGTCGTCGTCGCTGAACGTCGTCGTCGAGCCGCTCCACCTGCGATCGCCACCAGGCTCGCGGGCCAGCCTCTTGGCTGCCGGGTTCTGGCAGCTTGTGGACGCCGTCGCTGCTTGGCTAGGCGCCCTTCTTCGTGTCGGTCTTGAACTTCTCTTCCCACGGCACCGCGATGCCCAGCGGGTCGTCGAGGAAATCCAAGTCGTCGTCATCGTCGTCGACAAAATCCTGCGGCAGGCTCGCGCCCGTCGCGCCAGCGATGGCCTGCGTCACGATCTCTTCGATGATCTTGTTGTTCTGCTTGACGACCTTGCGACGCAGGGCCTGGCTGAGCAGCTCGTTGCCAAACTCGCCCGACAACGCCTCAACGGCGGCCTGATCCAACGTGCGTTTACCGCGGAGCTGCACGAGAAAGCGGCTGCCTTTGCCGCTGGGGTTCGCCTCCTTGTCGAGCAGGACAAAAGCCCGGTCGATCAAGGCGTACGCTGCGCCGTAGACCGCGTCGATCGGATAGACGCCGGCGTCCAGGCTCAATACGGCCGTGTTCGTGTTGGCGTCAAAGCGCTCAAGAGTGTGCTGTGCCATGGGAGGTCTCCCCTGTTTCCCGCCTGAGGCGGGCTGCTGTGGGTGGTGGCTTCCGGAGGGGGCCGGGAGCAACACCTTGCGATGGGAACCGGGCTAGCACCGGGTCCGGCGGGCGTCAAGGCGCGGGTCCGTTCAAAGTGCCCCCTCGCCTGCGACGGCGGGGCTTGGTGGCGGGCTCAGTGGGTCATCTGAATCGGAGCGAGCGGCGATGGTAGTCGCGGTCGGCGTCGGCGTCACCGGGTGCCAATCCTGCCACGGATCGCGTCGGCGTTTGGCGTTGTGTTGCGGCGCCACAAGCCTGGAGCCGTCCGGAGGCGGCATCGTCGCCGGCGCGCGCGACTGCGCGGGTGCAGCGACAAGCCCTGCTGCACCACGCAGCTGCGAGCGGCGCCACGCCGGATCGCTGCGTTCATCCGCCGCGACGCGCTGCACCACCTCACGCGGATCGACGAACACCGGCGTCAGCTCGGCCTCATCGTACGCCTCGCCACGATCAAACAGACCGGCGCAGATGGCGCGCAGCGTGCACACCTCACAGACCTTGGCCTGATGGTGCCCCCACAGCTGTTGTCGCACGGTGCCTTTCTCGTCGAGGAAGTGAACGATGCGCTCCTCTGACTTGATGATCTTGCGGGTCTCCGTACTGCAGTGCTCAAACCCCGCCATGTAACAGAGCGGCACCTTCTCCACCCGAAACGTGCGCCCGGCAGCGCTGAGTCGCTGCATGGCCAGCTGCAGGCTGTACTCCATCGCGCGCAGGGTCGGCGTGAAATACTGATTGGTGTGGGCGCGGCCGATGCTCGGGTCGAGGTTGTTGAAGATGAAGTGCCGCACGTGTGGGAAGCGGGCCTCGAACCAGGCGATGGTCTCGTGGAGCTGATCGGCGTTGTACCGGTTGATCACGACGTTGACGTCGACCCGAATGGCGCTGTCGGCGAGGTGGTCCAGCGCCGCCTCCGCCCAGGCCAGCGAGCCCGGCGTGCCGGTGAGGAAGTCTTCCAGCGCTCGATTGTGCGAGTGCACACTGATGTGGACGTGGTCGAGTCCGGCTTGTTCGAGTTCGTGCAGATAAGCCCGGTCAGCGAGCTTCTGACCGTTGCTGATCATCCGCGTGTGCAGGCCACGCCCCCGGGCGTACGCGATCGAGGCCGCCAGAATAGGCGTCAGCGTCGGTTCGCCGCCCGTGAAGATGACGCCGAAATAGTCGCGCTGCGCGAAGTCATCGATGATCGCGCGCACCTCGGCTTCGCCGTGGAACCAGGGCGTCTCTGGATTCGAGCAGAAGCCACAGTTCTGGTTGCAGTGGCGCACCATCTGGATGTAGCCAATGTTGGCCATGACGCGGAGATCCTAGGCTTTCAGCTGTGTCGTTCAGCTACTTGGTCGGGCCGCCGCCGAGCTGGGTATCGCCGAGCGCGACCCGCACGCTCTGCGCCGGTTGGTGCATGCCCACGATGCGCTTGCGCTCGCGGCGGTCCGTCTGCGCGGTCGCGTCCTTCAGCACGGCCGTGATGTCTTCAAACGAGCCGGCGTCTTCGACCTCCACGCCGTCGCTGTCGAGCGGGCGCAGGATCTTGAAGCCGTGGTTGCGCAAGTAGTTCACGTGCAGGCCGCGGCACGAATCGGAGAAGGCGCAACGATTGCAGCGCAGGCTCTTCGCGTAGTACTCGTGGTCGATGTAGTGGTGCACGTACTGATCGAGATCGAGATCGCCGCCGCTGTCGAGCATGGTGGCGTCCAGCCGAAAGTGATCGTGGGGATCGGTCGGCGCGCCCGCGACGCAGCGCGGTACGTTCTTGAGCCGAGCACCAAGCCCGGCCAGCTTGCGCAGGGTGGTAGGCGCAGGGTCGGTCTGCTGCGAGCCGCTGAGATAGGCGTGGTCTTGCAGCGTCAGAATCAGGCGATCGCCCCAGTGTTTGACGGTTGAGGGTCGGGCGAGCAGCCACGAGGCCAGCGCGCTGTCGAGCAGGACCTCCACGGTCATCGGCGCCGGCACACGATCCTCGCCAACTAGGCAGCGCGCTGCGTCGGCCACGGTGCGCACAACGAGGCGATCGACCCGCGAGTCGGCGCTGTCTTTCGCCTGCGCCGGCATATGCAGGGCGAGCGCGCCGTCGTCGAGCAGGAGCGACACCGGAACGTCGTCGAACGCGAGCGCGGCCAGGGCGCGCGAGGCGTCAGTCGCGTCCCGAGCGGTGAGGATGACGCGGTCGGGCTTCTGCGCCTCAAACACGGTCTGCGCGGCGGTAGAGGACCACACCGTCTGGCTGTCGATCTTCACGAGTGGAAAGGTGCGCGCCTCCAAGTGGCCGCGGTATGGGAACATCGTGGTGCGGCACGGGCCGTCGAGGAAGCAGTAGTCACAGCGCTCGCCCCAGCAATCGGGCTTCAGGCCGCGCTTGAGGAAGCTCTCGAAGTTGTGGCGGCCGCCGTCAAACTCATAGGTGAGCTTATGGGGATCTTGGATGAGGCGCTCAAAGTCCTCGAGGTAGGGCACGGGCAGACGGTTGGTCCACAGATAGACGCCCGGCTTGTTGGCCCACTCAAACGCGCGACGGAAGTAGGGCACCGCGTCATTGAGATCGAAAAACAGGCTGTGGCGGTGCTCGTCGAAGCCGCGGCCGAATGGGATGATGTGCAGCAGGTCGAACTCGCGGATCGACATGTTGTAGTAGTACTCAATGATCTCAGGCAGGTGTTTGTAGTTCTGCTTGTTGATGACGACGTCGACGTTGACGACGACCTTGTCGGTCGCGATCAGGTTCTTCATGCCTTTGACGCCCGTCACGAAAGCGCCTGGGGTGCCCGTCAGGCGGTCTTGCAGGTAGGCGGTGTGGCCGTGCATGGAGACCGTCGCCTCGTTGAGACCGGCGTCGGCGCAGAGGTTGGCGAACTTCTTGTACGAGAACATCATCCCGTTGGTGATGGTCTGGATCCACTCGTAGCCGACCTCGCGGCCATAGCGGATCAGCTCGATATAATCGGGGTGAACGCTGGCTTCGCCGCCCGACAGGATCAGGCGCTCACGCCCCATCTTACGGCCCAGCGCGATGTAGGCCTTCAGCGAGTCCGTGTCGATCATCGTGCCGTCTTGATTCATCGAATCGAGGCAGAACGTACAGCGCTGATTGCAGACCCGTGTGACCCGCACCCAGTGGCGCTTATGTTTGACGGCCGCCTCTTTGACGGCGTCTTTGTCGTCGCCACTGCCGCGCGTCTCCGGCAGGGCCTCCATGCGAATCGCGCCGCCGCTGTCGCTCTGCTGGCTGTGCTCCAGGGCGCGGGCCTCGTCGCGCGTGAGCACGCCGTCGCGCACCAACTTCTCGATGTCGATGTGCTCCGACTCGACGGAGACCGGCGCTTCTGGGATGCGCTGCGGCTCATGGCCACGTGCGCGATGTGAGATCTCCGTCATCCGGTCCTCCGTCCCATCTCTCGCGCGGCGAGGGACGAGATCTTCAGTCTTGTGGCGCGTCCGTGCGGGGGAGCAGGCCAGCGAAGCCGTAGCCGTAGCTCGCTAGTGGGCCAGGGCAGTGTGCCGACCATGCGCACATCTTGCACGGTTCCCCGGCGGTTCTAGCGTAATCTTCGCCGGTTGGTGTGGCCGCGTCGATGACGGTCTGCCCCCCGTGGCGCTCGATCATCGCGTCAGCGGCGTCGCCGAGCACGCAGGCGGGCACCCCCCACGTCCAGGCGCTTCGCTTCGCGGCGCGCGCGATCTGAACGGCCCGCGCGACGAACGGGCCGGCGAGGGCTAGGTGCGGGTGCAGGCCATGGGCGACGCGATCGGGGCCGATTGGCGCGCGGAACTCGAAGCCGTGCACACGTATCGCTAGGGAGCGACGAATCAGGTCTGGCAGCGCGCGAAACGTCGGTCGCAAGATCGGGATCAGCAGCTGCGTGCGCAAGCCCGCGGCCCGTGCTTGTTTGAGGCCCCGCAGTGACCTGTCAAACGACCCAGGAGCCCCGACGACCCAGTCGTGGCTCGCGGCGTCCGCACCAAACAGCGCGACGAACACGTGCGTCAGCCCTGCGGCCTTGAGTTGCGCCGCGGTGCCCTGGCGTGCCAGCACATGCCCCGTGGTCTCCACGGCTACCGCTCGCGCTCCAGCGCTGCGGGCTTGGCGAATCCAGCCCAACACCTCGGCGCGCTGCAGCTGGTCGCCCTCGCCCAGCACGATGGCGGTCGCAAGTGACGCGGTCTCAAGGGCCGCGCGCACAGCGACGTCGGTGGTCTCGCGCGCCTCGCCCTCCGCGTCGGCCCGGCGTTGGAGGCCGGGTAGCGCGTGGGGGCTTGGGCTCGCGGTCAACACCAGGGTTCGACGACTCGGCACGACTGTTCCTCGTTGATGTTGCGCGGACCCTGTCTGGCGGGCCTCGCGGGGTGGGCTCAGGGCGGCCATGGCGTGGCGATCGTGTTCCGCGGCGGTGATCATCCGCGGCGATGGTCACCCGCGGCGATGGTGTCCCGTGGCGGACGTCGCGCGGCGAGCGAAGGGTAGCGTTCTCCGCGGCTCGGCGCACAGCGTAGTCCCGTGACCCGAGGTGGGGCAAGGCGCCGCGCGGTGAGTTGGCTCGCCGCATCTCCGTGCAGGCGGCGTTCGCGGTCAGCGCGGTGCCGCGCTGCGTTGACGCGTCAACGAGGGGGACCCTACTCTCCGCGCCTACTCTCCGCCGTCCCTGTCGGGCCGCGGCGTCCACGGAGCTCCATGCCACCGCCTGATTCGACAACAGAATCATCCGCGCCGACCGCGGTCCCCACCGATACGGCGGCGGCCGATGGGGCAAACCGCGCGCTGGAGGCCGCCGCGCGGGCGGCGGCCGCAAGGTGGCGCTGGCCCGCGTTCGCCCTGGCGGCGCTGTTGCTGCTGGCGGATCAGTGGACCAAATTCGCCGCTATCGACCACCTCGCCACGCACCAACACCCCATGGTGGTCGAGGCCGACGGCAGCCGCACCGTGGCGCAGCTCTTCGCTGATCGCGGCGTGCTGGACGGTGAGGTGGCCGCAGCCGTCGGTCAACGCTGGGTCTGGCGCTACGACCGCGCGATCGGCCTGACAGCGGCCATGACCCTCGACGGTCTCGGCGCGCCGCGCCAGTTGATCGCGACGCAAGGCACGGGCTTTCCCCCGCCACGGCGGGTCCGCATCGACGCCGCCGACGCCAGCCGCACGCTCGGCGTGGTCCTGGCGGAGCGCTGGCGGGTGCCGCAAGGGCAGGTCGACAGGCTCTTGCAGACCGCGACGTATCGCGCGCGCGACGTCGTTGAGGTCGCCAGCGAGGTGCCGCCAAAGGGCGCACAGATCGCGCTTCTGTCCCGAGAAATCACGGTTATCGCCGGTTTCATGAAGCTGGTCTACGCAGAGAACCCGGGCGCCGCGTGGGGGTTCATGCGGGACATGGACCCCGTCTTTCGAGTCGCCTTTTTCAGCGTCATCAGCGTCCTCGCTTCGTTGGGCATGATCTGGGCGATCTGGGTCGGCTGGATGGGCTCGACGCTGAGCACGTTCGCGCTCGGCGCCGTCTTGTCGGGCGCGATCGGCAACCTCATCGACCGGAACCTGCACACCATCGTCGTCGACTTCATCCTCAACTTCGTCGGTGACGCGCGGTGGCCCGTCTATAACGTCGCCGACATCGGCATCTCGGTCGGTGTCGCCCTGATCATGCTCGAGCTCCTCTTCCTTCGTCGCGGTGCCGGATCGGCTGCGGCGGCACCGAACTGAGGTCACCGTGCATCCCTCCTTCGACCTCGGATTCACGACGCTGCCGGCCTACTTCACGCTGCTGATGGTCGGGATCACCGCCGGCATCCTGCTCGCCCACCGCGAGGGCCTTCGTCGCGGGATGGACGGCAACACCATCCTCGATCTCGGCCTCTTGATGATGGTCTGCGGCCTCGCCGGCGCGCGCATTCTTCACGTGCTGGCCGACGGCCATTTCTGGGACTACGTGCACTTGTGTACCGATCCAGGGCAGCTCAAGGGGCTCGCGCTCGGTGGCGGTCGATCCTGCGCGTCAGACGCCCAGTGCCTCAGCGCCGGCCTCGGCGACCTCTGCGATCAAGCCACCGGTCTGTGTCGACAGCAGCGAGATTGCCTGCGCGCCTTCAAGATTTGGTACGGCGGCTACGTCTTCTACGGTGGTCTGCTGCTCTGCGTGCCCGTCGGGCTGTGGTTTCTGAACCGCCGCAAAATGCAGATGTGGGACGTCGCAGACCTCGCCGGGTGGGCCGTGCCGTTTGGCCTCATCCTTGGGCGCATGGGCTGTTTCTTGGCCGGATGCTGCTTTGGCGGCGTCACCGATGGGCCCACCGGCGTCGCGTTTCCGCGGTTCAGTCCAGCGTGGAGCCGTCATGTCCACGATCACGTGATCCCCACGGCCGCGGCGCAATCGCTGCACGTTCATCCGACGCAGCTTTACGAAGCGCTGGCCGCCGCGATCATCTTTGCGCTCGGGTACTGGCGCTACCGGCGACGACGCCATTTTCGGGGGGAGCTCTTCTTCCAGTTCCTCGCCCTCTATGCCATCTTTCGCATCCTCGTGGAGTTCATCCGCGCCGACGATCGCGGCGAGTGGTTGTGGGGGATGGCCACCACATCCCAGCTCGTGAGTCTGCCGGCGTTGCTCTGGGCGGGGTGGGTCTTCTGGCGCGGTCGCGCTTGGCCGCTACCGCCTGAAGATGACCACCCCGGCGGTGCCGCTGACGAAGACTCGTCCATCGATCAAGGAGCCTGACCCTGCTCGCTCGTTTAGCCACAGGCCTCGTCCTTGCGCCCCTCCTGATCTGGCTGCTGCTCGCCGGTCCGCTGCCGCTTATCGTCGGGATCCTCGGGCTTGCAGGCGCCTTCTGCGCGCACGAGCTCCTCGGTATGTGGCCCGAGATTCGCCCGAGTGACCGCTGGCTCGGCAGCGTGGTGGTCGCGACGCTGGTGGTCGCGCCGGCGCTACATCCGCATGGCGCGACGCTGGTGTTCGTTCTCGCGACGATCGTTTTGTTGATGCGGTGCCTGGCACATCCCGAAGATCTGGTCGTCGCCGCCCGGCGTGCCATGGCGCTCCTGCTCGCCCTGGGCTACGTCGGCATGCTGGCCGCGTGCCTGACCGCCATCGCGATCTTCCCTGATCCCGGCACGCCCGCGGGTATCGCCCCGCCAGTTGGCCCATTCACGTTCGGCCCGGCGGCGTTGCTCACGCTGCTCGTCATCGTCTTCGCGGGCGACACCGGCGCCTATTTCGCAGGGCGCAGCTTGGGTCGACACAAGCTTTACCCGCTGGTCTCGCCCAAGAAGACGATCGAGGGCTCCGTCGGCGGCCTGATCGCCTCCATTGGTGGCGCCGCGCTGTGCGCTTGGCTGCTTGTGCCTCAGATCCCACAGTCCAACGCGCTGGTGCTCGGCGCAGCCTGCGGCACCGTCGCGCAGATTGGCGATCTGGCCGAGTCCATGTTCAAGCGCGCCTCCGGTACCAAAGACAGCGGCACGCTCCTACCGGGACACGGCGGCATGCTCGATCGGCTCGACGGCGTGCTGTTTGCGGCGCCCGTGTTTCTCGCTTGGCTCATCGCCCAAAGCTGACGCGCGCTGCGTTGCCGCTGCTCGGGCGGCCCCAATCGGCGGCGTCCAAGCGGAGTCCTGCTGTGAGTACGTCGGCGCCAACTGCCCCCCGCAAAGTCACCCTGCTCGATGATGTCGATTGGCATTGGCACGGGTCGCTCGATTTCGCCGCCGGCGACGCCCTCAACCTCCGTGATGCTGAAGCCTGCGCGACTGGCGCGCCGCCCTGTGTGCGTCTCTTCACCCCGGCGGCCGCCGTGCTCACGCTCGGCCGTCGTGTGCACGACGTCGCCAGCGCCGGTCTGGCGGACACCGTCGCGCGCTGCGAGGCCGCCGAGATCGCGGTCCTTGAGGTGGATCGAGGCGGCCAAGCGACGCTGCATCTGCCCGGCCAACTCGTGGCGCTCATCGCGGTGCCCTGCACGCGCCTGCAGCTGACCGAGCTGGTCGACACGTTGCTGGACGGCGCCGCCGCCGTCGCGCGGTCCCACGGCTTGCAACCCGAGCGCGGCGCGGGCCTCGACACCGGGCTGTGGTTGGATGGGCAGAAGCTGGCTAGCGTCGGGCTGCGTCACCAAGGTGGCGTCGCCCGGCACGGTCTCGCGCTCAACTGCGCAATCGACCCAGCGCTCAGCGCGACTTTGGTCCTTTGTGGACACAGAGGTCGGGGCTATGTCGACCTCAGGGCCGCCGGACGATCGTCAGATTTGTCAGCGATCGTCCAGGAACTTGTCAGCGCTTGGCGTCTCGCGGCGCGCTGAAGGCCCGCGAAAAGACGCGAGGTCTTGGATTTAGGGGCGATTCCGGGCGGATCCGAACCATGCAGCATCTGCTTGCCTTCAAGCCCTTGCTTTGCTACGTTTTGTTACTGAGGGCCTTCTTTCTCCGTCCCCCATGGAATTGAAGGCACACCGGTTCCGCAAGCACCCTTCCTACCTCGCAACGCTGGAGACGCAGTCGACCAAAGCAAAAGTGGCCCTGAAGCGAGAGCTTCGAGACCACCGGGCGAGAGCCCAACAGGGCACCCCAGGCCTGGTCGAGTGAAGTCTTTTAGGTGTGAGTCGGAACCAGATCCCCCGAATAGGTACGCGAAGGTCTGTAGATCCGCCGAGGCCTGTCGTTAGGAGGATTGGAATGCGGCATCAGCACAACAAACGCGTGATCCAACTGGGGCTGCTCGCAGTCCTGTTCGGGTTTGCTGCGTGCGCCGAAGAACCTCAGCCGACTCCGGCTGCCGGGTTGCTGGCGGACTATGCCTCCGGCGTTGACGCGTCTTTCGGCGTTGAGACGTTCAATCTCGGTGAACCGACGATCACCGTCACCGCGCCGTTGCCTGATCAGGAGTGGCTGATCGCCACGGGCGGTCAGCAGGACGTCGAGTTCAAGTTCACCACGCAGAACTTCACCCCCGGCAAGATCAACTGCTACCTCGACGGCAAACTCGTCGGCGCAACCACCGGCAACAGTTACACCTTCGTCGGCATCAAGATGGGCTACCGCACGCTGTCGTGCGTCCTCGTCGACAACACCGGCACAGAGCTCACCAACAAAGAGGCCACCGCCAAGCGCTTGGTCGTCATCACCCACCCGTGCCAGGTCTCCGACCAGTGTGACGACGGCTTGGCTTGCTCGATCGCGTGGTGCATCGGCCTGAAGTGCAAGTTCGAAATGACTCAGTTTTGTTGCACCTCTGACGATAACTGCCTCGCTGGAGAGGTCTGCAAGGACCCGAACACGGCGGCGTCTCAGTGCACGGTCTGCCTCAAAGACGGCGACTGCGACGACAAGAACAACTGCACGGCCGACACCTGCGATCAAAGCGGCGTGAAAGGTGTGTGCAAGCACGTGAAGACCGACAAGGAATGCTGCATCTCCGCGGACATTGAGTGCGACGACGGCAAGGGCTGCACGGTCGACACCTGCGACGTGGCGACGGGCAAATGCAAGCATGTGCAGCCGGTCGGCTCCTGCTGCCAGGACACCGAGTGTTCGACCACCGACACCTGCCTGCTCGGCAAGTGCGTGGACTACGAGTGTCGTTTTGATCTGAACAAGTTCCGCCCCGACTGCTGCAGCACCGGCACGAACACGAAGTGCGACGACGCCAACTACTGCACGATCGACACGTGCGACCAGCCCCAAGACGACGGCTGGAAGAAGTGCAGCCACACCAAGGACGCGTCCAAGCCCAACTGCTGTGACACCTTCAAGCAGACCGAGGAGTGCCAAGACGGCGACGAGTGCACGTGGGACTACTGCGAAGGAAACCAGTGCTACAACATCCAAATTCCGGGCTGTTGTGCGAACGACAAGGAGTGTGACGACTCGAATCTGTGTACCGCAGACAAGTGCATCACCGACAACCCAGACGCCAAGAACGGTCAGTGTAAGCACACCAAGACCGCCGGCTGCTGCAATACCGTCGTCGACTGCGATGACGGGCTGTTCTGCACCTGGGACACCTGCGACCAAGCCAACCACCTCTGCAGCTACCCCAAGAAGTGGAGCACCTGCTGCGATGTGGACACGAACTGCGACGACGGCAAGGTGTGTACCGGTGATAAGTGCATCAATAACGCCTGTATCGGTATCAAGGACAAGTTCAAGCCGAACTGCTGCGACTCATCCGCGGACTGCTCCGACGGCCTGGCGTGCACGGTGGACAGCTGCGACACCAGCAGCAACGACTGCAAGTTCGTCGACAACGGCGACACAGCCTGCTGTAACACGGCGGAAGACTGTTCGGACGGCAAATGCGAGACGCTCGATTTCTGCGGCACCGACAACAAGTGCACCTTCAAGGCGGACCTGAGCAAGTGCGTCAAAGACGCTGACTGCAATGATGGCAAGCCTTGCACCACCGACAGCTGTGACGCCAGCGCTGGCGCGTGTGGCGCGTGCAAGTTCGTGCCAAAGGCCGCGTGCTGCGAGTTCAATGACCAGTGCAGCGATGGCAACCCGTGTACCGCGGACGCGTGCACCGACAACGCCTGCAAATTCACCCCGATTGCGGACTGCTGCAAGGATGACAAAGACGCGCTCACGGCGTGCGACGACAAGAACCCCTGCACGATCGACTACTGCCTCAACAACTCGTGCCGACACGCGTCACCCAAGGGTGGCTGCTGCGTCGCGGACAGCGGCTGCGACGACGGTTGGGACTGCACGGTCGACACCTGCAAGAACATCGTTGGCGGCCAGGGTACGTGCGACTTCGCTCAGAAGGCCGAGTGCGAGTGCACAGCGGACACGCAGTGCGATGACAAGAACAAGTGCACCCAAGACAAGTGCGTGGCGGGCGCCTGCAGCCACCCGGCGATTCAGGGCTGCTGCACCGACGCGTTCGACTGCTCCGATGGCAACGCCTGCACCAAGGACTACTGCATCTTTGATCAGTGCGTCAGCTTCGAGAGCACCGGCAACGGCGGGCTGTGCTGCTCGGTTGAGAATGAGCAGTACGACTGCGCCGATCTGACGAGCCAGTGCAAGGTCGGCAAGTGCAAGACCCAGCCCGACGGCTCGCGGTCCTGTGTCGCCGAGGCGAAAGCGGTCTGCACATTCGAGCTGAACTACTGCCAGGACTTCTCAGAGAGCAGCGACCTCAAGCTCATGGGCTGGAATCCGGCCGACGTGAAGGGCACCGCCGCCACCAACTGGGCGGTCGGCACCGACGGCGGTCTCGGTCCTGACAAGTACGCGCGCTTCACGTGGTCGCCGATCAAGGTCGACTACGACACCTGTCTGCAATCGCCGATTTTCCAGGCTGCTGGCGCGACGACCATCACCATCCAGCTCGATCGCGAGTTCATCAAGAACAGCGGTGACTCCACCATCCGCGTGCTCGGTAGCCTCGACGGCGCCAGCGCGGATTGGACCAAGGGCGTGTTGATCGACACGGTGACGCCAGCGAAGGACATCGCCGCGGAGACGATGTCTGTGAAGTTGCCGCCGGAGCTCTCGGGCTCCAACGGCTTGCGCTTGGCCGTCTGCGTGAGCGGCGGCAGCACCTACAACTTGACCCGCTTCGGAGTCGACAACTTCTGCGTGGCGAAGGGCTCCGTGCCCGCGTTCACGAGCTGCCCGGCCAACCAGACTGTGCTCGCCGGCACGACTCAGACGATCCCCGTCAAAGCCAAGGACGCCGATCTCAGCGACATCATCAGCTTTCAGCTCGTCAAGGCGCCTGCGTTCGTGAGCATCTCGTCGGCGCTGTACTACTGGATCGACGCGTCGTGGAACTCGTCACTGACGCTGACGCCGCAGCCGACCGACATCGGCGAGCATGAGGTGACGATCAAGGTCACAGACGGCTTCCTCTATAAGCTGTGCACCTTCAAAATCACCGTCAGCTACGAAGGCGGCGTCTTGGTGTGGAAGCCGAGCGAGGTGCCGACGAGCAACGCGACGCCGGTCTACAACGCGATCAAGAAGCTCGGCAAGCAGGTGCAGGTCGCTTCCGATCTGGGGCTGTACAAGAAGCTCGGTAGCTTTGACGCCATCTTCATCTTGCTGGGCGTCTTCCCCGACAACCACGTGCTGAAGGACTCCGAGGTGGATGGGCTCAAGCTCTACCTCTCCGGCGGCGGCCGCATCTACATCGAGGGTGGCGACACCTGGGCGTTCGACTCCGCCACGACGTTGCACAGCTTCTTCAAGGTCACCGGCGTGCTCGATTCGGCGTCCAACGGCGTGACGGGGCCGCTCGACGGCTTCATGTCCTACGCCGACGTGGCGACGAATAAGAACTACAAGTGGGCCTACCAGCAGGGCTTTACCTGGAACAACCTCAACGACCAGATCGCCGGCAAGTTGAGCGTGCAGCGCACTGGCAACCTGCTGCGCAACAGCGGCATCGAGAAGTTCTGGGTCCACGTCGCCCACGACAACACCATCGCCAAGTACCGGACCATCGCCTCGTCGATTCTGTTTGGTGGCGTGACGTCGTCGACGGACACGCCCGACGATCTGATGAAGCTCATCTTTGGGTTCTTCGACAACGGTTTTAAGGACTGCACCTCCGACGCGCAGTGCAATGACGGCGACGGCTGCACGATCGACGCGTGTAGCGCGGGCACCTGCGCGCACAACAACACGTGCCTGTGCAGCGCTCAGACGGCGTTTACGTGCGGCGACAAGCCGACTGGCCTCGTGACGAACGGCTCAGAGGCGACCAACATCGTCACGAGCTACAAGTGCGCCGCGGGCGTGACGCTGAGCGGCAAAGAGATCGCGTACACCTTCAGCAGCGCCAAGAGCGTGCCGGTCGTGCTGACGCTGACGAACGTGAGCAGCGACAAGGCGAAGGTGTTTGTCTTGAAAGAGACGGCGAAGGGCTGCGACCCCTCGAGCTGCTTGGCGTACGGCAACGTGGCGAGCGGTAAGGCCTCGGTGGCGTTCCCCGCCGCTGCGGGCACGAAGTACTACATCGTTGTCGACGCGGTCGGCGCGACCGACACGGCGAAGTTCGATCTGACCTTCGACTGCACCAGCGGCGAGATCTGCACCGACGGCATCGACAACAACAACAACGGCAAGACCGACTGCGACGATTGGGCGTCCTGCTGTGGTCATGCCAGCTGCGGCGAGGTCTGTGACGGTATCGACAACGATTGCGACAGCGAGATCGACGAGGACTGCGACGCCGACGGCGACGGCTTCTGCGCCCTGAACGCGAAGGTGAAGAAGTCGGCGAAGTGCATCAAGTCAAAGCTGCCAACGGACGATAGCGCCATCAACGGAGATGACTGTGCGGACGCGGATGGCACCGTCAACCCGAAGGCGGCGGAGATCTGCAACAACGGCAAGGACGACAACTGCGATGGTCAGCAGGACGAGGAGAACGCCTCCGGCTGCACGAACTTCTATGCCGATCTCGACGGCGACGGCTATGGCAAGGGCGCCGCGAAGTGCTTGTGTACCGCCTCCGGCGCGTTCAAAGCGACCAAGGGCGGCGACTGCAATGACGCCGACAAGACCATTAATCCGGGCGCGACGGAGCTTTGCAGCACCAGCGCGGACGACAACTGCAGCGGCTCGAACAACGATTTGAACGCCACCGGTTGCAAGAACTTCTACACCGACCAGGACTCGGACGACTGGGGCACGACGCCGTTCAAGTGCATCTGCACGGCGGATGGCGTGTTCAAGTCCACCAAGCCAGGTGACTGCGACGACTCGGTGCAGCCCATCAACCCGGGAGCGACGGAGAGCTGCAACAACGCTGACGACGACTGCGACGGCGTGGTGGATGAGGGCTGCGACGACGACGGCGATGGCTACTGCGACGTCAACCTCGTGTTTGACAACACCCAGACGGGCATCAAGGCGTGCCCCAAGGGCGGCGGCGACACGGTGGATACGGACAACAAGATCAACCCGGAAGGCAAGGAGATCTGCGACGATCAGGACAACGACTCGGACGGCAAGACCGACGAGGGTTGCGACGACGACGGCGACACCTACTGCGACAGCACAATGATCGTCGTGGGCAAGCCGAAGTCCTGTGTCCTGGGCGGCGGCGACTGCAACGACCTTAAGATCAAGGTCAATCCTGGTGTGAAGGAAGACTGCGCGACGGCCGACGACGACAACTGCAATGGCAGCACGAACGACGTGGGCGCGGTTGGCTGCAAGCCCTTCTTCTACGACGGCGACAAGGATCTGTGGGGCACCAACGCCAGTCAGTGCCTGTGCACTGGCAAGGCGCCGTTCGACGCGATCAACCCCGGCGACTGCCAAGACAACAACGCCAAGGTGAACCCGGGAGTCGCTGAGATCTGCAACGACCTGGACGACAACTGCAGCGGCGCGGCCGACGAGGGCTGCGATGACGACGGCGACAAGTATTGCGAAGCTGGTTTCACCATCGTCGGGACTCCCAAAATCTGCGGCAACGGTGGCGGCGACTGCGCCGACGACGACGCGGCGATCAACCCGGGCAAGGCTGAGGTCTGCGGCGACGGCAAGGACAACAACTGCGACGGCTCGCAGAACGACGAGAACGCTGTCTACTGCATCAAGTTCTACACGGACGCGGACTCGGATACGTACGGTACCGGTACGCCGAAGTGCTTCTGCGCGGCCACCGGCTCCTATAAGACGACAAAATCAGGCGATTGCGACGACACCTCAGCGACGATCAAGCCCGGTGTGGTCGAGATCTGCGACGGGAAGGACAACAACTGCGACGGCAAGACCGACGAGGGTTGCGACGACGACGGCGACGGCTACTGCGACGCGAACTTGGTGATGGTGGGCACGCCCGCGATCTGCAAGAACGGCGGCGGTGACTGCGACGACAACAACGCCACGATCTACAAGGGCAAGGCGAGCGAGACCTGCGACGACAAGGACGACGACTGCAACGGCGTCGTCGACAACGGCTGCGACGACGACAAAGACGGCTACTGCGACAGCGCCCACAAGATCGGCAGCCCACCTGGCAAGGTCTGCAGCAAGGGCACCGACGACTGTGATGACTTCAACTTCGACGTGCATCCCGGCGCCGTCGAGGTCTGCAACAACAAGATCGACGACGACTGTGATGGCAGCCAGAACGACGAGAACGCCGCCGGCTGCCTGAACTTCTACTTTGACGCGGACAACGACGCCTATGGCATCACGGCCAAGAAGTGCCTGTGTGTCGCCGAGGGTTTCTTCCGCGCGAAGGCGAGCGGCGACTGCGTCGACAACAACGCGAACATCAAGCCCGGCGCGACCGAGACGTGTGACGGCGTCGACAACGACTGCAACAACGTCATCGACGATGAGAACGCCACGGGCTGTAAGATCTACTACCTGGACAACGACAAGGACGGCTACGGCTTGGCGATCAACAAGTGTCTCTGCCAGGGCGCGAATGGCTACACCGCGATCAAGAAAGACGACTGCAACGACTCGGTGAAGGCCGTGAATCCGGGCGGCGCGGAGATCTGCAACGACGTCGACGATAACTGCAACGGCGCGGTGGACGAGGGCTGCAACAAGGACGGTGACGACTACTGCGACAAGGCGATGACGACGGTTGGGTTCCCCAACGTCTGCAAGAAGGGCGGCGGAGACTGCAACGACAAGGATCCGAACGTCTCAAAATCCGGCGTTGAGATCTGCGACAACGCGGACAATGACTGCGACGGGACGACCGACGAAGGTTGCGACGACGACAATGACGACTACTGCGACAGCAACCTCAAGATCGTCGGAACCCCCTCGACCTGCAGCAAGGGCGGCGGCGACTGCAACGACGACCAGGCGCAGATCAACCCCGGTAAACCCGAGGTGTGCGGCAACACGGTCGATGAGAACTGCAACGGCTCGTACAACGACGTCGACGCGGACCAGTGCACCAACTTCTACCTCGACAAAGACAGCGACGCCTACGGCAAGAACGGCACGCTGCCCAAGTGCATGTGCATCAAGCTGGGCGACTACAAGGCGACGAAGTCGGGCGACTGCGACGACGCGAACTACCTGATCAACGGCGGCATCGCTGAGCTGTGCGACGGCGTCGACAACAACTGCAACGGCACGGTCGACGAGGGCTGCGACGACGACGGAGACGGCTACTGCGACACGGGGATGATCACGATTGGGACGCCAGCCATCTGCAAGAACGGCGGTGGTGACTGCGACGACAAGGTCAAGGCCATCAACCCGGGCGCCAAGGAGATCTGCGGCAACCTGATCGACGAGAACTGCGACAACTCGCTCAACAGCAACGACGCGGCCAGCTGCACCACGTACTACTACGACGGCGACAAGGACGGCTTCGGCGTCAGCGTCTCGCAGTGCTTGTGCACGCCGGAAGGCAACTTTAACGCGACAAAGGCGGGCGATTGCGACGACACCAAGGCCAGCATCAACCCGAACGCCGTCGAGGTCTGCGGCGATGGGCTCGACAACAACTGCAACGGCAGCATCAACGAGGTCAACGCGACGAACTGCATCAAGTTCTACAAAGACGTCGACAAAGATGGCTACGGCGGCGGCACGGTGCAGTGCCAGTGCGTGGCGGAGGGCGACTTCCTGACGACGCTGACCGGCGACTGCAACGACAACGACAACACCGTGAAACCCGGCGGCACGGAGATCTGCGACGCGGAGGACAACAACTGCAACGGCAAGATCGACGAGGGCTGCGACGTGGACGGGGACGACCACTGCTCGTCAAAGATGCTCATGACCACGAAGGCGACCTGCATCAAGAGCACGCCGGTGTGTAACGGCGTGACGTTGAACAACATCTGCTACCAGGCCTTCCCGACGAAGAAGACGCAGGCCTCGAGCGAGCTCTCGTGTGGCGTGCTGGGTGGCAAGCTGACCTCCATCAACGGATCGCAGGAGAACACGACCGTTCGCGCGGCCATCACAAAGGGCTGTGGCTCGACGGCCATCGCATGGACCGGCGCCGATGACTCGGCAACCGAGGGTGTGTTCAAGTGGTCGGCAGGCACGCCGTTCAACTACACCAACTGGAACGGCGGCGCGGCGAACAACACGGCCACCAATGATGGCCTAGTGATGTTGGCGGACGGTACGTGGAGCCTCGTTTCACCGACCGTGCAGTACTGCTACGTCTGCAAGCTGGGCAAGGTCAACAACGGCAACGGCGACGACTGCGACGATACCAACAAGGCCATCAGCCCGAGCGCTGAGGAGGTCTGCGACGACAAGGACAACAACTGCGACGGCAAGAAAGACGACGGTTGTGATGGCGACGGTGACGGGTACTGCAAGAAGGGCGCGACGATCGTCGGTACCCCGGCGGTCTGCAGCAAGGGCAGCGGTGACTGCGACGACACGAACAGCGCGGTGTACCCAGGCAAGTCGGAGATCTGTGACGGGGCCGACAACGACTGCGATGGTCAGGTCGACACCGGCTGCGACAACGACAACGACGACTACTGCACGACCACAAAGGCGGTGGTGGGTACACCGGCGATCTGCCCGAAGGGCGCCGGCGACTGTGACGACGAGAGTGACAAGGTGAACCCCGGCGCCACCGAAGTGTGCGGCGACAAGTTGGACAACAACTGCGCTGGCGGCGTGGACGAGAACTGCAACGACGGCGACGGCGACGGCTACTGCACGGGTACGCAGGCTCCGAGCATCGCGTGTCCGAAGGGCGGCGGCGACTGTGATGACACCAACAAGTTGGTGCATCCGGGCATGAAGGAGTCCTGCACCACGGTCGCTGACGACAACTGCAATGGCTTGACCAACGAAGAGGGCGCCACGAACTGCAAAGAGTTCTACCCGGACGAAGACAAGGATGGCTTCGGCGCTGGCACGAAGAAGTGCATGTGCTCGCAGGACGCCGGGGCCTCTGCGCTCGTTGGTGGCGACTGCGACGACACCAACGCGACGATCAACCCGAACGCGATTGAGATCTGCGATGGCGTGGACAACACCTGCACCGGCACCATCGATAAGGGCTGTGATGCGGACGGCGACGGTTTCTGCGCGAGCGGGATGTTGATCACGGACAACGTCTCGTGTCCGAAGACCGGCACGCTGGCTGGACCGGGCTGCACCGTGTCGACGCCAACCTTCACCGGCACCGTCGTCAATATGGACACCCGCAGCCACGGCGGCGGTTTCCATCCCTTCCGCAAAGAGTTCTGGTACCAGCAGTGGGCTGGCACCTCGGTGTATCGCTACGACGTCACCTACAAGTACCTGGGCGCATTCACCGGTGGTCGTAGTTACAACTTTGGCCTGCAAGGCGATCTGATTGAGGATGCTTGGTATTCCGCCAGCGGCTACTACAACACAATCGACCGCTTTGAGGGCATGAAGAGTGGTGGCCCGACGTGGAGCTACAGTATCGGCAGCACCGCCGGCGGCGTGGCAGTCGATGACAACTTTGTGTACGGCATGCGCCAAAGTGGGAACGGGGTCTACGTTCTGGCTCGCAAGACCGGGCAGTTGAGTCGCACGTTCAACCTGAGCGCGTACACTGGCACGCTCTACGGCGGCTTGGCGGTTCACAAGGGCAAGCTCTACCGAGGCACCTCCGACCAGTGGGTCTACCGCTACGACCTTCAGGGTCTGCATGACGGTATGAAGTTCCAGGTGGCGCCGAACATCTACAACGCCGCCTTCACGGGCACGCAGCTGTGTTACTCGGCGAACTCTTCGTCGGTCTACTGCTACGATCTTGGCGAGTACAACTGCAAGACGGGCGACGACTGCGTCGATACCGACAAGACCATCAACCCGGCCGAGACCGAGACGTGTGACGACAAGGACAACAACTGCAACAGCCAAGTTGACGAAGGCTGCGACAACGACAACGACAACTACTGCTCGTCGACCGCAAAACTGCCCTTCGGAAACTGCTGCAGCGGACACGTGGGCACCGGCTGCTCGGTGACGACGATTCAGAGCTGTCTGTGCGCCAAACCGGGCTATGGCTACTGCTGCACGGCTGGATGGGACGCAAAATGCGCCGCCGCGGTGAAGAGCACGGGCTGCGACGCATGCAAGTTCCCGTCAACGTGCCCCGCTGGCGGGAACGACTGTGACGACTCGTCGAACGTCATCAACCCAGCGGCCAAGGAGTCCTGCGCGACCCCAGGTGATGATAACTGCGATGGCAAGACCAGCGATATCAACTCCGAGGGCTGCACGAAGTTCTACATCGACGCCGACGCCGATAAGTACGGCGGAACAGCGTTCCAGTGCATGTGTTTGCCGGAAGGGAAGTACACAGCCACGGTGACGGGCGATTGCGACGACACCAACCCCGCCATCTACAATGGTATCGCCGCCGAGCTGTGCGACAACAAGGACAACAACTGCAACGGTAAGACGGATGAGGGGTGTGACGACGATGGCGATGGCTACTGCGACGAAGCCAAGGTGGTCATCGACAACACGGTCTGTCCGAAGTCCCCGGAGAGCGCGCCGAAGTGCGGCGACGAGCTGGTCTCGAAAGACGGCCTGACTCCCGTCACCATCGGCCTGGATCACAAGAGCTACGGCGGCGGTTACCACGCTAAGCGCAAGGAGTTCTGGTACCCAGAGTACGCAGCCAGCAACACGACGGTGTACCGCTACGAGGTGGCCGCGCCCTACACGCCGACCGGGAACTTCAAGAGCGGGCTGGCCTACATCCGTCAGATCACCAACGACGGACTGACCGACGATTGGTTCGCTGCGGTGTACAACAGCTCAAGTAGCGGCGGCGTCGTGCGCATGTCGGGGCTGACCAGCACCAAGAAGTGGAGCAGCAGCTCGTCGACGAGTTACCTGAGCGGCGTGGCCTACGACGCCGGCACGGTGTACGCCATGCGCTACAACAGCGGCACGGTGTATGCGTTCAACGCGACCAACGGTGTGCGCGACACGAGCAAGCAATTCAACCTCAGCACCTACACGGGCAGCACCTATGGCATCGGCATCATCGGCGGGCACTTCTACCGCACGAGTGACAGCGCGTGGCTCTATCGCCACAACTTCGCCTCGGGCACGAAGGGCGCCGTGGAGGCCGTTCGCATCAAGATGACGCAGGCAGGACACGCGGTCGCGGCGACGAGCGACCGGATGTGCTCTGCGGCCTACAACGGCATGACCACCTGCTACGCGTTGCCCGCGTCGAATGAGAGCTACACCATCGAGACCCAGCACGTCGCGAATCGCAGCCATGGCGCCGGCTACCATCACTACCGCAAGGAGTACTGGTACCCGAGCTGGTCGAGTCCGAACGTCTACCGCTACACGGCGAGCCGCAAATACATCGGATCGTTTGACTCAGGACAGTCACAGATGATGCAGGTCAACGGCGACCGCGTCGGCGACTACTGGTACTCGGCGAACTGGGGCTACAACACCATCACGCGGCGTGACGGCATCAAGAACCAGAGCCCGACCTGGTCGCGTAACATCGGCAGCACCGCTGGTGGCGTGGCGACGGACGGCACCTACGTCTACGCAGCTCGGAACTCTGGCACGGCGATGTGGAAGCTCAACAAGACCAACGGCGCCATCGTGAGCACGTTCAACTTGAGCGGCTGGTACACCAACAGCTTGTACGGCGGATTGTTCTACCATAACAGCCGTTTGTATCGTGCGACGTCGAACAACTACGTCGGCCGCTACCAGATGAACGGCAAGTTCGACAACCTCTACTTCCAGACCCACACGTCGATCTACACCACCACATGGGATGGCAAGCACGCCTGTTTCACCAGCAGTGGCACGGACGACTACCTGTACTGCTACACGCTGCCGTCGAACAACACGACGTACTCGCCGAACACCTACTCGTCCGGCAACAGCGCATACACGTATGCGAAGTACTACAACATGAACACCCGCTCGCACGGCGGTGGCTACATGCCGCAGCAGAAGGAGTTCTGGTACCCGGAATGGGCTGGGGCGACCATCTACCGCTACAACGACAGCGGCAGCTACCTCGGCGCCTTCGGCCTGCCCTACAGCCAGATGATGCAGCTCTGGGGCGAGCCAGACGGCACGTTCTACACCGCGAACTGGGGCTACTACTA
>CALENB010000304.1 GCA_937910235.1 uncultured Myxococcales bacterium | reverse complement strand
TAGCCGCTGCAGACGGCGACGTGCCCGAGACGTGGGCCGGAGCTGCCGAGGCGGGAGCCTCTGGGGTCGTGGACTGGGTTTGTTTCGCGTTGCCAGGGCCGTCTCTGCCCGCGCCGTCTCGCAGGCGCGAAGGCAACCGCGCGCGGCTTGACGGTGGCGGCGCCGGCACGGGCGATTTGCCCTTCGAACCCTTAGTGTCTCGGTCTTCTGCCACGTCGCTCACTCTCTCACGCCGGTACCTGTCGCCCGGAAAGTCTGGTGCAGGTCAAGGCAAACAGACCCCATCGCCGTACCGCGGTTCCCCAGTATGAGCAGCGCGCAGCATCGTGACAATGTTTGAACGCACGCCTCCTGCCACGTCAATGACTCGCGGCGACGCCGAGCACACCAGCGCTGACGCGGCCCAGGCTGGGCAGACGACCGAGGGTGGCGGTCGACGGCGGCCGCTGACGATGAGATGACGAGCCCTGCGCGCCGGTGTCGCCACGGTTTGGCGTGCAGCGCGCGAGCACGAAGTAGGCGCTCTCGTTGTTAATCAGCTCAACTCTCCAATCCTTGATCCCGACCCAACCTGCCACTTTCTGGTCCGCCAACTTGGTGCTGGCCCGATTGAGCTTGCCGCGAAAGCCGTGCGTTCGGCCGCGCTCCATCAACACGTAGAAGGCGCGCCCTTTGTTGAACTCGCGCAAATACGGCTCGAATTGTTTGTCTTCCTTGGTGATCGGTCTGATCTCATTGTTGGAGTAGAACGTCTCGCCGCGCCACGTGATGAGCCAGGAGACGATGTCCTCGTTGCAGACCCGTTTGTGCTCGGTGCCAAAAAACGCCATCAACCCATCCATCCCGGCGCGCTCGATCCACGGCGTGTAGGCCTCGTCGATCGCAGGGGGGTTCGGGTGCAGCGTGCAGTCACTGTAATACGAGTCGAACAGATAGCGCTGCGACCACGACGGCGACAACATGGGCATGTAGAAGTTAAGCGCCCAGAACGCGAGCATGGCGGCGCTGATCGTCAGCGCGGCGAGGCCGACACCGCGCAGCTTTCGCCACAGCAACGCCAAGGCGCCAATCCCCGCCAAACCGCTAATAACCGGGATGAAAGTCTCAAAGCGCAGCCACTTGATCGCGAGCAGATGGGCCGTGAAACCGCCGACGTGTTTAGCGAACTCGGTGTCTTTCCAGCGCAGGATGGGGTGGGTGTCGCTCGTCCAATCGAGCGTGGCGTTCCAGTCGAGCGGCAGATTCGCGGGCAACGGTCGGTCGTACTTGTAGGTGAACATGTTGCGCAGGTGCTGCACGTCGCTGAGCAGGTTGAAGGCGAGGCCGACGCCGAATCCGATGGCCAGCAGCACTTGCACGCGCCGCAGGGCGTCGCGCTCGAAACGCAGATCTCCGAGGTAGAGGCCAACCAACGCGGTCAGCGCTGGCGCTGCGGGCAGGATGTAGTGATGAAACTTCGTTGACGAGGCCGTGAACAGCGCAAATGCGACGACGAACCAGCACAGCAGGAAGACGCGATAGGCGTACGCCCGCGGGCTCAAGGCCTCAGGATCGGGATCGAGCGCCACGGCCAGCACCGCCCCTGCCTTGGGTCGCAAGCGGGCGTACGCGACGATCGCGATGGGCGCAAAGATGGCCCAGGGGAACAGACCAAACCCCAACCACTTGATGAAGTGCTCAAAGGTCCCCTGGTCGATCTGGTGGACACCGGATCCGACGCGGTTGAAGTGGTCGTGGACGAAGAAGCGATTGTAGTAGGCCATGCCGTGACGGCAGAACATGGCGACGTACCAGGGCAGCACCGTCACCAGAAACAGCGGGATACCGCGGAGCAACTCAACGCGCGCGAGCGTGCGCCACTGGCCGGTGACCAAGAGCCAGACGAACAGCACGGCGCCCGGCAACATGAAGCCGAGCAAGCCCTTCGCGTAGGTGGCCTGGGCGGCCATCAGGTAAAAGCACAGCCAGTAGCCCGTGCGTAGCATGCGGTCTTTGAACGCGTCGTCCCAACCCGCGCCGCTGCGACGTTGCTTGACGATCGGCCACAGCACGCTGGCCAGCACCGCCAGACCAACCGGCGCGTAGACCAACACGTGATACACGCCATTTTGCTGGATGATCCGCGCCCAAGCCGCCGCGCCGGTGACCCCCGCCGCCGCGTTGGGATCGACGAGGTCGGTGGCGATGATCGACCACTGCGGCACAAGATTGGCGAGCAGAAAACCGACAAAGAGCAGGACACGACCGATGAAGGCGCGATCGCTCAGCGGCTCGCGCCTAGAGAAGAAGCCGAGCGCGGCGAAACACAGCGCGATCGTCAGCGTCGCGACGAACGGCATGTCGGTCTGCGCTTGGCGGCTGACCATGTAGATGAAGGGCGACAACGCCATGACGGCGGTGACGAGCAGCGCGCGGCGCAAGTCGAGGATCCGCTCGACGGTGAGCAGGGTCATGGAGACGGCGGAGGCGCCGATGAGGGCGACTGGGAGCCGGAACGCCCAATCGCTGAGGCCGATCAGCTTGAGGAAGGTCGCTTCGGACCAGAAGATCCAGACCGGCTTGCTGTAAAACCAGTTGCCACCACGAGGCTCGCTGCCGATCTGCGTCTTGTAGCCCCACCACGGGTTGACCCAATCGTAGCTCTCGAACATGCCGCGGCTGACTTCGCCGTAGTGGACTTCCCAAGGGTCCCACAGGCCAAACGAACCGCAGTTGAAGACGTAGAGCGCGTAGACGGCGAGGATGGCGCCCCAGCGCAGCCAGACATCGCGGCGCGCCGGGCTGAACGTTGGCACCGTGGCCAGATCGGCGATCAGAGGGACGGAGAATCGGGGTGAGGGCATCATGTGGCCAGGGGTTCGGGCGGTCGAGGCGTCGCGGCCGCTCCACCGCCAGGGTGCAGACATCACAGACGCGGCGGTGTGATACCATCGCGGTAAGACAAGTCAACGCGGTCAAGAAGCTTTTGAGCGCGCGGGCGTGTCATCGGGCGCGTGTGCATGCGATCCGGCACGTCATCCGGCAGGCGCTGCGACGGGGTAGGCGGCGCGGCGCGGCGCGGTGAGACACGCGGCAAAACGGCAAAAAAGCGCCAAAAAAGGTGCCGCCGCCTCCCACGTCATCCTCCCCCAAGGCGGACGTGATAGGCGGCGGCCTAATCGTGAGACGGGGCCTGATCCCCATTAGAACCCGTCTCCGCAAGCAACCCGTAGTTTTTAAACAACAGGCGGGTCCGACGAACGCCGAACCCGGAACAAGACATGTGCACAGGTCGTGCCAAGTGCGACTGTGATCATCTGATCATGTTTGAGGCTGGATCCACGCCGATCTTTCGCTTTCGCCCGAAACCTCCGGTGACATCGATCGGACATGGATGTCCTAAACATCGCAGCAATTGCGCAATTAAGTCACTGTCACCACGCAATGGCCTGGTATTGCGGGACTTATGAGAGTGACGATCTTCGTCGATCGGTGGCGCTGGTGGCGACGCTGCGCAGTTGACGCGCTGCGACACGACCGAGGTGCGCGCGTCATTCGGCCAAAAAAGATCGCACGCCCTCGACGCTGTCGGCACATAGCGACGCCGCTCCGAGCCTGAAGAGGACGGCGTAGAGTCCGGGGTTAGCGATAGAATAGAGGGACTTCGGCTGCCGGGATCACGGCAGCCAAGCGGCCGTTCAGCGCGCCCAACCGATGCCGACGCGGGCGCGCAAATAAACGTCGCTGCCTGACCGGGCGCTCTGGCTGTAGAAGTCGAAGCCCGTGTCGAAGCGCGCGAGCAGGAAGACGCGCTCGGTGACGCGCAGCTCTGCGCCAATCTGGGCGACAATGGGCGTATGCAGCACGAACTCGGGCGCGACGAAGAAACCGATGGCCGCCTCCAAGCCCACGATCAGGCGCAGCGACGGCAACATGAGGCGGTCGGCGACGAGGCTGCCGGCGAACGGCGTCACGCGGAAGCTCTGCGGGCTGGACTTGGTGGTTGGCGGGTGATCGACGCCGTAGAGGTGGAGCCCGACCTCCGGCGCGCCGACCACGGCGATAGTCCAGCCGCTCCACTCGGCGAACTTCATGCGAAACGCGGAGGAGACACTCAGCCCGCCGCCGCCGATCCGCGTGCCGCGGCCGTATTGAAAGCGCACACGCGGGGTGACGTCAGCGAGGCTGCTGAGGCCGTAGATCGCGCCTATCTCGACGTCGGGCAACCCGGCGGTGACGTACATGGCCGTGGCGTCTTCGGCGACGGTGCGCGCGCCGAAGAAGCTCACCTCGTCTACCCAGGTGGCCTCGGCTTGGGGCACGGCGGGCGCGGGCTGCGCGGCGACCGGGGCGGCCGTTGCTGAGACGAGCAGCACCGCGGCGGCGCAGAGACACGAGAGCGAGAGAGAGAACGGGCGGCGCATGGGATCCTCCGCTGAGGCGACATACCTCCAAAAAAGAGGCAATCGTGATGCTCTCCCGCGACGGCGTGCTGTCAAGAAAGCCCGACGTGCGGCCTACGTCATCAGGACGCCGACGGGCGCGGCGGCTGGTGCGTCGGGCGTCATGGGCGACCGCAGCTCTTTGACATACCGAAAGAACGTGCTCCGTGGCAGGCCGCTGGCGCGGTGCGCGGCGCCGACGGTTGGGCAGGTCTCCAGCAGACCGGCGACGAGCGCCCGGCGATGTGGGGACGGCGCCGGCGCGGGCGGGATCCCGATCGCGCGGCGCACCTCTGCCACCGTTGGCGAGGCGCCGCCGCAGCGCATGGCGAGGCGGCGCGCGACGTTGCGAAGCTCGCGCACGTTGCCTGGCCAGCCGTGGTCACGCAGGGCGGCCGCCGCATCCTC
>CALENB010000303.1 GCA_937910235.1 uncultured Myxococcales bacterium | reverse complement strand
TGAGTTCGTGGGCCTGGGGGTTTTCACAGGTCGCCCTGTTGTGTAGGAAGGGCACCTGAGTCTGTGCAGCGCGTTAGCCACAGCGTGGGCTTCGCGGTCGCGCACCGGGCAGCGGCGCACATACAGGGCAACGGTGCGAGTGGAAGTGGCGTGCGGGGTGGGTCCGAAGACGACGGTCGGCGAGTAACACGCCGGCCACGCATTTCGAGGAGTTCTGGCGACAAATGCTCCAGCTTTCGATTCAAGACTACGAGGGCAAGAGCACCGTCATCCCCTTGGCAGACGGTGAGCTCAGCATCGGCCGCGACGACAGCAACTCGATCTGCTTGACTGAGCGGAACGTGTCCAGGCGTCACGCCGTCATCATGACCCACGGCAACAAGGTCTACCTTGAGAACGTCGCTGCGACGTTTGGCACCCGTCTAAACAACACGCTGTTGCGCGATCGCAGCCAGTTGCAGACGGGCGACGTCGTGCAAATCGGCGATTACAGCCTGCAGGTCCTCGGCGCCGACCAAATCAAACGGGACACGGCCCTTGTCGACGACGGCGCTCCAAGCAACGGCGGCGGCAAACCGGGCGGCGGCAAACCGGGCGGCGGCAAACCGGGCGGCGGCAAACCGGTCGAGAACGCGACGGCCATCGTCAACCTAGCCGACATCCAGCTGGGCCTGAAGGAAGACGACGGCGAAGGCGTGTCGATTCCAGTCGCAGAGCAGCCTCGCCTCGTGGTCGAGAGCGACAATCTGCGCGGCTGGGAGGGTCGTATTACGCGCTCGCCGACGACGATTGGGCGCGTCGCGGAGAACTCCGATCTCGTCGTCGACCACCGCTCGATCTCGAAGGAGCACGCCCGGCTGACGCGCAAGCCTGACGGTCGTTGGGAGATCCTGGATCTGGGTTCAGCCAACGGCATTCAAGTCAACGGCGAGCCCTACTCAAAGTGTGCGATTCGTAGCGGTGACACAGTCGTCCTTGGCCACGTCACGCTGCGTTTTCTTGGCGCTGGCGAGCGGGCACCTGCCGTCGCCGCGGGCGCGAGCGGTGGCAAGGGTGGCGGCAAGGGCCTGATCATCGCCGCTGTCGCGCTGCTGGTGCTGCTCGCGGGCGGCGCGCTCGCGTTCTTCATGGTCAGCGGCACGACCAACAAGACCAAACCGGCATCCGGCGTCACCGGCAAGGGCGAGCCCGACAAGGCTGGCAACAAGGCTGGCGACAACGCCGACAGCGACAAGGCTGGCGGCGAGGACGACAACACGGATGAACCGGCGCCTGGACCGGGCGCCGTGGCCGTGGATGACAAGAAGGGCGGCGCGGAAGCAGACCGGGCCGCGATCGCAGACGTCGTCCGCAAGGTCAGCAAGCTCGAAAAAGCGGGCATGTTGGACGATGCGATGGCCTTCGCGCGCGAGGCGCAGAAGAAACACCCCGGTAGCGCTGAGTTGAGTCTCGTGGTGAAGCGGCTCCAGGCCGGGCGCAAAGTGGTCGAGCGGTTGGCCGCGGCGGAGAAGAAGGTCAACTCGGACCCCAAAGCGGTGCTCGACGCCATGACGGACCTGGAGAGCGACGCCAAGGGGATGCCTGCGATCGCGACAAAGGTCGCCGCGCTCAAGGGAAAAGCGGCCGCCATGGTCGTCGCTAATCTCGCCGCGGACGCGCAGAAGCTCCTCAAGCGCCGTCGCTACAGTGCGGCGGTTGAGAAAGCTGAGATGTGCCAAGCCATGGATGCTAGCAACCGGGCCTGCGCTGACGTGCTTGAGAAGGCGAAGGCGAAGGCGGGCCGAAGCAACCACAAGCCGCCGAGTCGCGTGGTCGCACCACCGACGATTAAACCAGCGGCGCGTGTTGTGAAGCCGGCTCCGGCCAAACCCATCAAGCCGGATGCGCCGGCGGCAACGACCACGATGAGCGCCAAGGACTACTACAAGGCGGGTCGAAAGGCCGCGGCGGGTGGCGACAACCAGAAGGCAGCTGACCTCTTTGAGAAGGCCGTCGCGGCGGGCTACAAGCGCGCGCACGGCAAGCTCGCGCGGCTGTACTTCCAGCTTGGCAACAAGAGCAAGTGCGCCTCGCATGGCAAGCTCTACGTCAACCGCTATCCTGACGCAGGCGACGCGCCGCAGATCGAAGGCCTCGTCGAGAAGTGCAAGTAGCGCCTCGCCCACCGACGGACGCCCATAGCGCACGACGGCTCGCCCTTGAGCTGTTCGTCGCTGGCTACGAAGGCCAGGCGTTGCCCGGGTCCTACGCCGAGCGGCTAAGGGACGGGCTTTCAGGCGTCATCCTCTTCTCACGCAACCTGCTGAAGACCTCGGGCGGCGACATCGACGTCGCGCATTTGACCGCTCAAACCGCACAAATACAGCTTGAAGCACAGCACAGCTCGCCGCTCGCGGCCTTGTGCGCCGTCGACCAAGAGGGTGGCCTCGTCGCGCGGCTGCGGGCGCCGTTCAGCCATTTTGGGGCGATGGCTGACGTGGTCGCGAAGGGTGGCGCTGAGGCGGCCTACGGCGTTGGCGCACAGACCGGGCGTGAATGCCTCGCAGCTGGCTTCAACGTTGATTTTGCCCCTGTGCTCGACATCAACACGAACCCACAGAATCCGATCATCGGACGGCGGGCGTTTGGTACGACCCCCGAGGCGGTGACCACCCTCGCTGGTGCCTTTCTACGCGGGCTGCAGAGCACCGGCGTGCTGGGCTGTGGCAAGCATTTTCCAGGTCATGGATTTATTAAAGCAGACACTCACTTAGAAGC
>CALENB010000302.1 GCA_937910235.1 uncultured Myxococcales bacterium | reverse complement strand
TGGCCGAACGCGGGAACCGTGTGATCAACGCTCGTGACAAGCGCAAGGCCTCGGTTTGGTAGGCGGCGCCGTCGAGTTCAAGGGCCTCGGCGGAGCGACCCGCCATCGCCAAGCTGGCCGCGACGATGACTTGTACCTCTTCGTCGTCGGGGTGTAGGGCGGCCATCCCACGCGCCAGCGCCATCGACAGCTCCAAGCCGCGCGCTAGGTCGGCGCGGGTCGGTCTCGCCTTGCGCCACAACGGCAGCGCCTCGGCCTTAAAGCGCTTCAGAAGCGCCCGCTCCTTGGGCGTGGCGCTGACCATGGTGGTCTTGAGGCGGCTGTCGAGCTGGGCGACTCGGTCGCGCACGCCGGACAGGCTAGGCAATGACCGCAGCAGCGCCGAAATGTGCGACGGTCTAGTCGCTGTCGCCGGCGTTCCCGTGTCAGGTTTGACTGCCATCGTCGGTGGAGCGTGCCGGCTCGGGCAGCCAGCGAGCAGCGCTACGGCAAGCAGCGCGGCGGTCAGGCCAGGGGCATGATACGTCATTGATGTTGTTATCCAGCGAGGCGCATCTCGACGTGAGAGTTCAGCGCCATGGGGCGCATGTGGCTTCATCGCACGTTACTCGGCTGCCGTCGAGGTGGTCCAGGGACCCCGCCGCGCGGTCGAGCGCACCTGCCGCCGCATTATCGCGTCAACGCGCCGGCCGGCACACGTTGCAGATCAGGCTCCCAAGTCTTGACCTTGTTTGTGCCTCAATCCCGCGCGAGCATATCGTCGCTCTTACTCTTGAAGGATAGTCTTCTCCTGGGTTTTGCGATCGGGGCGGGGGTTCCGAGGTAAAGCGTGTCAGACACGTCCTGTTTCCTCTTTCGCAAAGTGGAAACAGGACGTGACCGACACCAGCCGTCCAGCCCAAGCGGCTCGCCCGGAAGGACCGCAGCGACCAGCGCGAGCACGTCACCGCGGTCCTGGAGATTGAGCAGCTTCAGCAGGAAGCGACTATCAACCACGTCGCTGCCACGGCCAGCTTGCAGGTTCATAGCTAGCAGCGCGTCTGGCGCGATCGCGATGAATCGTCACGGCATGTCACGGCCAAAAGACGCGATGTTTCGCATGGGTCTCCTACCGCGGCCACGCGCCAGTCGCCCGCCAAACCTGCCCGAACTCCGAGCCGATATAGAGATCCCCACGCCACCACGCGATAGCCGTCACATCATCGCCAGACTGAAAATCAAGCAGTTTCGTCCAATTCTTCAAGTTCGAACTACGCCACACACGCACTTGCCATGTATTCCCCTGCTTGGTGCTCGGCCACGCATCGCCGGCACGCCCGAGCACCACGACCTCGTCGCCCTCCACGTGCACGTCGACGACGGCGTTGCCCGCCAGGCCCAGCGGCGTCGCGCCGTCGCCGGCGACCAGCCAAGCCTCCAGTTTCTGAGGCTTCTTGAGAATATCGACGCCCGTCACGACGCCCGCGCCTTGGCCGGTCGGCCAACATCCGAGCACCATCACGCTCTTTAGCGGGTGCGTTGGTGCTAGCGGCTCCTCCGTCCAATCGCCGCTCTTCGTGCGCGCCACTACCACGTGCGGTAGCTCGGTTAGTTTCGACTTCTCATTGACCTTGTAGCCGAACGCCAGCAGGCCTGCGCTGGTCGGCAACAGCTCGACAAATCGCGCATCGCCCACGCCGTGGTTCCAGCTCTGCGAGACCGATTGCACCGTCGCGCCATCGTCCGCGCTGTGCCAGAGGTGCGCGTAGACATCGCCGGCTTGCCGCTGCTTGGCCGTCGCGCCCGAACCAACCGCCCAGAGCGCGCCATCGTGTCGGGCGACGTCGTGCACATGCAGCGCGCTCTGGACCGTGCGTTGTTTGAGCCACTTTCCAGCGACTTTTCGGCGGTATAAGTTGCCGAGAAGGCCGCCTTCTACCGGACTCTCGCCAGAGACCCACAGCTCCGCATCGATGCGCCGAAAGCGGCTGATCTGCCCATCGGAAGACGTGAATTCGTCGGTGGTCTTCGCCGATTCAGGGTCGGTAAAGGCGCGCATGGCGACAGGTGGCCCGCTGGCTGATTGCAGCGAGGCGTCCCCGTAGCCGATGAACAGTTTGTGATCGAAGGGTACGAGGTCGCGGATCGCTTGCGAAAACGGCTTGCCCTCGGCGGCTTTGGTCGCCGCTTCGTGGTAGTCGGCCAGCGGCGTCGCCCACAAACCTTTGAATTCGTACGAGAGGTCGCTGACGTTTTTGGCGGCGGACGCGGGCTTGGTCTGCGCGTCGGATGTGGCGTTGGACGTGCTATCGGAGGTTCCGGCCGTGGCGCCGTCAGTAGTTGCGTCCGGCGTTGTTCCGCCGCCGTCGAGCGACGACGTAGCGTCTCTGCTCGTCTTGGCGTCGTCGCACCCCACGGCGGCTACGAGCAGGGTGAGCATTGTCACGGTCTGCACCCATCGAGTGCGAAGCTGTGCCATAGGGACCTCGTTGCGGGTGGTGCCAGTCAAATCGCGCCAGCGGGGTTGGATGTGCCTTCTCGTCACGGCAACAAACAAGGCGGCGAATACTTACCACAAGCCTTCTTCGCCGACGTGATCGACCCCGTGCAGCACGCATTGGACCCACCCGGCCGCGCGCCGCAGCCGGTTCCACCACACACGCCGCACGCCGCCGCACAGCAGGCCTTGCCCGCAAATAGCCCGCTTTTACAGGCCGCTGGCACAGTTTGAATCGTCGACGCCAGCGCCGTCTTACCCGCCCAGCCAGCCAGGGCATTCCAGATTCGACCAGACTGCTGCGGGAGCGTGACGGCACCCACCGCCTGCGCCCCGAGCCGATCTTTCAACTGCATCAAGTACAGGCTGCGAATGGCCCCAACCGGCTTGCCATGGCTCTCGAACAGGCCGAAAGGCTCCTCGGGTGCCCAGCTGCCCTGCGCCTTAGTGCCGACGCATCCGACCGCCCAGTTCATTGCCCGCTGGGGTGCGTCGCAGCGTATCTCGCTGGTGGCGAGTAGGTTCCAAAATAGCACCTGCGCGCCCGCCCAGCCGTGTCCGGTACCCGACGTCTTGCGATTTTGCGCGTTGAAGACTTCGGACATACACGAATCGAGCAGCGAGCCCGTGGCCCAGCGGTGGTGGGGGCCCTCGTCGTTGTAATTCTGCACGCTGAGCGAGTCGAGCCAGACGTTGGGTCCCGTGACGCCGCTGCCGGTCACGAAGTTATGCCGCCCGCCCCGCGCGAAGCAGCGCTGAAAGAGGATGCCGACGCCGTCGGTGATGTTGAACGAGTAGCGCCGCCCACCCGTCACCACAGACTTCGGATCGAGCTGCGCGACCTCTTCGATGGTGTTGAACGCCGACTCGCTGTGCACCGTCACCGCAGACATGCCGAAGTGTTGCGCCGTGACCCTGCGGACCCAAGAATTCGCAGCGCGCGTGAGCTTGACCGCGTTCCAGCCGTGCTTCTCGTCCGTAGCGCTGGCGTAGCTCGACACCAGCCGCAGGTCTTCCACGCCGACCTGGGTGATTCGACTGCTGAAGTCGACGCCAAAGACCGTCGCGCCGCCGAGTTTGGCGTCGATGGCGTCGACCAGCGGGATGTCCACGGTGACGCTGTTGCCGCTGACCGCGACCACGTGCCGCTCGTGCCGAATTCCGTAGCCGCTGGGCTTCCAGCCGTACTTGCCCATGCCGAGCACATCGATCCAGGCCTGGTTCGGCGTGCGGTGGACCGCGATGGTCATGCCGGGCTTTAGGCTCGTGCCGCTGACGACGGTGAACGTGCGCGCACCGACCGGGACCAGGGTTGAGGCGACCGTGGTCGACGTTCCAGGGAGCAGCTTCCATCCGCTGCCGCCGCCCTTGATGTGGACCAGGTCGTGCTGCGCTTGTTTCGTCGCCATCAGCACGGTGCCGGTTGTCCCTTGCCCGGCGCCGCGTAACACGACGCCGCTGGCCTGGATGAAGAGCGTATCGCTGACTTTGTACGTCCCCTTGCTGAGCAGCACCGCGCCACGGTGGCCTTTGGCGTCGAGGGGCAGCTTGCTCACCGCGTCGATGGCGGCTTGGATCTGAGCGCGGTTATCGCCGCTGATTGGTTTGAGCGTCTTCTTCACCGCGACGGCGGGAATCGCCACCCCGCCGCCCATGTAGCCGGCATACGAGAAGTCCGGCAGCAGGTGAATGGCCTTCGACTCGCCGCGCGCAGCGTAGCGGCCGTATGAGAGCCGCTTGCACTTCGGGTCGACCTGCACGAGCGGCGGCGCGTTGCCGTGGACGAGGCGGCCGTCTTGAAAGCTCGCTGCGCAGGCCGGGCAGGTGGGGAGCGGCTTGTGGGCGCACTTGCCGGTGGCGGTGTCGCAGCTGTCGGCGGTGCAGGGCTGGTTGTCATCGCACACCGTCGCCGCGCCAGTTTTGCAGACGCCGGATTTGCAGGTGTCGCCGACTGTGCACGCCGAGCTGTCCGCGTCGCAGGGCAGGGTGTTGACGACGTGCTGGCAACCTTTGGCCGCGTGGCAGGAGTCGGTCGTGCAGGCGTTGCCATCGTCGCAGTTCAGCGCCGCGCTAGCCGTGCAGACGCCGGATTGGCATGTCTGTTTGCCAGTGCAGACGTTGTCGCCGGAAGCGCACGGCGTGCCTTGCGCGGTCGGTCCGAAGCCGCAGACGCCGCCGTTGCAGGTGGCGGTCAGGCAGGGGTTGGTCGCCACCGGGCAGCCCTTGGTCGAGGTGCAGGCAGCGGCGGGTCCGCTATCGACCGCCGCGACGTCGGCAGGCGCGGCGGTGTCGGCAGGCGCCTCGGTGTCGGAAGGCGCCGCGGTGTCACCCGGGGCGGCGGTGTCAGCGAGGGCGATGATGTCCGCAAGCATGCTCGCGTCGAGCGTTGTCGCGGCGTCGGGCGCGACGGTGCCGTCCCCGCCGGCGAGGTCATCGGATGCTGGTGTATCCGAAGTCGATGTGGCGCCACCATCCCCAGAAACCGGGGCGTCGCCGGGGCTGTTTCCACTATCGAAGCCGTCTGCACCGTCGAAGCTGTCGTCACTGTCGACGGCGTCTCCACTGCCGGAGATCTCGGCACTGGCTGAGTTTGCCGCGCTGTCCGATTGGGCGCTGCTGGTGTCGACCGTGACCGTCGACACGTCGGCCCCCGACGCCAACGCATCTGGATCTTCACCGCAGCCAGCCACGCCCAGCAGGACGACGAACGCTAGCTGTGCGATGGCGCCACAGTCCCATTTTTGGGGAAAAGTCGCATGAAACCACTCCTCCCTCATTGCAGACCTACCGAGCTTCATGACCACCTGTACCGGACGTGGAGACCGTCTCGAATCGACGCTGCACTGTCCCCCATACACCACTGTCTAGCGAAAACCTCCAGCTTTGTCGCGAATCTCGCGCAGATGTCCCTCGCGCGGCATCTCGGCTCTCCGGAACATGGCGCACGACCAACCACTGCCTCCACGCGAACACCCCCGACAACGACACCGCGAAGTCAACGGCGAATCTCAATAACCAATCAAAACCGAGGCCGGTGGAGGCTCCCGCGGCCTTGGTCATCGTTTCGTCCACCACGAAAAAAACAGCGACCGAACAGCAGC
>CALENB010000301.1 GCA_937910235.1 uncultured Myxococcales bacterium | reverse complement strand
CGAGCCGCCCGCACCGCCCACGCCGCCGTCGGTCCGGGCTTTTTTCACGCGCCGCCGCTGCCGGCGGACTACTTCCGCCTCGCCACACACTATCTCGAGCACGGCCACGAGGACGCAGCGCTTCGCTACTTCGTCGCCGACACCCAGCAGGACCCCAGCAGCGGCAGTGGGTTCAATATGGTCGGCGCCCTGCTCGCCAAACGGGGGCGGCTGCCAGAGGCGCGCAAGCAATTCGAGAAGGCGGTCGCCGCCAAGCCGACACACGTCGAGGCGCTGCGCAACCTCGCCCGCATCGTCCTTGAGGCTGGCGAGGTCGTGAGCGGACTGGGCTACCTCTCCCGCGCTGTCGACGTCGAGCCCAACTCGGCCCAGAGTCGATTCGAGTTCGGCGTCGCGCTGCTGCGAGCTGGGCGCTTGCCAGAGGCGCGAACGCAACTCGTCAAGGCGAAGGAGCTGGACCCGAAGGCGCCGGTCGCAGGTCCGCTCGGCGCGATCGCGGCGGCGGAGGGAGCGGCGGCGCGCTGAACTGCGACGATAAAAACGCCCGCACCACCGACTCGTGCGACAAAGTGAAGGGCTGCTCGCACGCCAACGTGACGGACGGCACCAAGTGCGGTGGCGCGAACACCTGTAAGGCCGGCAGGTCTGAATCGTCGTGCGACAGCTCGAAGAACCTCGCCCTTTCCGCGACGCGGAAGACCAACGTCAGCGGTGCTGGTTGCTACACCGAGGCCAACCTCAACGACAACAAGACGCAGGCGCAGGGCGAGAACGGCTGGGCCTGGTGGTCGACGCACTCAACCAAGCCGAACACCGGCAAGTACGCCGAATACAGCTGGTCGACGGCGCAGCGCCTCGGGCGGGTGGTGGTGGATACGACGCGAATCCGCTGATGTACGAGCTTCAGGTCTTCTGCAAGTAGGGAGCGCGGCACCCCCGCACGCGCCCTGGTCCACCGTCGACAAGCCGTCTACGCTCGCGGCTCCACGACGAGCCGACGAATCGGCGCTGGGCTGCCCGCTATGACAGACCTCTCCGCTGCGCGGCTCCGCGCCATCTGGCGACTCCTCCCCGGTGATCCGGCCCCGTTGGCCAGGACCCGCATGGTCGGACGGCCGGGCTTTCAGTCAGCTTTTCAGGTCGACGACGCCATCGGTTTGTCGGTCTCTGCCGCCGCCTCGGCCGTGTCCGCGTTTGGCGTGTCCCGCGGGCGGCCGACCGAGGACGTCGTCGTCGACGCGACCCGCGCTGCCGCCGCGTTCACTGCGCACCTGAAGATCGATGGCGTCGCGCCTCCCAAGTGGGCTGATTTGTCGGGCTACTATCTGACTCGGGATGGCCGACAGGTGCAGCTCCACGCCAACTTTCCCCACCACGCCGCTGGCATCACGAAGCTGCTGGGTTCCGGACCGGAGCGCGCCGCGGTCGAGGCGGCGGTGGCGACGTGGGACGCCGACGCGCTGGAGCGCGCTCTGGTCGCAGACGGCATGATCGCCGCGAAACTACGCACGCTCGCTGAGTGGGACGCGCACCCGCACGCCCGCGCGACCCGTGACCTGCCGCTGCTGAGCTTCGAGCAGATCGGTGACGCGCCGCCCCGCACCCTGCCGCGTCTGCGCCGTGATCAGGGCGCTTTTACGGGCGTTCGGGTGTTGGACTGCGCTCGGGTCCTCGCCGGTCCCGTCGCGGGCCACACCCTCGCCGCGCATGGCGCCGACGTCTTGCGGGTGGGCGCCGCGCAGCTGCCGTCGGTGCCGGTCTGCGTGCTGACGACGGGCGCCGGTAAGCGCAACGCCTTCGTCGATCTCGACACCCCCGCTGGCGCCACGACGCTCGCTGCGCTGCTGCGCGATACCCACGTCTGGATCGACGCCTACCGCCCCGGCGCCTTGGCCGCCCGTGGCTTCTCGGCGGCGCGCGCCGCCGCCCTGAATCCGGGCGTCGTCGTCGTTGAACTCAGCGCGTTTGACTGGGTTGGGCCGTGGGCCGGCCGCCGCGGCTTCGACTCGATCGTGCAGTCCACGACCGGCATCGTCGACGCTGGCCAGCGAGCGGCCGGCGCATCGCAACCCACGCCGCTGCCGGTGCAGGTGCTCGACTTTGCGACCGGCTACCTCGCCGCCTTCGCCGCCGCGCGGGCGATCGCGCACCAAGCCCGCGTCGGTGGCTCGTGGCGGGTGCGTGTGTCCTTGCTGCGGACCCGCAACTGGCTCGTTGGGCTGGGCGGGCCGAGGCCGTTCACGCCGCAGGTGGCGCAGCCAGCGCCCGGGTCGCTCTATGAGACCGACGCCGCCTGGGGGCGCCTCACGCTGAGCCTGCCACCAACAGGGCAGCCGATGCACGCGCCGCAGCCGCTGGGTTCCTCGGAGCCTGTCTGGTTGCCGTAGGCGCGGCCATTGGCGGGGGCGCCGCGCCCGCCAGCTACGCCACCACCGCCGGCGCCGGCGCTGTCAGCAGCCGCAGCGCGCGCCGATGGATGTCATGGCCGTGCGCGAGCGCGCCGCGCTGCCAGGCCGGATCTGCGGGGTTGAAGACGGCCCGCATCGCCTGTCGCAACGGATGGTCTGCGGGCGCCCGGCCGCCGCGCGAGGCGGCCGGGCCGTGATGAAACAGCCAGTTCTCGGCCCGCATGGCCTTCACGATGGCGATGTCGCCGGCGGTGCCAAACTCGACGGTGAGCGCCTCGAATCGGTCGGCGTCATAGCGGCGCGCCAGCTCCGGCAGCATGCCGCCGCGCATCTCGTAGCCGAGCTCGCTGCCCGGCTCCCACGCGTGCAGCATGTCGCCAAAAGCCGCGTGCGCGCGCGCGCCCTGCGCCGCCGTGGGTGCGCCGTCCACAAACGCCACGACATCGCCACGCGCACCGCGGCCGGAGTGCAGATCGATCCACACCACCCGCTCCCGGCCAGCGAGCCAGGGCAGCACCGTGTCCATCAGCGTGCGGGTCGTGGTTTCGTGGCGATCGCCGCCAAAGAAGATCCCGTTCGGTTGGCTGTACTGGCCGCGGGCGATGCCATTGCGCAGGGTCGGCAGCCCGTGCCGCGCCACCTGGAGCGCGACGTGAAGATAGAAGGGATCGAGACGTCGCAGTCGCGTCGGGTTGAGCAGCCCGGCGACGCGGGCGTAGGCGGCGTCATCCGCCTCAAACGCCTGATTCTCGGGCAGGAAGTTCCGATTGAGATCGACGTTCGACTCGTTGACCCGGCGGCCATGCGCCATGCCCCACGGGTTGAGGCTGTGCAGCCACAGCACCGCGCAGCCCTCGCCCGGGCGCAGCGCGTCGTCGTCGCCGAGCAGCTCACACTGCACCGCGCCGCCAACAAACCCCTCGATGCCATGCAGTCCGCTGCTGTAGACGAGCACACGGGCCGCGTCCGCGTCGCCGGTCCACGCGTAGTCGAGCGTGTATCCGGGCAGAATGTCGATCGCGCCCGACGCGCCAACGTTGGGGTGCGCGGCCGCTGCGGCGCGGAACGCGTCACGTGCCGCCTCCCAGGTCTCAAAGAATCGTTGCGGTGATGCGGTCATGGCGGTCGGGGCTCCGTGGCTGAAGTGCGCGACGCTGGCTGCCGCGGCGGGGTACCGAACAAGACCTAGTACCTCTCGTCCAAAGTGCCTTCCGGGTTCTATCGCGGGATCGACATGTCGATCCTTGGTGCGATCCTCGCCCCCATGAAGAAGCGACAGACCAACCCTAGGCGTTCTCCCGGCCCTCAATCAAGGCCGATCACCCTAACAACCGCATGAAGCCGCTTCCACCCTGAGCCACCCTGCCGAGTTTACATAACACTCGTTATCGGACGTTGGAAGGACCTACTTGCACAGCGCTACCTATTTGCACAGCCCGCCGGCGCACACCTTGCCGCCGTCACACTCCGTACCATCTTTGAGCGCCACGTGCGTGCAGCCTTGATTGGCCGCGCAGCTGTCGGCCGTACAGGGGTTGTCGTCGACGCAGGCGCCGCCCTTGAGATCGGCGCAATAGCCCGCTGTGACGCAGCTGCTTTGGCCCCATGGGCTGACGGTCGCGACCCAGCCATTGCTGCTCGCACCGTCGCCGCGCTGGCCAGCGACGATGATGCTCCCGTTGTTGAGCACGTCGGAGTCGGCGATGTACTCTGAGTCCGTCGTGCCGAGCAGCAGCTCTGCGTGCTGGGCACCGTCTTCGCCGAGGAAAAGCAACCGGCCTTGCCAGCCCTTGCCGGCGACCTTTGCCGACCCTGCGGCGACGATGCGGCCGTCGGCGAGCACGCGGACGTCGGTGAAGAGATCTTTGTCGCCGCCGTCGAAGACCTTCTCCCACACCAGCTTGTAGGCTTTGTCAAAGCGCGCGACGTAACCTGCCTGCGCGCCGCTGTTGTTTGGCGTGTACCAACTCAATCCTGCCGCGACGACGCCGTCGCCACTGGCAGCGAGGCCATACGTGCGTCGGCCCGGGCCGACCGCTGATAGGTGCGCAATGACGTTGCCGGACAGCGGCGACCAATAATGTATCGAACCATCGTAGTTCGCCACCGCCAGCTTGCCGGCGGACGTAACGGCAGCGGCTGTGACACCGCCATTATTTTGCGGGATCTTGTCGAATTTCACTGTGATCGCAGTGTCCTCCGCGCGAAAGCCATAGACCCAGCCGCTATAGGGGCCATTTTGGTAGGAAACCGTGCCCACGGCGACAAAGTTGTCTGGGCTCGTCTCGAAGACCGCCCCAAACGATTTGACCCTGGAGAGCCCCTGCGGGTGTTTAGCCAGGGCCGCCGGACCGACGTCGTGGGTGATGAGGCGGTTGCCGATCTCATCGAAGGTGACGATTGAGCCGTAGTATTTGACGTTGCTACTCGAACCGAGCCCCAGCGCCCGGTAGCCGACGGCGACAACCCCCCCACGTTTGCGCTCGACGACCTCGTTGAAATGCCGAAGCGACGAGGTCGTCGTCGTTATGGTCGTATCGGGTGCCACCAGCGCCTTCCAGCGCATATTGCCGGCGGCGTCGTAGCGCGCCAAGAGCGCGTCATGCACCGTGCATGGGCAAGGCGCGGTGTTGTTGTTCGGCAGACCGCGGCGGACGCTGCCCGTCAATACGAAGCCGCCGTCGGCGAGCGCGGTGACCGCCGAGCGACCTTCGGCCTTGAGGCTGTCGGAGCCTGGGGCGTTGAGGTCCTGCGCGAGGTCGAAGAGCTTGGGCGCCGCGGCTGCGCACTTCTTGGCGCCGTCGCAGGCGTAGATGGCGGTGCAGAAGGCCTCGCCTTCGCAGCGGCGGCCGGTCACGGCGTTGTGCACGCAGCTGCCCTGGGCGCAGCCGGTGTTCGTGCAGGGCTGACCGTCATCGCAGGTCTTGTGCGTCTTATCGGCGCAGGCGCCGGCGGCGCTGCAGCTGAAGTTGCCCCAGCCGTCGAGGCGGACGACCGCGCCTTGGCTCTGGGGGTAGTTATCCTTCTTGAATACCTTATCAGGGTAAAGTTCAGTGCTGATGCCGCCGACCAAAAGCAGGCCATCATCTTCAACGGGAATACTGCCCAATGCGCCGAAGACGTAGCCACCGTAGGCGCCAATTTGGCTGTAGAGGTAATGTGATTGGGCGAGAGCCGCACCGTCAACGCCAGAGATACGCCACAGTTTTGGATAGACTCCGGGGTGGTAGACAAGGACGTCGCCGTTGCTTGTGGTACGCAGCGCGCCAACCTGGAGTGCGCCGTATGGTTGGATGTCGAAGGGTTTGGGAATTACAAAGCGCCAGCGGACCTTGCCTAACCCAGTCAGGGCCGCCACGTGCAGCGTTGCATTCTGAGGATTTTTCAAGTTGCCGGCGACGACCAAGCCGCCGTCGGCGGTCGCGACGACCCGCTGCAGGTTGTCGATATCCGGGAAGACCAGCTCGCGCTCCCACACCATTTTGCCCGAGGCGTCGGTGGTCACGACCCAGCTGCCTTCGGTGGGATGCCAGCGTGCGCCCGCCATCGCGTAGCCGGTGCCGAATTGCGTCACCGAGTAGATGCGCTCGTCGAGCGGGCCGCCGAGCTGATGCGAGCCAATCTGGAAGCCCAGGTCGCTGACAAAAAGCAGCCAACCCTTCTGCGATTTGGTGACCGGGTCATAGGTTTGACCGACCGCTGCGGCGCCACCACCGTGCCGCTGCGTCGCGGCTTCGATGCGATCGGAGCCGCTCTGACCATAGCGGAACTGCCAGAGCGTCGCGCCGTCGGCCGCAGCGACGCCATAACCGAGCGACGTGATAGGTGCGCCGGTCTTCTCGGTACCATAGCCAAAGAGCATCGCGCCCTTGGGGTGGACAACGGCCGCAGTCAGCTGTTCAGAGCCGCCAGACGCCGGCGCGTTGCCGAGGTAGATGTCCCATTTCTTCGTGCCCTTGCCGTCGATGCCGAGCGCCCGACAGCGGTGGTTGCCTGTGTTGATGTCGTTGCGTATCGCACCACCAGCGATGTACGCGACGCCTGACGATAGCTCGCCTGATGGCGCCACGCTCCGTAGAAAGCCCTGCCAGCCTTGCGACACCCCGACCGCGTTTGGGAGGATTCCGAGCAAGTTATGCCACAATTTGCCCTCGGTACCGGCCTTACAGACGCCGTCCGCACAGATCGCGCCCACCGTGCAGGCGACGCCATCGTCGCAAGGCGCGCTGTTGCCGGCGTGGGTGCAGCCGAGCTTGGCGTCGCAGGCGTCGTCGGTGCAGTCGTTGTCATCGCCGCAGAGCGCGTCCTGGCCTTTGTGGGTGCAGCCGGTCTTGGCGTCGCAGGCGTCGGCCGTGCAGGCGAGCTTATCGTCGCAGTTGACGGTTTTTCCGGCGCAGCCGCCCTTGCTGTCGCAGACGTCGCCCTTTGTGCACGCGGAGCCATCGTCACAGGCGTCGCCGGCCGTGGCGAGCTTGATGACGCAGCCGAGCTTGGCGTCGCAGCTCGCGGTCTTGCAGGGGCCGGGGTCGCCGCAGACCACCGGTTGGCCGGGGACGCAGACGTTGGCCTTGCAGAAGTCGCCGTCGCTGCAGGCGTTGCCGTCATCGCAGCCGCCGGTCGCGGCGACGTGCACGCAGCCCAGCTTGGCGTCGCAGAGGTCGCTGGTGCACGCCTTATTGTCGTCGCATTTGGCGAGGGAGGCAGAAAAGCAGGCGCCCGAGGCCGAGCAGCTCGCGAGGCCGAAGGCGTCGACGCGCAGCAGACCGGCGTCGACTTCGCTGACGCCGCCGGGGATCGTCTTGGTCACGCGCGCGCTCGCGACGACCAGCGCGCCGCTGGCCAAGGCGTCGAGCGCGACCCCGCGCGCCGGCGCCGCGACGCCCAGCGTCCGTTCCCAGGTCACGGCGCCATAAGCGCCGAGGTTGAAGAGGGCGACTTTCGACTGCGTCCCGCTGCCGACGCTGCCGGTGGCGACAATCGAGCCATCACTGCGCGCGGCGACGGCCTCGAAGCGACCGGGCGAGAGCAGCGCCGCAGTCCAGCGCGTCTTGCCGGCTGCGTCGACGCGCAGCACGACGTGATGCTCGACGCCACCAACGTCACGGCCGCCAACCACCACAGCGTCGCCGCCCTGCGCTACCACGTCGTGAAGCGTCTGCGCGGCGGCGTCCGGGCGTGACCACTGCACGCCGCCGCCATTGGTCAGCGCCATCAGCCGCGACTGGGTCGCGCCGCCGCCGACGCTGCGTTCGCCAACGACAAACGTGCCGCCATCGAGACGCGCCGCGGCGGCGTGCAGCGTCGTCGCCGTCGCCAGCGTAAAGGGCGACGCGCTCAGCGTCGTGCCGCCGCCAGCGACGCGCACAAGGCTCCCGGTCGACGGCGCGCCTACTGGGTACAGCTGCAACACCAAGCGCGCGCCGCCGCCGCCATCGTCGGACGCGGCGACCACGCTGACGTCGGCGCCTGGCGCCTCGTAGCCGATGTCGGACACGACGGACTTGCCGTCTGCCTTGTAGCGCAGCACGCGAGCGCGGCGATGCTTGCTGCCGTCCCAGGTACCTGCGACGACCACCTCGCCTTTGCCGCCATCCCAGACAGCCTCGGCGATGACCGCTCCGTCGCCGCTCTGCGAGGGCTCAAAGCGTGTCCACATCGCCTTGCCGGCGGCGTCGACTCGGACGACGAACCACCCCTGCGGCGCCTTGCCGCCGGCGGCGCGTTGATGACCAACGAGCGCGTATCCTTCGCTGCCGAGCGCCACGGTCGCGTGCGGCTGCGCGATCGGCGCGCCGAGGTTGTAGTTCTGGGCGAATAGCGCGTGGCTTTTGCCCGCGGTGCACGCGCCGCCCACGCAGGCGTCGCCGATGAGGCAGGGCGCGCCGTCGTCGCAGGGCGCCCCGTTCGCGGCGGCCTTGGCGACGCATTGGAATGACGAGCTACCCTGGGGCGCGCAGACGGCGACCTGACACGCCTTGAGCGCGAGCGTGCACTCGACCGCGGCGCCGGCCTTGCACGTACCGGCGTCGCAGGTGTCATTGATCGTGCAGCCGCTCTGATCGGCGTCGCAGCCCTTGCCTTGCAGCGATTGGTCGTCGAAAGCGCACTTGCCGCTCTTGGCGTCGCAGAGGTCGACGGTGCAAGCGTTGCCGTCTTTGCAATTGGCCGCGACATGCTTGCAGCCATCGAGCGCCGTGCAGCTGTCCACGGTGCACACGTCACCGTCGTCGCAGTTCGCGTTCTTGCCACCGACGCACGCGCCAGCGGCGCAGGCGTCGGCGGTGGTACAGACGTCGCCATCGTCGCAGCTCGTGCCCTTCGCCGCGGGCTTGGTGACGCACGCTCCAGTCTGCGGCACGCATGTATTGGTGAGGCACGGCCCCTTGCCAAGGGGCGGGCAGAAGACCGCGGAGGCAGGGTTGGCGACGCATTTCGGCTTCGGTCCAGAGAGGTCGCAGAAGGGCACGCCGTTGCAGAAGTCTCCGTCGTCGGAGGTGAGGCAGTCCGCGTGGGTCTGGCAGGCACAGCTCGATTGGCCGGACTTGCAGCTGCCGGTGGCACAGAAATCGCCCTTGGTGCAGACGTTGCCATCGCTGCACGGCAGGCCGTCGGCCACTGTCTTCATCTGGCAGAGTCCCGTCTTGGGTACACATGTCGACTTGAGGCAAGCGGTGTCATCAACCGTCGGGCAGACGATGAGCGCGCCGGGGTTATCTTTGCACGTGGGGCCTTTCGGGTCGGATTTGTCGCAAAATCGCAGGCCGTTGCACAGATCGCCGTCGTCTGTGCAGTCGGCGTCCGAGCCGCAGGTGCAAACGAAGGTGCCGCCGCAAGCGCCATCGGTGCACGAGTCACTTTTGGTGCACGTATCGCCGTCGTCGCAGGTCGTGCCCGTGACCTGTTCGGCCATGAGGCATTGTCCGGTCGCAGGTACACAGGTCGACTTGACGCAGTCGGTGTCATTCACAGTCTTGCAAATCACGACGGTCGCCGGGTTGGTCTCGCACTTGCCCGTGGGTTTGTCGCAGTAGGGCAGGCCATTGCACTTATCCCCGTCGTCCTTGTCGACGCACTCGGAGTCCGTGGTGCATTTACAGCCGAAAATCCCAGCCTTACACTCCCCGGCGAGGCAAAAGTCGCCAAGGGTGCATGGGTCGCCATCATCACAAGGCGTGGTGTTTGCGACGGTCGCCATCCCACACTTGGCGGTGGTTGGCTGACACGTGTTCTTGAGACAAGCACTGTCGCCGGCAGAGGGGCACTGCACCACTGTGGCTGGGTTGATGGCGCACGTGCCGAGCTTCAGGTCGCAATAGGGCAGCCCATTGCAGAGGTCGCCATCGTCCGGGCAGTCCGTCGCCTTGGCGCAGATCGTGATGTTCGTGCCCGCCACGCACTTTCCTGCTTTGCACACCTCGCTCTTCGTCTTGTCGTCGCCGTCGTCACACGGCGTTCCATCCGCAACCGACGCGATGGCGCAGGCGCTCGTCGTTGGGTTGCAGGTGTTGGCTTGGCAGGCTGAGTCATCGTTCGATGGGCATTGTACGACCGTCACTGGATTGACGCGGCACGCATGCGGGAACGTCGTCGTGTCGCAGAACAACGTACCGTTGCAAGCATTCGTATCGTCAAAGGCGGCGCAGTCGGCGGTCGCCTCGCATTGACACCAGCTGGCCTGTGCCGCCACGCACTTTCCCGCTTTGCACGCGCTCTCCACGGTGCATGGATTCGCGTCGTTACAAGGTGAGCCGTCGACGCGGTCGCTGAGCTTGCACTTGCCGGTCGTGGGGTCGCAGGCGTTCGCTGCGCATTGCGTCCCGGCCGTTTTCGGACAGTAGACCAGGCTCGCAGCGTTCAAGCGGCAGGTGTGCGGCACGTGGCTCATGTCGCAGTAAAGCGCGCCCTTGCACTGATCACCGTCGCCCTTATTCGCACAATCGACGTCGGAATCGCACATACAACCGTTGGCGCCAGACACGCACACGCCAGCTTGGCAGCTATCCTCCACCGTGCAGGGGTTGCCGTCGCTGCACCAACCCTGGGCCAGCGGCGCCACCGTGCAGGCGCCAGCGACGCAGCGGCGTTCCTGGCAGGGCGCAGACGCGCTGGGGCAGTCGCCATCAGCCTGGCACGGGACGAAGCCGCCATCAGACGTGACGTCCTGCGCAGATGTGATGTCAGAAGCGGGTCCAGCGGGACCCTCGCCGCAGGAGAGGAGCAACCCAAACGCGAGTGCCAACGCGACGCCTACCGATTTGAAGCGCCCGCTTAGGCGGAGTGCAGCCGTGTTCAAGTCAACCCCCCAAATGTGCCTGTCATGACGCGGATCATCAGCAGCCAAGACTACGTTCTTTCGATAGACTACGCGTGGATTTATATAATACCAAAGTAGAAATGTCCGCTTTTGGCCCCGGCCTGCGGTACACCCGCTGCCATAAATAAACCGCATGAAGCCGCTTCCACCCTGAGCCACCCTGCCGAGTTTACATAACACTCGTTATCGGACGTTGGAAGGCCTCCACCGAGCCGCTCAATCCACTCCTTACACCACCACAGACCCAGAAATTCAAGGTTTTTTCACAACAAGACGCAGCTCCCCCTCAGCGCCGACCCTCCGGT
>CALENB010000300.1 GCA_937910235.1 uncultured Myxococcales bacterium | reverse complement strand
GCAACATCGCGCGAGAACCCCTCGAAGGCGGCCTGCTGGACGGCTGGAACGCCCTACGAGCTGGCGACCTCGCTGCGGCGGTGACGCAGCTGGAGCGGCACCTCAAGTCCAATCCGCGGTCGGCGGCGGCACACTATCACCTGGGCCTTGTGCACATGGACGAACGCCGCTTCGCGCTGGCCCGGCGTCATCTGCGCCGGGCGGCCGAGCTGGAGCCCAACCTCTTTGGCGCGTGGTCGAACCTCGGTGTGCTCTACATGCGCAACGGGGAGGACGCGGCCGCCGTCAAGGCGCTTGAACACGCCCTGGGCACCGCGCCCAAAGATCCGCGCGTGCTCGGCAACCTGGGCAACGCGTGGCTGCGGCGCGGGCGCTGGTCTGCCGCGATCGACGCTTACGAACGCGCGCTCAAGATCGCCGGTGAGCACGGCACGCTGCGCTACAACCTCGCCATCGCGCTCGCCCAGCGACACCAATACGCCGAGGCCAACGCCCTGCTGGCGCAAGTGCTCGCCAACCGCCCAGGGTTCGCCCTCGCCCGGGCGCTGCGTGTAGCGTGCCTGCAGGGGGACAGCCGCGTGGTGGCTGCGATCGAGCAAGGCCGCGCTGATCTTGGCTTGATCACGCCCATCGCGGAGAGCCACGTCGTTCTCGGCCGCGCGCTGCTCGCCGATGGCAAGCTGGAGGAGGGGCTCGCGCAGCTGCAGGCCGCCGTTCAACTCGACGCGCAGCATCCGATCGCGGTGATGAGTTGGGGCGAGGCGCTGGATGCCGCCGGTCGACGCGACGAGGCGCTGACGTGGTACCAGCGCTACCTCAAACTCGACGACCGTCGCTTTGAAGACACACGACGGATTCGCAAACGGGTCCGCACGCTGAAGAAGCGGGCTGCGAGCTAGCCGGCTGGTCGGCCCCATGCACCGCGCGCCCCCCGGGGCGTGACGTCCACCGAGAGGATCCATGAGCCAGACCCTACGCCCCTTCGCTGACGCACCGCGCGACCGGCTCGCCCGCATCCGTCTCATCGCCACCGACATCGACGGCACCATGACCCGCAAGGGCAAGCTCAACGCGGACGTGCTCACCGCCATCGTGCAGCTGGCCGACGCGGGCGTGGAGGTGCTCCCCGTCACGGGCCGACCGGCAGGCGAGGCGCTCGGGCTGGCGCGCTATCTGCCCTGCGTCCGCGAGGCGATCGCGGAGAACGGCGCGGTGCTGGTGCGACCGGATCAGGACGTGATCACCCTGTGGAACCCGCCCGATCGCGCCCTGCTCACCCGCGTGGCTGCGGAGGTCGCGGCGCCCAACTCGCCGCTGCACCTAGCGGAAGATGCGTTCTGCCGAGTGGGCGACGTCGCCTTTCTGCGCGAAGGCCGCGGCGATGCGGAGATCGCGGCGTTGGCCGAGCGCGGTCGGGCCCACGATGTGTTTGTGATCTGGTCGTCGGTGCACATTCACTTCAGCTTGCAGTCACCCGACAAAGGCGCGGCCGTGCTGAGCGTGAGCGCGGAGCGGGGCGTGCAGCCCGATCAGATCTTGACGATCGGCGACGCACCCAACGACGTCGGACTCTGGATTCCTGGGCGTTTCGGGCTGACTGTCGGCACCGCGGACGTGCATAGCCACGCCGCGGCCCTGTCCCACAAACCGGAGTGGGTCTGCGACGCGAAGGGCGCCGACGCCTGGCTGATGATGGCGCAGCGGGTGCTGCAAGCCGTCACCAGCCAAACGGGCGCTGGCTAGCGCCGGCTACTTCTTCTTCAGACACGTCTTCATGAACGCCTTGCGGGCCGCGCCCTTGAGGCCGTCTTTCTTGGCCGTCGCGCTGCAGGTGCGCATGCGCTCGTGCGCCGGATTTGGCTTCTTGGGGCCTGTCTTGGCGCCAGCCTTCGTCGCGCCAGCTTTCTTCTTGCCGGCCTTCGGGGCCTTCGGGGCCTTCGGCTTCTTGGCGACGGGTGCCTTCTTGTTCGGGTTTTTCAGGCAGCCCTTCATGAAGGTCTTGCGATCTTTGCCTTTCAACCCATCGGTCTTGGCCTTCGCGTTGCAGTCCTTCATGCGTTGCTGCGACGCGTTCGGCTTCTTAGCCAGCGCCGTCGCAGGCGTGAGGCTGATCAGGAAAGCGGCCAGCACAAGGCCGAGGATCACGTTCATGGGGGTGCGGGTCTTCTGCGTGAGTGGGGTGGTGTTCAGGCGCATGGTCGTCTCCGTTGCGCAGGGCCAAGCCGCTGTCGCGTCGCGAACTGTTGGGCCGATCCTGGCTGGTGTGGTGACGCTCGGCAAGAGCCTGAAACGCCTTAAGCGGCGCCGGCCACCGTCAGCTTTTCGACCGCAAAACTGGGCGCTGAGACGCCTCGCCACGGGTCGGCATCATCCGCGCGGGCGACGATGCCCTGCATGAGCGCGTCGAAGGCACCCGCGACGGTGACCTCGTTGACGGGGAACTGAATCTCGCCGCCCTCGAACCACAGGCCCGTCGCGCCTTGCGAGTACGTCCCCGTGACCAGATCTGTGCCGTGGCCCATGGTCGCGGTGACGAGCAGCCCGGTGCCGATCTGGCGCAACAAGCCCGCCAAATCGGTGTCTCCGGGCGCCATGTGCAGCTGTGTCGCGGCCACGCCGGGCGCGCCGCCGGTGCCGCGACTCGCCGAGCGGGTGTGGGCGCATCCGATGCGGGAGGCCGATCGCAAGTTGGTGAGGAACGCGCGCAGCACACCGTCTTCAACGAGGACCGTGCGCTGGCTGGCGAACCCCTCGCCGTCAAACTCGCGCGAGCGCAGCCCCCAGGGCAAGAAGGGATCATCGACGAGCGTCAGAGAGGGGTGCGTGACGCGGGTGTCCATGCGCCCAGCGAGGTAGCTCGCG
>CALENB010000299.1 GCA_937910235.1 uncultured Myxococcales bacterium | reverse complement strand
GATGTTGCCCCGGATCGTGTTGTCCATCGAGTACATGTAGTGGATGCCGTAGCGCGTGCGCTCGAGCACGTTGTCGGCGATGACGCTGTCTTCCGTCGCTGAGACGTAGATGCCATCACGCCCGCCGGAGACTCGGTTGCCGCTCACAACGAGGTGGCTGGCGTCAAACAGATGAATGCCGTTGCCGCGGTAGGATCGATGACCGGTCTCCATGCCAATCACGACGTTCTGCTCGATGCGGGCCTTGTCCGTCTGGTGGACCCAGATGCCAAACGCGCACCTCTCAAGCTTGCAGCCGCGCACGGTGGCGCCCGTCGCCGTTTTGGTGACGTGAACGCAGGCGTCGGGAGGCAGTCCGCTGAGGGTGCTGCCGCTGTTGCGGATCTTGAGATCGGCGACGATGGCGCCGGCGGCGCTGATCATGACCGTGATGCCGTCGCCCTGCCCGTCGACGACCCCACCCGTACCGACCAACGTGATGGCCTTGTCGATGACGACCGGACCCTTCCACACGCCGTCGGGCACCTCGACACGATCTCCGCTCTGCGCCGCGGCGACCGTCGCGATGAGACCACGCCCGTCCTGCCCCACGATCCAGGTCGTCGCGCGAGCTGCCTGGGTGGCGAGCGCCAGGATTGCGAACGTCAGCGCGAACGTCACGGCGAACGTCACGCTCACCTTCACGACCAGAGAGACGCCTCCGGGCCCGGAAAACCAAGGGATTCGCCAGGGGCTACGGCGTCCGCTCATTCCAGTCCTCCCGATCCTTGTACAGTCGGTCGAGCTTGTCCTGATTCACCGGCACACCCTTCTCCTGTGACCGCCGCATGAGCCGATCGATGCCGACCAGCGGCGGACACACCGTGTCGCTCATGTAGTTGCTCTCGCATTCCATGCACGACAGACACTCGCGCGGATCGATGCTGCCGTTGGGCCGTATCGCCTTGGGCTCGCAGGTCTTGGTGCAGATCTTACAGGACTGGCAGGCGTTGCGGCGATACGGCCCGCTGAAGCGGAAACTTCCGGGTAGGGCGAGGGCCGCACCGAGGGGGCAGACGTAGCGACAGAACGGCCGCCACCAGAACAGCGACAAGGTCACCAGCGTGCCCCACCACGCGACAAATCCCCAGTGGCGCGTCCACGGCGCGACGAGGAAGCTCGTCTTGAAAGGCTCCACCTCAGCCAACAGCTCGCCGAGCTCTGACGAGTACAAGAACGTGCCGATCAGTATCGCTAGGACGACGTAGCGCAGGTAGCGCAGCCGCAGGTGGACCGCGTCTGGCAGCTCGAACTCGGGCAGGTGAAGCCGACGCCCAAGCTTGAACAGCAGCTCCGTGCCGGCACCGAACGGGCAGGTCCAACCGCAGAAGACGCCGCGCCCCCAGATGACCGTGACGATGGCGATGCTGATCCACGAGATGAAGAGCAGCGGTTCACTGAGGAACAAGCCCCAACGAAAGCCGTGGACGATGCCGTCGATGAACGTGAGCACCTGCGTCACAGACGGTTGCGCCTTTAGCCAGACGCCCAGCATCAGGACGCTGGAGATCATGACGAAGGTGTGGATCTTGTGCAGTCGTCCCATGCTCGCCGTCAACCAACGACGCCCAGCGAAGAGCCCGGCTACTCCGAGCAGAAAGAAGGCCACGAGGTAGGCTCGGAAGCCCTGATTGCGCCACGCCTGGATGTAGATGGCCTCCGGCGCCTCGAGCACCGTCTCTGGCGGACGCTCATACACCGTGTCGGGCAGCCGATGTGTCGCCGAGAAGGAGTGAAACTCGCGCGAGAAACCGCCCTTTCCGTCGTACCGACTGCCCATGAAGATCAGCTCAAAGGGCTCGCCAGCGTGCAGCTGGCCGCCACGCGTGAAGAAGACGGCCGCCTCCTTGAAGCGCGGCGCGCCGACGGCGGGCACCTGCCCACTCATGCGATGGTGGTCGTGGTCTCTGAAGATGAGCTGCCGCAGCCCTTGCTCGACGCGGACACGGTCGAAGATGCCGCCGCGCACGTAGCCGGAGCCTTTGAACGAGCTCGAACCGACGCCTAGAATCACGAGCAGGTGTTCGTCTTTCTTCTTCTTCGACATCAACCATCGGTAGTCGATATCGCCCAGCAGCGCGCGACCGACCTGCGGCGGATCTGCGAGCGTGAACCAGAGGTTGATGAACTGCCCCTGATCGGCCCCAGGCTGCGTGCTGCCCATCTGCTTCTCGCTCACAAAGAGCCGCCCGAAGACGCCAGCCTGCTCAAGCTCTGCCCAGGAGAGCACCTTGTCTGTGACGATGAACTTGCCGGTCGCCCCCTTCGCCGCAGCGAGCACGCCGACGTCTGTCGCCATCTTGCGGCCAGTGGCGAGCACGGTCTGGTTCTGAGCCAGCGCCGTCACCGTCGCGCCCGAGATCGCGTCGACCGCGATGGCGCCTGGCTTGCTTGAGCGACCGACAACCACCCGCGTAGAGACCGGTTTTCCGGCGTACCAGCCCACAAACTCCTGCAGCGCAGACAGCGGAATACCGACGAGCAAGATCGGCTCACTGTGGTGCACGACGGTCGCGCCCGTGAACACGGCCTTGCCGTCGATGCCGACGAGGGTCACCAGTGGTTTGCCGCTATAGGCGTCGATATCCACCACATCGGTCGACATCGCGACCCAGCCGATGCGTTTGCCAGCCTTGTTGACGCCAGCCTGGTACGGCGAGTTGGGCACAGCTTCGAACCGCACGGCTCCCGGCAGCACGTTGGCGCAAGGCAACACGGCACAGTCGAGCGTGGTCGGCGCTTCTGTGCGCGCCGCAGCGTCGCGCGATCGCGTCACGGTCGCGACGACAGCGAGCAACAGCAGCGCCACACAGACGGACCGGCGAAGGTGGAGATGGACTGAGATCACGGTTGGCTCCATGGCAGGTCGCGGGCCAATGCAGGACTAATTTAGGTCACGATGAGGCTTGGCGCTTGACCAAGGTCAAGCTGAGGCGCGGGGGAGCGCGGCGGCGGACGGCGCTAAGTCGCTGGGGAACTGGGCAGGACTGCGCCAGACACGAGCGGAACACGAGTGAAGCGATCTGGCGGGTCGATGAGGAGAGAGGGCGGTCGCCACGGCGCGAACCGCCCTCTCAACTCCAGGGATCGCAAGCGAGGCAGTTGGGGACTCGCGAGCTGCTGCAGGAAGCTGCGGCGCGGCGGACAGGGGAGACCGCCGCCGCGTCGCGTTACTTCACGCCTCGACGATCATGCGGCCGCGCATCTCAAGGTGCAGGGCGTGGCAGAACCAGGGGCAGTAGTACCAGTACACACCGGGTTTCCCGACCTTGAAGGTCATGGAGTTGGTGTCCTTGGCGTTGACGAGGAAGTTGACGTCGTGGAGCGACATGCAGAAGCCGTGGCTCAGGTCCTCGACGTTGTCCTGGTTGGTGACGATGACCTGCACCGTCTCGCCGGTCTTCACCTTGAAGTCACGCATGCCGTAGTTCGGCGCCTGGCTGGTCATGTAGACCCGCACGGTGCCGTCAGCGCGGCGGATGACCTTGTTGTCCTTGAGCAGGTCGACGCCGTCCTCCTTGGCCCACGCCTCGTACTCGCGGAAGCGCGGATCGGTGCGCGGCTGGATCTTCTTGGGGTGAATGAGCGCCTTATTGACGATCACGCAGTCATGGGGCTCGCTGAACGTCGGACCATCGTGCGCCAGCAGCATCTTGTCGCCGGAGATGTCGATGAGCTGATCATTCTCCGGGTGCAACATGCCGACGTTCAAGAAGCGATCCTTCGAGAACTTACAGAGCGCGACGAGCCACTTGCCGTCGGCGTCCTTCGTCTCCGACATGGAGGCGTTGGTGTGGCCGACCTGATAGTGCACGTCGATCTTCTGGACGATGGGGTTCGGCGTCTTGCCGTCCTTGCTCTTGAACGCGGCGATGGCGTTGTCGATGTTCCACTTGGTGATGACCGAGTCGATGAAGATCGAGGTGTAGGCGTTGCCTCGGCCGTCAAACGCGGTGTGGAGCGGTCCGAGACCGACCTCGGGCTCAGCGACGACGCTGTCACGCGGCTTGATTTTGCCGGCGAACACGTCCGCCAACTTGTCGAGCTGCACCACCGTCACGGTTGGCGAGAGCTTGCCGGCGCACATCGCGTATTTGCCGTCTGGGCTGATGTTGACGCCGTGGGGGCTCTTCGGCACCGGCACGCGCTGCACAAACGGGCCGTCTTTGCCGCGGGCGTCCACAACCGGCACCTTCGAGTCGCCGATGGTGATGGTTTTGCCCTCTTTTACGGCCTTTTCGCAGGCCGCGATGTTGAAGACGTAGAGGTGGTCACGGTCCGATCCCATCATCTCTTCGAGCGTGACGCCACCCTCAGAGTTGTAGCAGATGGCGAAGCTGTAGAGCCCTTGGTAGTCGGTGGCGCACAGGTCCATGTTGCCTTCAACCATGACCTGCCACTTGACCTCCATGGTCTCACCGTCGATGGCGGTGTGCAGCGTGCCGTACTTCTTCGGGTCCATCATGTCTTTGCCGTCATTGGGCAGCGGCGTGCGGAACTCGGAGTTGCAGAAGACGTAGCCGGTCTTGTGGCGTTGCGGGAAGATGCCGTGGGTGCCCTGACAGTTCGGAATGTCGACGATGCGGTCGACCTCCATCGTCTCGCAGCTGACGCGGGCGAGGCGGGCCGAGGCCTTGTCGTTCACAAAGACGTAGCGGCCGTCGTAGGTGCCGTCCTTGTAGCTGAGGTGCACGTGGTGGGTGTCGCCCGACATGCGGCCGCCGAGCAGCTTCTTGCTGAAGTCGGTGGCGCCCCAGCCCGTCGCGGCGTCGCGGTTGAACACCGGGATGCGCTTGAGCTCGCGCATCGACGGCACGCCAACGATGCGGATCTCGCCGGACTGCCCGCCGCTCCAGAACCCGTAGTAGTCGTCGAGCTGACCTGGCTTCACCTCCGCCGACAAGCCCGTGTGACCGGCCTCTTCTGCAGGTGCAGCCGCGGCAACGGGCGGTGGTGGCGGCGCTTTCGTCGCTGGTGCGGCGGGCGCACGCTTGGCGGTCGTCTTCTCTGCGCAGGCCGTCGCAGCGACGACGCCTCCGCCAATGACGGCCATTTTAGTGAGAAACGTGCGGCGGCCCTCTGGCGTGCCCTCGTCGGGCGAGGTCAGGTCTTGGTTCTTCGAATCGTGCGAGTCAGTCATGACGGCTCCTCCGTCCGTCCGGTAGGGCATCCCCTCGGATGCGCCTCCAGCACGGCGCTGGGTGAAGCGGGCCGCAACAGCTGCGACAATCCGCCGCACCTATGGTTAGGATCGCGGACCAGACTCGTCTTGATCCAAATCAAGTCGGTCGTAGCGGTACGGAGCGCTGTCGCGTCTGGAAAAAAAACATCGAGGACGTTTTCGGTCGTCTATGTCCCCCGAGAGGTTCGAATGAGCACACCCGAGACCCCCTATGAGGCGCTTGGCGGGGACGCTGGCGTGCGCGCGCTGGTGGACCGATTTTACGCGCACATGGACGGCCTTGATCATCGTTTCGTCCACCACGAAAAAATCAGCGACCGAACAGCAGCATCCAGCAG
>CALENB010000298.1 GCA_937910235.1 uncultured Myxococcales bacterium | reverse complement strand
CAGCGTCTCGCGGTGCAGCAGGGCGGTGAGCACCTCCAGCGTGGCCGTGTCGCGGCGACCGAGCAGCTCGACCCAATCGAAGCGCAGCAGCCGCTGTTCGGCCCACTTGCTGCGGTCCGCCAAGATCCACTCGTCATCACCGAGCAGCAGCACAAAGCGCGGCGCCTCATCCAGAGAGAAGGCCTCGGTGATCAGGGCCTCGGCGCTCGAACCCGTGACCACCGCGGCCGGCTCGGCATTGGGTAGGGTGTCGTCGGGTTGAGGTGTCGGGACGCTGCCATCCAAGCCGACCACGTTTTGCTGCCGCGCGAGCAGCGGTCGCTCCAGAAGATCGCCTCCCCCGGCATCGGTGTCGTCGACGGCGACCCGACCGTCGAGGCTAGTCGGGTCGACTTGATCAGCCTGCTGCCGCCAAGCGCTGGCCAAGGGGAGCAGCCACAGCAGCGGCGCGCCATCGCCCCGCTTGAACGCGGCGAGCAGCGGCAACGCGCCCGCGCCGACGTAGCCAAAACACGGGGCCACGTCGTAGCCCAGCGCCTCGAGCAGGCTGCTGGTCATCTCGAAGTGTGCCGCGACGCGGTCGTCGTCCGAACGCAACCGCTGCAGCCGCTCACGATGGCGAAAGTAGGGCTGCTGAAGGCGGTCAAGCTGTCGCCAAGGGGTCTGAGCGTCGCCAGCGTCGGCGCCAACATCTTGGGCTGGGGCATCTTGGGCTGGGGCGTCTTGGGCTGCAGCCGCCTTGGCCGCCTCCCGCCAGCGCACCAGATGCGGCTTCACGTCGCCGCCGAGGATCGCCGCGAGGTAGTGGTGGGTATAGAACTCGTTGACGTTCTCGATCCCGATCATCGGCTGCCTCCGACGAACGCGGCGATCACTTGGAGAAAGGGCTCTTTGGCCGTCCGCATCGACTCTGTCACCCACGCCTCGTGCTGGTCAAAAAGTGCGCGCGCCCGCCGCTCAGCCGCCTCGCGTTTCTGCTCGCTGGCCGGACCGGTGCGCTTGGCGTAGCGCGCCGCGATGACCTCCAAACGTCGCTCTCGCAGGGTCGCCAGCCGCGTGGTCTCTTCAGCGAGTCGGGGCAGCATGGTGCTGTCGAAGCTGTCTTTCGCCTTGAGAACGCGGCTTCGCACGGCGTCCACGGCCGCTGGCAACAGGGCTTCGAGCGCCGCCGTATCGAGCGGGTTGCCCTTATTCGGTAGGTCGCGGCCTTGGAGCTTGGTGTCCCGCACGAAATCGCTGAACGGCTCCACACGCGCAAGCCGGGTGTCGTCGAAATGCGCCACAAACCACTGATGCACGAGCGGCTGTCCGCGCCGATTGGGCAGCAAGCCGGAGATGACAATCGCACGCCGCGACGCCGCTCCCAGCGCGTCCGGCACCAGCGCGTCCAGCATGAGCACAGGCGCGGTGTGCCGACCAAACTCGGCGCGGGCACGATCCATCATCCAGTGCAGCACCGGGCTGTTGGCCCAGAGGTAGTGGTGCTGGGGCCAAGCGGTGTCCTCGCCGCGGGCGTCAACGAGCGCCTGCTGCATGCGCTCAGGCCGCGCGGTCAACAGGACCATGCCATCCGTCGGCCGCGCCTCACGGGGGAACTTGCTGTACCGTCGCTTCAGGTCCGCCGGCCACTTGAACTCGATGAGCCGGTCGTCGCGCCGCGTCTCGGACTTGAGGCCGCCGAGCTCCTTCAGACGCTCCAGCCCCTCGGCCATAAAGTCGAAGTCGTCCCGATACAAGCTGGGTGGCGTCTGCGTCGGCGCGGCTTCGTCCAGCTCCAGCTCACCATCGGCGAGCAGCAGGGCGAAGGGATCATCCAGGTTCTGGTCCCACTGGGCGCTCAGCGCCTCCGGCGAGATCCGCTCCTGAATCGCCAGCGCGGTGAGCTGCTCTTCCGCCTCGATGTCGAAGACGTTCATGAAGGCCGAGGGATCCCCGATGTTCTCGCGGGCCTGGTCGTCTTTCGTGATGAGCAGCTCAAGGATCCGCATATCGCCCCGCAGCGTCTCGTTAACAGACTCCGTCAGCAGATAGACCACCTGGGGCGCGTCGGTCTGGCCGTAGCGGTCGACGCGACCGTTGCGCTGCTGAAACACCATGAGCGACCACGGCACGTCAAAGTGGATCAACCGATGGCAGAGGTAATGCAGGTTCAAGCCTTCCGAGGCGACATCCGTCGTCAGCAGCAAGCGCACCTTGGCCTGGGTCTTACCGAAGTCTTCGACGATGCGCTGCTGCTCCACATCGGAGAGGCCGCCATGGAGAATCTCGACCTGGCCGTCCTTGAGGCCCAGCAGCTCGGGCAGCTGCGCAGCCAAGAAATCGAGGGTCTCGCGCCGCTCCGTGAAGATCACAAGCCGATCCTCCTTCGCGCTGCTCCGCTTCCAACCCAGCTTCTTCACGGTCTTGAGCAACCGT
>CALENB010000297.1 GCA_937910235.1 uncultured Myxococcales bacterium | reverse complement strand
CTCCACGACCTCCACGGCGTCTTCGAGGCTCGTGACATCGGGTTGGCACCACGGCTGCCGGCCGCCTACGAAGAGCCCGCCGCTCGAACGACCGCATTCGCCGACGTGGATGCAGAGGTTGCCGTCCCACATCACCGTCGTCTCAGCGCCTGGGTACGTGAACTTGTTGTCTTGCTCGCTCATGGCTGGTCTCCTCAGGGATGTCTCGTCGCTACGGATGGTTGCCCCAGCGTACGGTAGGATTGCGCCTCCAGCCTAGGACCCAGCTCAAGTCCAACAGAATTCGCGCCAAAACCCGGATAATTCGGGCTCTCTGGCGTAGTCTCCGCCGCCCGAGCCGACTCCAGGAGGTGTCATGACCACCCGACCCTATGAAACCAAAACGAAGATCGTCGCGACCCTGGGCCCTGCGTGCTGGGATGAAGGCGTGCTCACGCAGCTCATGGTCGCGGGTGTGGACGTGTGTCGCATCAACTGTTCCCACGCCGATCACGCCTCCATTCGCCGTCAGGTGGCGCGTGTGCGTCGGGTCGCCGCGACGCTCGACCGACCGGTGGCGATTCTGCTCGACTTGCAGGGTCCCAAGGTGCGCACCGGTCCTGCCGATGTGCCGACGCAGCTGCGCACGGGCGACGTGCTGACCGTGGTCATGGACGCCACCCTGCAGGCGAGCGGGCTGCGCATCGGCACGACCTATCCCCAGATGGCCGACGACGTGGTGGTGGGGACGGACGTGCTCTTCGCCGACGGGCTGCTGTCCGGCGTCGTCACGGCGATTCGCAAGGACCTGCGCCCGGCCGAGGTGGATGTGCGCATGACGGAGGGCGGCGCGCTGGGCTCGCATAAGGGCATCAACCTGCCGAGCATCGCGCTGTCCATCCCAGCGCTGACCGAGAAGGACTGCGACGATCTGGCCGTGGGTCTGGAGGCGGGGGTCGATTACGTCGCGCTCTCCTTCGTGCAGCGCGCCGCGGACGTGCTGTTGCTCAAGCAGGAGATGGCGCGTCTCGGCTGCGTGGTGCCCGTCATCGCCAAGATCGAGAAGCCGACCGCTGTCGCCAACATCGACGAGATCTGCGACGTCAGCGAGGGCGTCATGGTGGCGCGCGGCGATCTGGGCGTGGAGGTGAGCCTGGAGAAGGTGCCAGTCTACCAAAAGCGCATCATCCGAGCGGCCTTTTTGCGCCATCGCATCGTGATCACGGCGACCCAGATGCTCGACAGCATGGAGCGAAATCCCCGACCGACCCGCGCCGAGACCACCGACGTGGCGAACGCGATCCTCGATGGCACGGACGCGGTGATGCTGAGCGGCGAGACGTCGATTGGGCTGTATCCGGTCGCAGCGGTGCAGGTGATGGACACCATCGCGCGCGAGGTGGAGAGCTCGCCGTTCTTGGCGGAGACGCGCGCCGACGCCTTCCCGGAGAAGGATCACACGGGGCTCGGTACGATCCTGCGCGCGGCTTGTTACGCGGCGCGCGCAGGAAATCGCCCGCTCGTCATCTTCAACTGGACTGGATCTTCGGCGATCTACGTCTCCAAAGCCCGCAACAACGTCCCGATCTTCGCGCTGACGTCGGACCGCGACGTCGTCAATCGCCTGCAGCTGGTGTGGGGGGTGACGCCGCTGCTCATCAAGCCGGCGTACACGCTCGACGACCTGTTTCTGGTCGCCGAGGAGGCGCTGCTCAACACCGGACAAGTGGAGATCGGCGAGGAGGTGGTGATGGTCATTGGCAACGCGCGTTTTCCCCGGGCGCGCAACGTCATGACGATTCACACCATGGGCGCCAGCGATTGACCCAGCGTCCTCAGGTTGGAGCGCGAGATGCAGGCCACCATTCCGAACAGCCCGTATACCCTGTCCGCGAGGCCGCTGACGCTGGCGGACTTGCCGCGCTTTGCCGAACACGCCGTTCGCCATGGCCAAGAGAGCGGTGCTGACGGTGACGTGATCTTCATGCCGTACAGCGCCGCGGATCTACCGACCTACGAGCGCATCGTGCAGCACCGCGCCGCGACGTGGCCGCGCTTGCTCACACAGCCAGCCTGGGTGCGCACTTGGGCGCTGCACGAAGGCGACCGCATCGTCGGTCATGTCGACCTCACGGGCGGTGGGCTGCCTGCCGCGCTCCACCGCTGCACGTTGGGGATGGGCCTCGAACGCAGCTGCCGTCACGCTGGCTGGGGCGGCCTCTTGCTGGACACCGCCTCCGAGTGGGCCCGCCGCCAACCCTCGCTGATCTGGCTTGATCTCGGCGTTTTTGCGCACAACACGCCCGCGCGTGCGCTCTACCACTCGCGGGGATTTGCGGAGGTCGGGCGTCTGCAGGACTGCTTTCGGGTCGACGGCACCGTCGTCGATGACATCCAGATGACGCTGCGCCTGCGCGACTAGCCGGCGCCAGCCGTGGCCGTCGCTCTCCACCTCGCCGTCTAGAGGTGCTCCACCAACCAGCGGCGCGCTTCCGTCAGGCTCATGCCCTTCCGTCGCGCGTAGTCCGCGAGCTGGTCTTCACCGATGGGACCCAGGCCGAAGTAGCGGGCCTTGGGGTGGGCGAAATACCAGCCGCTCACCGACGCCGCCGGCCACATGGCGAAGCTCTCCGTCAGGCTCACGCCTGTGCGCGCCTCCGCGTCCAGCAGGCGCCACAAGGTCGCTTTCTCCGTGTGATCGGGGCAGGCGGGATAGCCCGGCGCGGGTCGAATCCCCCGGTACTGCATGGCGATGATCGCGTCGTTGTCGAGCGCTTCATCCGGCGCATAGCCCCACAGCGCGCGCCGCACGTGCTCGTGCAGCCGCTCAGCGAAGGCCTCCGCCAGCCGGTCTGCCAGCGCCTTCAGCAGGATCGCCTCGTAGTCGTCGTGCGTCGTCTCAAAGGCCTTGGCCCGCTCGGCGACGCCATGACCGACCGTCACCGCGAACCCGCCGATCCAATCGCAGGTCGCCGCCCCATCACCGTGCACCCCATCACCGTGCACCCCGTCACTGTCTGCCACTGGCAGGATGAAGTCCGCCAGCGAGCGATTGCCGGCGCCCTTGTCGCGCTGCTGCCGCAGGAAATGCAGCACCTCGCGCGTCTCCAGCTGCACCTCGCCCGTCTCGCTCAGCCGGTAGACCTCGACGTCGTCGCCGACCCGGTTACACGGGAACAAGCCCACCACGCCGCGCGCCTGCAGCCACCGCTCGTCCACGATCTGAGCGAGCATCCGCCGCGCGTCGGCGTAGAGCTTGGTCGCGGTCTCCCCCATCTGCGGGTGCGCCAAAATGCCGGGAAATGAGCCTCGCAGCTGCCAGCTGGCAAAAAAAGGCGCCCAGTCGATGCGGTCGATGAGCGCGGTCAGAGGGAAGTCCGGCAGCGCCGTGATGCCCGGACGCCGCGGCACGTGCACGTCCGCTGTCGCCACCTCAGCGCGGCCGCCACGCTGCCGCGCGAGGCCCAGCGGCAGCAGCTTCACCGCCGCCCGCCGCGCCCGTCGCTGCCGCACCTGCTCCAGATCGGCCCGCACGCCCGCCACAAAGTCGTCGCGCTGCGTCTCCGACACCAGCTGGCTCACCACCCCAGCCGCCCGACTCGCGTCCAGCACATGCACCGTCGGCCCGTTGCTGTAGGCCGGCTCCACCCGCAGCGCCGTGTGTGCCTTCGACGTGGTCGCGCCGCCGATGAGCAGCGGCACCGTCATCCCCAGCCGTTGCATCTCGTTGGCCACGTGCACCATCTCGTGCAGGCTCGGCGTGATCAGCCCGCTCAGCCCGATCACGTCGACCTCGTGGGCCACGGCCGCCTGCAAGATCTTCGCCGCCGGCACCATCACACCCAGGTCGATGACCTCAAAACCGTTGCAGCGCAGCACCACCGCCACGATGTTCTTGCCGATGTCATGCACGTCGCCCTTCACCGTCGCGATCAGCACCCGCTTGGCCCGCTGCGCCGCCTCCCCGCGTTGCTCGGCTTCCAAGCGCTCCGCCTCGAGGTAGGGCATCAACCACGCCACGGCTTTCTTCATCACCCGCGCGCTCTTCACCACTTGCGGCAGGAACATCTTGCCGGCGCCAAAGAGGTCGCCGACCACGCCCATCCCGGCCATCAGCGGCCCCTCGATCACCGAGATCGGCCGCCCCAGCGCCGCCAGCGCCTCAGCCGTGTCCGCCTCGATGAACTTGTCGTTGCCATGCACCAGCGCGTGGCTCAGCCGCTCGTTGGTCGGCAGCGCGCGCCACGCGTCCTGGTCCTTCGGCGCTTCGCCTTTTTTCAGCTGAAACGACGCCGCGATGTCGATCAGGCGCTCGGTGGCGTCAGCGCGGCGATGCATCAGCACGTCTTCGACATGGGTCAGCAGCTTGGGTGGCACGTCCGTGTAGAGCATCACCTTGCCGGCGTTGACGATGCCCATCTCCAGACCCGCCTCGATGCCGTGGAACAAAAACGCCGCGTGCATCGCCTCGCGGACGCCGTGGTTACCGCGAAAGGAGAAGCTGATGTTGCTGATGCCGCCCGAGATGGTGATGAGCGGGTGGCTCGCCTTGAGCCGGCGCGTCGCCTCGATGAAATCAAGCGCATAGCTGTCGTGCTCGCTCATGCCCGTCGCGACGGTGAGCACGTTGGGGTCGAGGATGATGTCCTCTTCGGGGAAGCCGACCTCGGTCACCAGCAGCCCGATCGCCCGCTCTAAGATGGCGACGCGGCGGTCCAACGTGTCGGCCTGCCCGTCTTCGTCAAACGCCATGACGACGACCGCCGCGCCGTAGCGCCGGATGAGGCGGGCGCGCTCGAGGAACAGCGGCTCTCCGTCTTTGAGGCTGATCGAGTTGACGACGCCTTTGCCCTGCAGGCACTTGAGGCCGGCCTCGATGACGGTGAAATCAGACGAGTCCACCATCACCGGCACCCGCACGATGTCGGGTTCGGCGCCGATGAGGTTGAGAAAACGGGTCATGGCTTCGGGGCCATCGACCAAGCCGTCGTCGAGGTTGACGTCGATGATCTGCGCGCCGCCTTCGACCTGGCTCCGGGCGATCGCCACAGCGGCGTCGTAGTCGCCGTCGCGGATCAACCGCGCAAAGCGTGCGGAGCCGGCGATGTTGGTGCGCTCGCCGACGTTGATGAATCTGATCTCGGGCACCTTCTCAAACAGCTCCAACCCCGACAAACGCAGGCGTTTGGGCAGCTCGGGGGCGACTCTGGGCGAGAGATCAGCGACGGCCTTGGCGATGGCGCGGATGTGGTCCGGCGTGGTTCCGCAACAACCGCCGACGAGGTTCACAAACCCAGCCTCGGCAAAATCGCGGATGAACGCCGCCGTCTCGTCGGGACCCTCATCGTAGCCGCCCAGATCATTGGGCAGCCCAGCGTTGGGATAGCACGACACCAGCGTCTCACAGCTCTCGCTCAAAGCTTGGATAAACGGCCGCATCTCGGCGCCGCCCAGCGCGCAGTTGAGCCCGACGGCGAGCAGGGGGAAGTGGCTGACCGACTGCAAGAACGCCTCGACAGTCTGGCCCGACAGGGTGCGACCCGAGAGATCGGTGATGGTGCCCGACACCATCACCGGCAGCCGCTTGGCGCCGTCGCGGTACAGCGCGTCGATGGCAAAAAGCGCGGCGCGGGCGTTGAGCGTGTCGAACACGGTCTCGACGAGCAGCACATCCGCGCCACCGTCGATCAGCCCGCGGGCTTGCTCGGCGTAGGCGGCCACGAGGCCGTCGTAGTCGACCGCGCGGAAACCGGGATCGTTCACATCCGGCGAGAGCGAGGCGGTCTTATTGGTCGGCCCCATCGAGCCCAGCACATAGCGCGGCTGGGCCGGATTCTGGGCCGTATAGGAGGCCGCCGCCGCCGCAGCCACCTCCGCGCCGGCCTTGTTGATGATGTAGACCTCGTGCGCCAAGCCATAGTCCGCGAGGCTGTAGCTGTTGGCGTTGAAGGTGTTGGTCTCAATCAGCGAGGCGCCCGCGTCGAGGTACAGGTCATGCACCGCGCGGACCGCGTCGGGTCGGGTCAGGCAGAGCAGATCATTGGCGCCCATCAGCTCGCCGGGGTGGTCGGCGTAGCGCTGCCCGCGGAAGTCCGCCTCGACGAGCTCCATCCGCTGCAGCATCGTGCCCGTCGCGCCGTCCATCACCAGGATGCGGGTCTTGAGCAGCTCGGCGAGGGCGGGGCGGGGATCTTGCAGCTTGACCATAAAGACTCCTGGTAGCGGCCACGTCGGGTCCGCTCCGTGCAGTGTCGCCCTTGCGGCCGTCTGCCGCGCGCAAGCGACGTCGCCGGCCGGATGACAGACGCAGGCGCGCAGCGACGCATCCCCGCCGCTGTGGGTTGTAGCCTCGGCGTGGGAGGTCGTCAAAGCACGCCGCGGCGGAGAGGCGGTTTGAACACGAAGGACCACTCCCAGTTGCGGCGCGATCGCGGGCCGAGTAGGGTCACGTTTCCACCTGACTCGCCTGCCTTGGAGCATCGGATGCGCCAGTCTTCTCTCCTCGTTCTGTCCTTGACGCTCATCGGGACCCTCGCCGCGACCCTCACCGCGTGTGGCGGCGATGACGACAAAAAGACGCCCGCTGCGACGACCGACGCTGCCGCCGTCGACACGACATCGGCCGCGGACGCTGGGCCTGTCGATAGTGGCTCGGCGGACACAGCGCCCCAGGACGTCGTCGCCAAGAAGCTGACGGTGCTGCTCTTCACCAAGACCGCCGGGTTCCGACACGACTCCATCGCCGACGCGACCGCCGCCCTCACCAAGGCCGCCGAGGCCAAGGGCTGGACCGTGACCGCGACGGAAGACAGCAAGACCTTCTCCGCCGACGGGCTCAAGGGCGTTGACGTCGTCGCGTTTGTCCACACCACCGGCGACGTGCTCGACGCCGACCAGCAGACCGCTTTTGAGGCGTGGATCAAGGCGGGCGGCGGCTATGTCGGCGTGCACGCCGCCGCTGACACCGAGTACGACTGGAAGTTTTATGGCGGCCTCGTTGGCGCCTACTTCAAGGATCACACCGCCGCCGACACGGACGGCCAGGTGCAGGTCCTCGACCGCGTCCACCCCTCAACGGCTGGATTGCCGGCCCGCTGGCAGCGGAAAGAGGAGTGGTACGCGTTCAAGACCAACCCGCGCGGCTCGGTGCACGTGCTCGCGACGGTCAAGGACGGCGCGATGGGCCACGACCACCCCCACGCCTGGTGCAAGCCCTACGAGGGTGGCCGCTCTTGGTACACCGCGGGTGGCCACAGCAAGGCGGCGTGGGCCGATGATGCCTTTGTCGGCCACGTGATGGGCGGGTTGGCCTGGGCGGGCGGCGCGGTGGCGGGCGACTGCACCGCGACGATTCACGATCGCTGGAAGAAGACGAAGCTCGCCGGTCCGCTCAAGAGCCCGACCGAGCTGGCCGTTGGCCCCGATGGCAAGGTCTACGTGCTCGAGAAAGCCGGGCGTCTTCTGCAGTGGGATCCCACGACCTCGCAGCTGACGGAGATCGGCAAGCTCGACGTGGAGGGGAGCCATGAAGACGGCCTGCTCGGCATCGCGTTGGCGAACGATTTTGCGACGTCTGGCCACGTGTACCTCTACCATTCGGTGAAGACGCCGAAGGTCAACCGCCTGTCTCGCTTCACCATCAAGGCCGGCAAGCTCGACACCAAGACCAGCCTGACGCTGTTCGACGTGCCGGTGCAGCGCGACGAGTGCTGTCACTCGGGCGGATCGGTGGCCATCGACGCCAACGGCTTGGTGTATGTGTCCACGGGTGATGACACCAACCCTTGGAAGCAGGACGGCTACGCCCCGACGAACGAGCTCAAGGGCCAGGAGCACTACGACGCCCAGCGGACATCGGCCAATAGTCAGGACCTCCGTGGCAAGATCTTGCGCATCAAACCCACGGCCAAGGGCTACGACATCCCGCCGGGCAACCTCTTCACGGCGAAGGAGGGCCGCCCCGAGATCTACATCATGGGCGTGCGCAACCCCTTTCGGATGGTCGTCGACGCGAAGACAGGTGAGCTGTGGTGGGGCGAGACCGGGCCCGACGCGGAGAAGGACGCCCCCGACCGCGGTCCTATGGGCTACGACGAGATCAACCACGCCAAAACCGCCGGAAACTATGGCTGGCCGTACTGCATCGGCGATAACAAGGCGTACGAGGACTGGGATTTTGCCACCAAGAAGAGCAAGGGCACGTACGACTGCGCCAAGCCCACCAACGACTCGCCCAACAACACCGGCGTCACGACCCTGCCGCCTGCCCGCGCGGCGACTGTCTGGTACCCCTACGGCGATTCGACGAGCTTTGGCGCCATCCAGGCGTTCAAGGGCCGCGCCGCGATGATGGCGACCGTCTACCATCCCCGCGGCGGAGAGCTTGATTTGCCGGCCTACTATGATGGTTCGGTGATGTGGATGGACTGGATGCGCGGCTGGATCAAGGAGATCCGCTTCGATGATAAGGGCGAGGTGCTGGCGATCGTCGATGTCGCGCCGAAGATCGAGCTGCTGTCCCCGGTGGACGCCGCGGTGGGACCTGACGGCGCCATCTACCTGATCGAGTATGGCAAGGGCTGGGGCGACAACGCCGACGCCAAGCTGGTGCGCTTGGAGCACACGAAATAGGCGTTAGCCGCGCGCTTCGGCGACGGCCAGCCAGTAGTCTCGAACCTCGGCCGCCAGCGGCAGGGCCTGCAGCAGGGCCCGCGCTTGACGCAGCCGAAAGCGCCGCCGCGGTAGCCGCTCCACCGTCGCCTCAGCGCAGGCGTGGTGCAGGAGCGCCTCAAACAGCGCGGCGCACAGCAAGATCTCGTCGGTGTCGATCATGCCGGGCAGCACCCGCACCTCGATCGTATCTTTCGCTGGGTGCTCAAGCGCGAGATGGCTCAGGTTCAGGTCGCAGAACTTCGACAGCCCGACCTCTTCGAGCGACTCACGTACCTCAGGCCACGGCGAGCCCACAAACTCGGCGTTTTCGACGCACGGCACCAGCCCGTCAGGCCAGTCGCCGAGCTGGCGACAGGCGGGGTTGGTGCCGACCAGGGTCTTCAGCGTCGGCCCCCAGGTCTGCCACAGCCGCACCAAGTTGCGGATGGCGTGGCCGTTGTGCAGCGCCGTCGCGTCGAAGTGGACGTGGGTCGCCGCCTCTCGCGGCACCGTGAACCCTAGCGCGCGCGCAGACTGCAGCAGCGTGTCGAGGCGCGCGCCGTGGTCGGCGTCCAGCGGCGCGGTGACCAGCTCGCACGGTCGCTCGCGCTCGCCCGGCAGCGTGGCGCCCATGACCACAGGCGCGCCGCTCTGGTCGCAGACGCGCATCAACCCGCCCGGAAAATGTGCCGCTTCAGTCCCAAACGCCGCCGCGACTGGGTCGAGGGCATCCGCCAGCGAGCCGTCGGCCCGGCCGAGTTGGGCGGTCAAGAGCAGCAGGCGGCGGTCATCGCTGACGACGCGGAACCAGCCCGGTTTGGAGGGCGCCCCGCGGTCCAGGTCGTCCTGCAGCGTGAGATCGTCCACGCAGCTGGCCAGCCACGCGCCGGTCGCGTCAGTGACGCGGAAGCCGAGCGTGAGGTTGTCGAACACCTCGACACCCGGCGCGAGGCTCGGCTCGGTCTGCGGATGGAAATAGCGGGTGACCGCGCCGCCGGCCCCTGCGGCGAGGCGCAGGGCGAGGTCTTCACGGTTGACGCCCAGCGGCGCGAGCAGCTCGACCTCGACGCCGATCCGCCAACCCAGCGTTGGCCAGCTGGCGTCCGCATCGCAGGTGGCTGAGGGTGTGGAGGCTGAAGGTGTGGGCGCTGAGGGTGTGTCGGCCACGACGACCGCCTAGCGGTGGCGCTGGGTGAGCATACTGCGCAGGCCGCGTTCACCGCCCCAGAGCAGCTTCTGCTCAGCGCGCGCTCGGGCCTGGCTCGGGCTCACACCCCACGCGCGGCCTAAATTCGCGGCGTCGTTGGGGCTGAAACCAGCCTCGGAGAAGGTGCAGACGCCCTTGCGGGTGCGGCCGGCGAGCTTGCGCGACATGTGGAGCGAACCCTGCAGGGTCTTCTGACCGCCGCCCAGCAGCACATACCCGCCCATCGCTTTGGCCATGAAGGGTGAGCTCCGCCACATGGCGCCCAACGCCTTGGCGTCACAGTAGCCATAACCCGCGCCAAAAAAGGCCTTGCGCGCGGTCTGCCCAGAGCGGGCGGCGAAGTGCCGTACAGCTGGCGCCGGCGCGGGTGCCACGCCTCGCTGCATGGGCACATGGTGCGCACCGCCACGGGTGCCACGACGATCGAGCAGCTTTCGGACGCGGAAGTGTTGCCCCATGAGCACTTTGCGTCGGATCGTCGTCTTGGCCTGCCCGACCGGCACCTGCCAGACGCCGGCGAGGTACTCCGCGTCCGCGTAGGTGTATCCGGCCTCGTGGTAGGTGCAGGCGTTGGCTGGGTAGCGCACGGCGAGCTTGCGGGCGCTCATGATGTCGCGACGCACGCCAGTGAAGTCGCCGCGGTTCATCTTGCGTCCCGCGACCTTCTTGGCCTGAAACGTAGATGTGCGCCAGAGCTTGCCGAGGATCTTGGCGTCGCAGTAGTGATAGCCGCTGTTGGCCCATTTTTGCAGGGGATCAGCGCCAGCCCGCTGACGCTCCACCGGCGCGTAGCGCCCCGCGTTCGGTCGACCGGGCGGCGGACCGGCAAAAGCCTGCGCCGGTAGGTGGGCCGGTAGACCCAGGGCGAAGATGAAGGCAAAGCGAAGCGCGCGAAGGCTCATGGGTAGCTCCAGTGGCAAGTTTGAGGACCATGCATGAGGCGTCGCGCGTCGGCAACTGTGTTATCTTCAACCGATGCAGCTATCTCGCCATTTTAGCGTTGAAGAGGCCACGGGGCTTCTGCCGTCCATCCGCCGAGTCTTCGGTGTGGTGCGCCCGCTGCACGCCAAACTCATCGTCGAGGCGGCGAAGATGAACGCCGGCGGCCACAAGCCCGACATCAGCGGTCGCATGGTGCGGGTTGAGCTCCCCCCCGAGGTCGCGGCCCGGCAGCGCAACATCCGGCAGCTGTCGATGGCGATTCAGCAGATGCTCCACGAGATCGCGATGTTCGGCGTCGAGGTCAAAAGCGCCGAGGGCTTGGTCGACTTTCGCTCGAGGTTGGAAGGCCGCACGGTCTATCTCTGCTGGAAGTGGGGCGAAGACAGCATCGACTGGTACCACAGCGTCGAGACCGGCTACTCCGGTCGCAAGCGGATCCGTGACGCCACACAGTTCACCGGCGACGACGTGGTGTAGGTCTGTACGGGCTAGGTCGCAACGCCGACCGGCGCCGCCGCCGCCCGCCGCACGGCGAGCGCTTGCTGTACGGCCGTGAGCCAGGCCTGCCGCTCTCGCAGCGCGCCGCTCTCCACAGTCGCCGCCGCCGTCCCCGACCGCAGGCCGGCGACCTCGTCCGCCAGCTTCGCGGCGCGGCGGGTCAGGTGCTCGATGTGCAGCGCCGCGTCGGCGTCGCGTGGCAGCTGGCCTAGGTAGGCCTCCGCCGGTTGCAGGGCGCGCGGCGGGTGGTGCGGGGAGGCGATCAGCGTCGGGAAGATGCGGCGACCGTCACGCACCAGCGTCTCGCGCTCGATGGACCAGCCCTGCGCGGCGAGCCAGCTGCGCACGCGAGGTAAGTCTCGATTGACCTGCAGCACCAGCCACTTGAGCCCGAGCCGCGCCAGCTCGCCGCGTTGTAGGATGCCGAGGCACGTGCGCCCGCCGACGCCAGCGATGACGACGCCGTCGACCTCTCCCGGGAGGAGCGGCGCGAGACCGTCGCCGCGGCGAATCTGTACGAGGTGCCGCACACCCGCCAATCCGGCGTTGCGCCGCGCCAACGCGAGCGGCTCCTCTGCGACGTCGATGGCGATCGCTCGCCGCGCCCCAGTGGACGCAGCGGCGATGGCGAGGTGGGCGTGGTCGCAGCACACGTCTGCCACGGACGCGCCAGCCGGAATCAGGTCCAGCGCGGCTTGCAGGCGGGCGCTCAGGTTCATCTCAGAGCCCTAGAGATCAGGCGCTCAGGCGTCGCCTTCGTCCTTGTCGGACTTCTTCTTTTTCTTGGCGGTCTTGTCGTGACCGGGGCAGTCCGTCGCGGCAGGGGTGACCGTGGCGGCAGGGGCGACTGTGGCGGCCGGGGCAAACGCGTCGCCCTCATCCTTGTCGGACTTCTTCTTTTTCTTGGCGGTCTTGTCGTGGCCGGGGCAGTCCGTCGCGGCAGGGGTGACCGTGGCGGCAGGGGCGGCCAGGGCAAACGCGTCGCCTTCGTCCTTGTCGGACTTCTTCTTTTTCTTGGCGGTCTTGTCGTGGCCCGGGCAGTCTTGCGCGGCGAACGCCGGCGCGGAGAGCGCGAGGGCACCGCAAGCTGCGATGGCTGCGATGGTTTTAGTCCAAGTCTTCATGGTCTTGTCTCCTGTGTCCCGCGGGAACTCGCCGGGGGGCGCTAGTTTGTCAGATTCTGCACGAGATCCAAAGCGCAACGTACTAATTCCGAGCGCGGGGCGCTTATTTCACAGCGGCGCAAGACGCTTGGTTCACGACTGACGTCGCACCCACCGCCGCTGCCTCGGCCTCGCCGCCCGTTACGTCGGAGGCCGAGGCCGGCGCTCCACCTCGTCCCACATCGCACAGCCATCGAGGTGGTCGTTGACGAGGCCCATGGCTTGCATGAAGGCGTAGACGGTCGTCGGACCGACGAACTTCCACCCGCGCCGCTTCAGGTCCTTGGCCAGCGCCACGCTCTCTGGTGTGGCGCCTTGGCTCCTGAGCGTATGGAGGTCGATGGCGCTGGCGCGTCGTGGCGGCGCCCAGCGCCAGAAGTAGGCCGCTAGCGAGCCGGTTTCCTCGCGCAATCGCTGCGCCCGCTGCGCGTTGTTGATCGTCGCCGTGATCTTGCCGCGGTGGCGCACGATCGCGGCGTTCCCGAGCAGGCGCGCCACGTCGGCGTCACCCATGGCGGCCACGGCGTCGATGTCGAAGTCGTGAAACACCTCGCGAAAGGCCTCGCGCTTCATGAGGATCGTCAGCCACGACAGGCCGGATTGGAAACCCTCCAGGCAGATCTTCTCGAAGAGCTGGGCGTCATCGTCGACAGGCAGCCCCCACTCGGTGTCGTGATACTGCACGTAGCGCGGATGGCTCGTGGCCCAGGCGCAGCGGGTGATGCCATCGTCGTGTTGATGGAGGCCGTCGGGGCGGGTCATGATCTCGTCTCCGCGCGTCACTCCGGCGTCAGTCCGGGTTTCATCTGCCGGTGCAGGCTGTCGCTCGTGAGCGTAGCGACGGTGTCGTCGCACGACAACTCTCGGTGGGGGCCGACGCGCCAGCGCAACCCGACAGGCACACGAATAGACAGTGAACCTGCCCGG
>CALENB010000296.1 GCA_937910235.1 uncultured Myxococcales bacterium | reverse complement strand
ACGGGTGTTCGCGAGACTGCCTGGTCTACCGTCATGGACGAAACGATGATCGAGGTGCATCGCTGCACAGCTGCGACGCTTGTCGTGGTGGCAGCGAGGCTCCACCCTGGCGCCCCCAACCGGGAGGGGACCATGCACATCAGACCGCCGCTTCACACGGCACCGCAGCGAAACACCATGCTCGCCAGCCTGCTCTGCGTCGCCGTGGCCGCCTGCAGCGCCGAGCCGGCCTCGTCGAGCAGCGCGCTGGTGGCCGACGCTGGCGGGGCGGGCGCCGACGGTCTCGCCGCCGATGGGGACGCCGACGCCATCGCCGCGAACGACACCACGTCGGACACAGCGCCACCCGACGCCGGGCCGCAGCAGCCCGAGATCGTGTGGGCGCCCTGCACCGGCACGTATCAAGGTGTGACGGCGGAGTGCGCTACGCTGATCCTGCCGCTCGACTGGTCGAACCCCGACACGGAGGGTCTCCCGATTAACGTCGCGCGCATCAAGGCGAAGAAGCCCCGTCGTGGTGCGCTGTGGCTGCTGCAGGGGGGGCCCGGCGGCGATGGCAGTGGCCTCGCGCCGATCGCCGCGGAGTTCGCCAAAAAGGTCCCGGACCTGGATCTCTACCTCCCCGACCACCGCGGCACCGGCCTGAGCGCGCGCCTGGGCTGCGAGACGCAGGAGGCCGCGACCAGCATCGGCGGCGCCGCCATCGTCAGCTTTGAGTGGCAAGGCTGCCTCAAGACGGCCGTGGAGCTCTGGGGCGACAACCTCGCCCACTTCACGCCCAGCAACGCCGCACGCGACCTGCATGCCTGGATCGACGCGACGCGGCAGGAGGGCGACAAGGTCTTCATCTACGGCGTCTCGTACGGCACCTACTGGGCGCACCGGTATCTGCAGATCTTCCCCAAGGAGCCAGACGGCGTCGTGCTCGACTCGGTCTGCCCGCCAGGTGTGTGTGTCGGCGACCAGTATGACGTCGTGTTCAACCAAGTCGGCAAGGCCTACCTCGATCTGTGCGGGCAAGACGAGCTCTGCGCGAGCAAGCTTGGTAAGACCCCCTGGAAGCTGCTGGGAGACCTGTATTCCAAGCTAGAAGACAAAAAGCACTGTCCAAACTTCACCCAAAAGGTCGCGCCCCTGCAGCTGCGCTCCCTCTTCGCGGTGCTGCTGCGGCAGGTTCAGATGCGCGCCGTCATCCCCGCGCTCATCTATCGCCTCGACCGTTGCAGTCCTGCCGATGAGATCGTGCTGAGCAAGATCATCAATCTCATGCAGTACCTCGGCGGCGGTCTGATGCCCAACCCTGGCGTCGACGGGTTGCCCAAGTTCGCCACCGCCAAGACGTTCAGCGAGCTGCTCAACGCGCACATCCTGATGAGCGAGATGTGGAGCGTGCCGGCCCCGAGCTACGCCAAGGTGCAAGCCGATTTTCTCGCCACCTACATCGCGCCAGGGGCGACCCAGAACACGTTGCTGCTCTTTGACAAGTGGCCGACCTTCAAGCGCGACGAGTACGCCAACACCTTCGCGGCGACCGACGTGCCAGTCCTGCTGCTCAACGGCACGCTCGATCCGCAGACGCCAGATTTCTACGCCAAAGCCATGTTTGACGGCCTCAAAGCGCCCAACAAGCGGCTCGTGCTCATGCCCGGGGCGGCGCACGGCACCGTCAACCAAGCGCCAATGTTTACGGGCGGCATGTGTGGCATGGAGCTGTCGGGGCAGTTCTTTAGCGACCCCACGAAGGCGGTCGACACCGCCTGCGTCGGTCTGCTCGTGCCGGTGGCGTTCACGTTGCCGTCCTACATCGTGCAGCAGTTCCTGGGGATCACCGACCTCTTTGAGAATGACGGTAAGACCGACTCCCTGACCGCACCTCACGCACCGTGGCCCGACGCGCCCTGGTCGCCAACTCCTGGGCTGCCCCGCTGGCAGTAGCTGAGCGGCAGCCCCGGCCAGCACCGACATTCGTAGGCAGACGCATCGGCTTGGGAGTCGCCGCACGCAGTCAGGGTGTCACTCGTCAGCGCCCGCCAACCACTTGCGTCCGACGTCAGCGTTGCTCGGGTTCTCTTCCGGCGCCTTGGTGCAGATGTACGCCCTGCATTCCCAGGGCCGGGCGTCGTAGATCTTGCAGGTCGTGCCGTCGAAGAAGACGCAGGTGCCGCGCAGCACCTGATAGAGCTTGTCCACCGGGCCCCCGGTCGGCAGCGCGGGACGCCCCTTTCGGTCGAGTTTTACGGGCGCAAAGACGTGGACGGTCTGCTCGTCAACCTGCACTTCGTCGATCACCAGATAGCGTTTCACAAACGCGTCGGGCGTCTTGCCGAGCAAGGCCGCGGCCTGTTCGACCTCTCCCGGAGCAAAGCGCCCAGGGCTCGACCGACAACACAACCCACGCTGGATGCAGCCCTTCTCCGGCGCAGGGTGCGGCGGCAGCTCATCCCAGAGCCAGTAGGGGTTCTCGACATCGCTGGCCGCCACACCCGCCGGCAGATCGGCGCGATCGGGGAGGGTGGCGGTCGTCTCAGTCAAGATTCGGAAGGTCTTGGTGCCTTTTGCGTTAGTCATGCCTTGGATACTGGCTCAACCGCCACGCCGATGCTAGGTGCGCAACTGCGGCGCCCCCCTGATTCCACGCGCGCGCGAATGTGCTATGTAGCCGCGCCCCACAAGCGCAAAGAGGAGACCCCATGAGCACCGAGAGCCACTACAAACCGAACCTCCGCGACCTTGAATTCAACCTGTTCGAGTTCCTCAAGGTCCAAGACACCGTGCTCGGCAAGGGTGTGCACGCCGGCATGGACGAAGACACCGCCCGCGCCTCCCTTGAGGGGCTGCTTGAGCTGTGCGTCAAGGACTACGGCAGGGGCTTCGCCAGCGCGGACCGCGAGGGCCTGAAGTTCGACGGCGCAGGCAACGTCACGGTGCCCGAAGGCATCAAACACGCGCTCAAAAGCTACTTCGACAACGATTGGCACCTGCTCGACGCGCCCGCCCACCTCGGCGGTTTTGGCGCGCCGCCGTCGGTCTCCTGGGCTGGGTTTGAGATGCTCGTCGGCGCCAACCCGGCCGCGACGTTCTACTTGCTGGGCGTGATGAACGCGCGGGTCATCGACAGCCTCGGCACAGAGACCCAGAAGCGGCTCTTCGCCGCGCGCACGATCGAGAAAAAATGGGGCGGCACGATGATGCTGACGGAGCCCGACGCCGGCAGCGATGTCGGCGCCGGCAGCTCGCGCGCGAAACACGTGGACGGCGAGATTTGGGAGTTGGAGGGCACCAAACGCTTCATCACCAACGGCGACTATGACGCGACGGACAACATCATCCACCTCGTCCTCGCGCGGCCAGAGGGCGGCGAGCCAGGCACCAAAGGGCTGAGCATGTTCATCGTGCCCAAGTTCTGGGTCAACGAAGACGGCTCGCTGGGTGAGCGCAACGGCATCTACGTGTCGGCGGTTGAGCACAAGATGGGTATCATCGCCTCCGCCACGTGCGAGATGGTGATGGGCGACCACCGCGGCCCGTGTCGAGGCTACCTCGTGGGCGACAAGCACCAGGGTATCCGACAGATGTTCCAGGTCATCGAGCACGCCCGCATGGCTGTCGGTATGAAGTCGATGTCGACCCTCTCAACCGCCTACCTCAACGCGTTGCAGTACGCCAAAGAGCGCGTGCAGGGCGCCGACCTCAAGCACGCCGCTGACAAGCTGGCGCCGCGTGTGGAGATCATTCGTCACCCCGACGTGCGCCGCATGTTGTTGGCGCAAAAAGCCCACGCAGAGGGGATGCGAGCGCTGAATTTGTTCACGGCGTCGATCCAAGACCAGGTCAGCCTGCACGGCGGTCACGGCGATCCAGAGGCCAAGGTGATGGACAAGCTCAACGACCTGCTGCTGCCGCTCGTGAAGGGTTATTGTAGCGAAAAAGCGTACGAAATGCTGGCCGTCAGCCTGCAGACGTTCGGTGGTGCCGGCTACGTGCAGGACTACCCGATGGAGCAGTACGTTCGGGACCAGAAGATCGACTCACTCTATGAGGGCACGACCCACATTCAGTCGCTCGACCTGATCTTCCGCAAAATCGCCCGCGACGGGGGCCGCACGCTCCAGGGGCTGATGGCGCAGGTGCAGAAGACGATCGAGAGCGGCGAGGGCGGTGAAGCGCTGGCGCCACAGCGGGCGCAGCTGGTCCGGGGGCTCGGCGAGGTGCAAGGCATGATGACTGCGCTCATGGGTCACATGCAGACCGATCTCTATCACGTCGGGCTGCAGGGCAACCGCGTGCTGTTTGCGTTGGCGGAGATGGTCATCGCGTGGCTGCTCGTGCGTCACGCCGCGATCGCGGTGGACAAGATCGACGGCGCCGGTCGCAAAGACCGCGCTTTCTACGCCGGAAAGATCGCCTCAGCGAAGTGGTATTGCGCCAATGTGCTGCCGAGCCTGACGCTGACACGCAAGCTCATCGAGGCCTCGGACCTAAGCATCATGACCCTGCAGGACGACGCTTTCTAGCGGTGACGCCTCCGAAATCAGGGCACATTGTTGAGGTTGTCGGTGGATGTGCGTGCCTGCTGGTAGCCCCGCGTCGGGTTTACGCCTATGCTCCGCGCCATCGCTGGGATGGCGCATCGTGCATCCGCAACGCAGAGCTTTGCTAGGACTGTGGCTGCCGTCTCGGCGCGGCAGCTCACGGGCGCAGCGGCGGCAAGCGGCGGTAGCAGGGACGGAATCTCCATGATGGAGCGCGATTCATGATGGAGTGTGATGCATGATGGAGTGCAAGGCCTGCGGAGCCCGCTATGCGGATTCCTTCAAGTTTTGTGGCCACGATGGCTCGCCGCTGAACCCGGTGACGCAGTCCGATCCGCTGTTGGGCCACGTGCTGGCCGATGCGTATAGGTTGCAGCGCGCGCTGGGTGCAGGCGGCTACGGCGTCGTCTACGAGGCCGACCACGAGCGGCTGCCAATCAAAGTCGCTGTGAAGGTGCTGAGCAAGCAGCGCACGCAAGACGCCGTCGCGGTCGCTCGCTTCAAGCGCGAGGTTGAGGCTGAGGCGGTGGTGCAGCACCCCAATGTCGTCAAGGTCATCGACTACGGGCACGACCCAGTCGCGGGCTACTTCATCGTCATGGAGCACCTGGAGGGCGAGGACCTGGGCGGGCGACTCGAGGACGGTAAGCTCCCTCACATTCTCGACACCTTCGCCATTGTCGACCAGATGGGTGGTGCGCTCGCCGCTGCGCACGCCATGGGGATCGTCCACCGCGACGTGAAGGCCGACAACGTCTTTCTCGTCGCGGATAGCTCGCAAACGCAGGGTTTCAGCGTCAAGTTGCTCGACTTTGGCGTCGCCAAACTCACCCGTCCAATCTTCGCCGAGAACGACTCGCCCAAGCGCGTCGAGCTGCACAGCACGATGGCCTCCACCATGCTGGGGTCGCCGTGCACCGTGAGCCCGGAAGTGCTGCGCGGGGTGAGCGCGGACGCCCGCGCGGACATCTACAGCTTCGGCGCGATGGTCTACGAGTTGTTGACCGGCCAGATCCTCTTCGCCGCGCGCAACGTCGAGGCGATGCTCGAGCGCATCGTCTTCGAGCGCCCGACCCGGCCAAGTCGCGTTCGGGGCGCCGAGTGGATTCCGAAAGAGCTCGACGATCTGGTGCTGGAGATGCTGGAGAAAGATCCGGCTGACCGGCCGAACACCATCCTGGACGTCCTCAAACGGTTCGACAGGATTCGGCCCCAGGTTCAGACCGCGTGGGCGAGTCACTTCCTGAGTTCAGCGAACGGTCGGCGTCGGCTCATCGAGTTCGATTTCCATGGTTCGGGCTCAAAATCGACCCTCGGGTCCAGCGGCAAACGCGAG
>CALENB010000295.1 GCA_937910235.1 uncultured Myxococcales bacterium | reverse complement strand
CCCGCCCAACGCCGCGAGCTGCGACGATGGTCAGCCGTGTACGATCAACGACACCTGCTCCAACGGGACTTGTGCCGGCGCCGCGAAGCCGTGCGATGACAAGAACAGCTGCACGAACGACAGCTGCGACGCAAAGACAGGTGGCTGCGCATTTGCGGCGAAGACAGACGGCGCGTTCTGCACGGACGGCGCCGCATGCACCACGCCCGACGCATGCAAAGCAGGCAAGTGTGTCGGCGTCGCAAAGGACTGCGATGACGGGCTGGCGTGCACCGTAGACAGCTGCGTGGCAGCGACCGGCGTGTGCGAGCACAAGGCCGCGACCGATGGCGCGGTCTGCAACGACGGTGACGCTTGTACGTTGAGTTCATCGTGCAAAGCCGGCAAGTGTGTCGGTGTGGATGCCTGCCAAGCCAAGACGGTGTTCGCGGACAGCTTCGCGTGCGGCACGACCGGGTACTGGGTGTTCACGAAGCCCGCGGCGACAGGCGATCCGGCGTTTGACATCGATGGCACGCCCGCGACACCCAAGCCGCAGTCGTGTTCGTTGAACTTCAACAACGGCAAGAACATCACAGCGCTCAGTGGCGGCAGGGTGCAGGGCGCGGCGACGAGCGCCGTCATCACCGTGCAGAGTGGCGCTGGGGCGACGCTCAGCTTTCTCAGCTATCACGACACTGAGAGCTCACAGTCGTACGACAAGCGGTTCGTCGAGATCAGCGACGACGGCTTTGTTGCGCACGTTGCGCAGGTGCAGCTCGTCAATAACACCGGCAACAAAGCTTGGACCTCTCAGAGCGTGGATCTGGCCGCGTGGCTCGGCAAGTCCGTGCGGGTCCGGTTCAGGTTCGACAGCGTCGACGGTATCTCGAACGCCGGAGAAGGCTGGTTCGTGGACGACGTGAAGATCATCGCGAAGTCCGTCCTGAGCGCCTGTAAGGTCGCAAAGGACTGCGGCGACGGCGGCCAGTGCGCGACCGTAGCGTGCACCGCTGGCGCGTGTGTGTTGACGCCTGCTGGCAAGGATGGCGCCGCCTGCAGCGATGGCGATGCCTGCACATCGGGCGACGCGTGCGCGAAGGGGGTCTGCGTCGGTGCGGCCAAGGTCTGTGACGATAAGAACCCCTGCACGTGGGATGCGTGCAGCCCATCTACCGGTGCCTGCACCGCCGTCGAGGCGAGCGACGCGACGCCATGCGGCGGCGGCCACGCCTGCACCGCCGGAAAGTGCGTAAAACCGGGCGCGTAGCTGCCTCGGGTCAAGAGCCGCGGTGATAAGCCCGGCTCTGCAAAGAAACGTCAGCGTGCCGCGCTGCACCCTTGACCGGAGCGGGTCAACGCGTTTGGGTACAGCCACACCCGCCCCAGCGTCGGGACTCCCTTTTTGATTGAGGCCACCATGACCGCTGCCACACAACCGCCCATCGTTGAGCTCAAGGGCGTGCACAAAGTCTACAAGCTCGGCAAGGTCGAGGTGCCCGCGCTCAAAGGCATCGATCTGACGATCTCGTCGGGTGAGTTCGCGGTCATCGCTGGGCCATCCGGCAGCGGCAAGACGACGCTGCTCAACCTCATCGGCTGCGTGGACGTGGCGACCCGCGGCGCTGTGAATGTCGACGGCCATGACACCGCGACGCTCAGCGAGTCGAAGCTGACGCGCTTACGACTGGACCGGCTGGGCTTCATTTTTCAGAGTTTCAACCTCGTGGGCGTCTTGGACGCCTTCGACAACGTTGAATTTCCGCTGTTGTTGCAGGGCAACCTCACCAAGGCCGAGCGGCGGGCCCGCGTCGAAGCCATCATGGATTCGGTCGGCCTGCGCGACACGATGCGCCACCGTCCGAACGAGCTCTCAGGCGGTCAGCGGCAGCGTGTCGCGATCGCGCGTGCGTTGGTCACGCGACCACGGATCGTGATGGCCGATGAACCGACCGCCAACCTGGATTCGACGACGGGTCACCAGATCATCGATGTGATGAAGCGGCTCAACCATGACGAGGGCACGACGTTCATCTTCTCGACCCATGATCCCAAGGTGATGGCGCAGGCCGACCGGTCCATCGAGTTGATTGATGGGCGGATCTCCCAGACCAGCGTTCGCGATGATGGGCGCCTCGACGAGCCACACTCGGCCTTGGTCTGAGGAGGCTGACGTGACCGGCACCCTCATACGAATCGCGCTTCGCAATCTGTTGGCGCACAAGGTCAAGACCGCAGTGGTCGGCGGCATCCTTGTGATGGGCACGCTCATGGTGCTGCTCGGTGTCAGCGCGCTGACATCGATGGACCGCGCGATGTCGCAGAGCCTGACGGGCTCGGTCAGCGGCCATTTGCAGGTCAGCGCGGCCGGGGCGAAAGACAAGTTTGTGCTCTTTCCCTCGCCAATTGACGGCACGGATGTAGGTGAGTTGACGGACTTCCCCAAGGTGCGTGCCGAGCTGGAGCAGCTGCCGGAAGTGGAGGCCGTGATTCCGCAGGGATTCGACTACAGCATGATCTTTGGCGGCAATTTGCTCGACGTGAAGCTGGCGCGGCTGCGGAAGTTGCACACCGACTCGCAGCGCGGCGGCAGCGAAGGCGCCAGCCAAGGCGACAGCGCAGGCGCGGCCGTCGCGCATCAGGCCGCGTTCATCGCGACGCGCGACCACGTCCGGCGGATTGTGGAGCTGCTGAGCGTCGACCTGAAGAACCTGGAGGCCATCACGGACCAGACCACCCTGAGCAAGGAGACCGCCGCCGGGATCTTGGACGTGCGCAAGGCCGCGCTGCCGGAGTTTTGGACCGATTTTGCTGGGAAATTCGAGCAGCGGATGAACTTCCTTGAGAACAAGGTTGCGGTGATGGCCATCGGCGAAGACCTGCTCTTCATCCGCTACATGGGCACAGACACGGCGCGCTTCCGTAAGAATTTTCACCGCTTCGAGATGATCGACGGCGAGCCGATCCCCGATGGGCAGCGCGGGATCATGCTCAATCGTTTCGCCTACGAGGAGTTCTTCAAGCACAAGACCGCGCGACGGCTCGACAAGATGCGAGACCGCATCGCCGAGGGGTATCGCGTCGACGCCGACGACCAGTTGCAGGATTGGCGACGAAAAAACGTCAAGCAATACAAAGAGATCATCTGGCAGTTGGACGCGCCCAGCGCCGATTCGGTTCGGGCCGCCCTCCTCAAAGAGGTCGGCGACAAGACCGCGCGGATCGAGAAGAAGAGCGCCGCGGTCGACGCCTCGCCACCACAGGCCGCACAGGCCGTCGCAGACACGGCGCCGCTGCCCCCTGTGCCGCCGACCCCTGAGCCGCTGACGCCGGCACAGTCGAAGCGCGCCGAGATGGTCCGGCTCGTCTCCGCATTTCTAGATGTGGATGACGACAACTTCGCGCGCAGATATGCCCTGTTTTACAAGGAGATCGCGCCGAAGATCCTGCTCTACAGGGCCCGGGTCGGCGACGTGTTGACGTTGCGAGGGCAGGGCGCAGGCGGGTACGCCAAGAGCGCCAACGTCAAGATTTACGGCGTGTTCCAATTTCGCGGCCTTGAGAACAGCATCCTCGCTGGCGCCGTGAATATCCTTGATATGATGAGCTTTCGCGATCTGTACGGCTTTATGACCGCGGACAAAGTGCAAGAGGTCAGGCAGATGCAGGCTGAGGCGGGTGTCAAGGAGATCAAACGAGACGAAGCGG
>CALENB010000294.1 GCA_937910235.1 uncultured Myxococcales bacterium | reverse complement strand
GAGTGTTCGCGAGACTGCCTGGTCTACCGTCATGGACGAAACGATGATCGAGGCCACTGTGTGGACCGTGGACGTCGGCGGACACGGGCGTCTGCTGCTGGCTCGGAGCACGGGCCGATTGGTCGTGCTGGTGGCCCGGGTCGACGGAGACGTGGTGCTGCTGGCCCTCGACGCGACGACTGGCCAACTACGCCACCGTACAGCGCTCGGTTGAATCGGCCGGAGCTGTCGAATTAAGTGCCTGGCACTTATCACGACCGGCACCTATCCCGACCCGCTCACGACCGACGATGGGCTTTTAGGTGTTAAGTGTAGTCATCTGACCCCACACCTCTGTCGGAGGCGCGGTCATGGTGTTGGAGCACGCCGCGCGCGACGGTACGCACGACGTTGATTGCGGCGAAATCACACCCCACGGAGAGGTCTTTCGCGCGTCGCTCGCGGTGGCGGCCGAACTCAAGCTACCGCAGGGCTGGTTGAACCAGCAGGCGAGTGCATACGTTCCGACTGACGCGCCTTGGCAGCAGAGCGCGAGCTTCGACCATCCGAACTTGCGGCTCTACGCGATCTCTCCCAAGGCGCTGCTGGCGATGAAACTGCAAGCTGGCCGTGGCAGCGACTTGGCTGATATTTGCGTCCTGCTGAAGTTGCTGAAGCTGCAGGACCGGGACGAAGTGCTCACGCTGGTGGCTGCGATCTTCCCAGGCGAGCCGCTTGGGCCGCGGCAGCTCGATGCGCTTGATGATGCGTTGGCGTCGTTGTAGGCGGCGGGTGTTGGTGCGGCGGGTTCTGGCGGGGACCTTGCTTCGACGGCGCCTGAATTTGACGCGTCTCATGGCGCGGATCACACATCGCCAAAACTCGTGGACCAAACGATGATCGAGGGGCACAACGGCAAGGGACGGAAAGAGCGGGGCGAGGTGGTTGATGACGGCGAGTGATGACGGCGAGTGATGGTGGCGCGGGTGCGTCGGCGTGCACGCGAGCCGAGTGGTTCAGGCGCAGCCAGCCCACGTCCTCGTCACGGCCGCTGCGCCTCGATGAGGTGGAGCCGCACCTGAACAGGCGGAAAACCAACGTCACGGCTGCCCACCACGCGCCAATGTCCTCCCCGCCCGAGCAGCCCCGCCGCGTTGAGTCGCGGGTCCGCGGCGAAGATCCACCAGCGCTCCTCTCGCGTCACCAACGCGTCGGTCGCGCGCTGTAGCGCGGGCAAATCCGCAGCGAGGGCGAGCTGCCAACCGTGGTCGAGCGACCGGCTGTCGAGCGAGAGGCCGGCCAGCTCCTGCGGCGTGTACCAGGCTTGCGCGACCAAGGTCCGCGCTGGCGACGCCAGCAACCAGCGGATGGCGGCTGATTTGTCGGCCTGCTGGCTAGCGAGGTTGCGCACGCCGATCAGCTGCGCGACTAGCCCCAACACGAGGGCGGCGCGGACCAGCGGTCGCCACGCGGCCGGCGCGGCGAGAGCGAACGCGAGCGTCGGCGCGAGCCACGGCAGCAGGTAGCGTGGTCCCCATTGGCTGCCGCCGTCGTTTGGCGAAGCGAGCAGCGCGGCGAGCAGGGACAACGCGCAGCCAATGGCGAGCAACCGCGCGTCTGTGCTTGGCGCCGGTGCGTCGGCGCTTGGACCCTGCGCGGCAGCGGCTGGACCGTGCGCGGTCGGGGCCGCGCGCAGGCCGCTCGCGAGCCCGATCACCGCGACGGGCGCTGCGAGCAGCAACCCCACGATCTGGGCGCCTGGCCAAGCCCACAGACTCGCCAGCGCCGCCGCGCTCGTCGCGAGCAGCAGCCACCCCAGGCTGCGGACGACGCGCGGCGGCGCCCATCGCGCCAGCAGCAGGATCCCGGCTGTAGACGCCGCCAGACCGGCGGTCGCGCCCGATGGCGCGCTGCCGCCGCGGAGGCCGGCCAGCAACGTGGCGCTCTGCAGCGACCGTCGATTCAACCAATCGCCTTCACCGGTGGCGGCGCGCGATACGTTGTTGCCGACCCAGCCAGCGAGCCCGTCGCCCAGCCACAGGGCCAACGAGCCAGCCACGAGGCCGCCGACCACCCACGCCGCCAGCTCGGCGCGGTGGCGTCGACGCCACGCCAGCGCCGCGGCCACGATCACGAGCAACCCCGACTCTGGCCGTGACAAGACCGCGAGCGCGACCGCGGCGCCGAGGCCAGCGGCCACCACGACGGCGCGCGCCATCCGAGGACGTGATCCGACGCTCCGCTCGCCCAGCGTCCACGCGAGCGCTGCCGTCACCGCGGCGGCCGCAGGGGCGTGCTCCCAGAACACCACGCCGTACAGCCACGCCGGTGTGCCAAACAGCAGCGCGGCGGCCGTCCCAGCGGCAGACGCGCCGAGGCGCAGCGCGAGCAGGGCCGTGGCGAGCAACCACAACACGAGGCCGAGCCAGGCGACCGCGGCGGCGAGCGGTGGTCCGCCGACCCGCTCGGCCACCCCGCCGATCCGAACCACTGGGTTGCGCCAGACAGAGCACAGACCACCCGCGCAGGGCTGCACAAAGGGCGGACGCCACGGCGACAGCGATGCCACCTTGGGCCGTGTGGTGCCGGCGGCCGACCCCGCCGTGACGGCTGCCGCGAGCTGGCGGGAGGGATCTGACAAGGTCTCGCGACCCTCGGCGAACGCGCGGCGCTGCACGGACTTCAACCCTTCGTCACCGGAAAAAAACACCCGCGGCGCCTCGGCCCGCGTCCACGCGACGACGGCGAGGGCCACGAGCGCCACGCCGATGGTCAGCGCGAGCAGGCTGCTGGGTCGGTCGCGCGACCTCATGGCAGGACGTAGAGGCGGATCGATCCGCCGATATGGCCGATTTCTCGGGCGCCCAGCAGCCACGACCGCACCCGCGCCGTGCCCTCCGGTCCGAGCTCGAGGCCGCGGCGGGCGGTCTCGCTGATCGCGAGCAAGCCCGGCCGTCGCACGGCGTCATGCCGCAGCGGATAGGGCGAGCCGACGTCCAAGCGTGGACCCACCACACCGTGGCGGCGCGGCTCATCGGTGCCGAAGTAGGCCAGATTCAGCCACGGCACGTCATGGGTCCGCATCCAGGCGCCCAACCGCCCGAGGTCCTGGCCCCAGTCCAAGTTAGAGTCGACAAACCAAGTGCTGCCTTGCTCCGGGCCGCCGGCGGCCTCGTTGAAATAGGCTAGGTGGTGCGGGTGATTCGCGACCGCCGCCGCCGCGTGCCACAGCAGCAGCGCCGCCGCCAACGCCTGAAACACGCGACTGCGACGCTGCAAAAACAGCCAGCCAGCGCCGGCGAGCAGCAGCAGCGCCGGCACGGCGGGCAAGATGTGGCGGATGCCGATCGCCAGACGGCCGAGCGTCGCCATGACAAACAGCGCGCTCGCGCTGAGCCCGATCGTCGCGACCACCCAGCGATGCCGGCCGCGCAGCGCGACGCCCAGCTGCACCAGGCCGAGCGCCGTGAGCAACAACAGCGCCAGCGGCAGCTTGGTCAGCAGCGACAGCGGAAAGAAGCGCCAGTCGGCCCGATCGCGGACCTCCCCAAGCAGGTAAGTGCGGCGCTGCTGGCTCTTGTTGCTGGCGTAGCAGAGGCCGAACAGGAACGCCTCGGGCAGCAGCGCATGGGCGTGGGCAAACGCGACGCTGTGGCCGACGAGCTTGGGCTGCAGCCCATCGAGCAAGGCGGGATCGACGGCGTGGCGTGCGATCGCGGCGACGGGCAGCCGCACCGTCGGATCCGACGTCGGCGCGAAGCGGAAGCCGTAGCCCGCCCAAATCAGTCCCCAGGCGATCAGCATGGCCAAGCCGACGCCACCGACGGTACGCAGCAACGGACGCGCGCGACGCTCGCCCGGCTCCCGCGAGGTTTCCGACAAGGCGTCAAAAGCGGGCGCTGGAGGCGCCGTGACGACGCCAACCTGCAGCAGCGCGGCGTGTAAGAGCAGCCCACCGACGAGCACGATGAGCCAAGGGATCGCGGTGAACTTCGTCAGCAGCGCCACGCCTGCCAGCACGCCAAAACCGGCGAACCCGCGCCAAGACGGCCGCCGGGCGAGCCCGCCTGCGGCGAGCGCCAGCACGAGCCCAATCAGCGCCATGGCGACGTCGTTGGTGACCAAATGACCATGGGCGAGGCCGGTGGGCTCGAAGGCCCACAGCGCCACCACAATCAGCCCCGCCACCGGTCCGCCCAACCGCCGCGCGACGCCCCACAGCAGCAGCCCCAACAGCAGCGAGAGGACGAGCATTGGCAGGCGTCCGGCAAACAACGCGCGCTGCGCCTCGACCTGCTGCGGGCGCCCGTAGAGATAGGCGTACCCCACCAAGATCCCCGAGTCGGGGTAGAGATGGGCGCGCTTCCAGTTGGGCAAATCCGCCGGTAAATCCGGGATGGCGAGCGGCAGCAAGCCCAGCGCAGCGATGGCCTTGGCGAGCGGTGGGTGCTCCGGATTGAGGCGGAAATCACCGCGCAGATGCATGGCGCCGGCGGTCAGGTGGGCGGTCTCGTCATAGGTCGCTGCGTCGCCCCACGCGGCGAGGCCCGACAGGCTGGCGTGGGCGAGCAGCAACAGCACAACGACGCCGCGCTCAATCGCAGGTCGGATGCGGGGCGCCGGAGTAGGTGGGAGATCGGTATGGATGAGACGCTCCAGACGGTTGGCCCGGAGAGTCTACTGCCCCGGCGGTCCGCTGGCACCTGTCTGTCGCCCCTCTGAGATCGCGCCCGCCGCCGGAGACGGTCGCACCGCCGCTTGCGCAAGCCATGACGCCGCGGTCTGATGGCACCTCGGCGTGGAGGCGATCGTGCAACCTGAGGGCGGATGGCGTTGGATACTCGGGGTGACGGCGCTGACGGCGCTGGCGTGGAGCCCTGTGCGCGACTGCGGCTGGTTCTGGGATGATCGTGGCACCTTCCTCACCAACGCCTGGCTGCTCGGACCCGACTTCTTCAGCCAAAGCCTGCGCCCGCACCTCGGCCACTGGCAGCCGCTGAGTTGGTGGTCGTTGCGGCTGGACCGCGCGCTTTGGACCGACCTCGCCGGCGTCCCAGCCCCGCGGGCCCACCTGCTGAGCAACGTGCTGTTCCACGCAGGGAGCGCCGCTGCGCTCACCGCGCTGTTGCTGGAGGTCTTGCGGCTGCGCGCCCGGGCCACCTCGAGCCAAACGCGCGGCGCGGCGGCGGCGATCGGCGCGCTGGCGTGGGCGCTGCACCCAGCTCGCGTGGAGTCGGTCGCCTGGGCGACGGAGCGACGCGACGTGCTGGCGACGCTCCTGGCGCTGCTCGGCCTCCTCGCGTGGCTCACATGGCGGGTGTCGATGCAGCCGCGCGGCGCGCCGGCGCAGGATGACGATCACGGTCGGTCGACGCCGCCACGGCCGACGGCCTTGCTGGTTGCGGTGGTGTGTTTCTCCCTCTCAGCGCTGGCAAAGGCCTGGGTCGTGGCGCTGCCTGGCGCGCTGCTAGGCCTAGAAATCGGCCTCTTCGGCGTGGCAGCGCTCCGCGACAGCCTGCGCCGCAGCGCGATGTGGCTCGGCTTGGCGATACCCGTGGCTGTGATTGCCGCCCTAGCTCAACACAGCGCCGGCGCGACGGCCGATGGCGGCCTCGGCGGCGTCGCCCGCGTCGTCGGCGCGGGCCACAACCTGCTGACGTATCTTGGCCTGACGGCGCTGCCGCTCGCCCTGGCGCCGCTGCACCCCCTGGTGCCGGGCACCGCCCTCGACGCCACCCACGTCGCCGGTCTGGTCGGCGCGGTCGCGATGTCGGTGCTGCTGGTGCTCCGCGCGGCGCGGCCGACGCCGTCTCCCCAGCTCCTCGCGCTGCTGGGCGGCTGGATCGGTTTTGTCGCGTGGCTGGCGCCGGTGCTCGGGCTGATGCAGAGCGGCGTGCAGGCGGTGGCCGAGCGCTACCTCATCCTCGCCCACGTGCCGCTGGTGATCCTGGCCGTCGAACCCTTGGCCCGCTGGCTACAACAGCGGCGTGTGGCCGCGATCGGGCTGACCTTGCTGGTGGTGTTGGCGTGGTCAGGCCGGATGCTGGCGTGGCAACAAGTCTGGATCGCCGGCCCAGAGGCGCTGTGGACGGCCGCCATCGCCGCCGAGCCGCGCTCCGTGCACGCGCGAGTCAACCGCGCGGCGCTGCGTCTCGCCCGCGACGCCCCGGTCGGTGACGACCTGACGATCGCCCTAGCGCTAGCGCCACGCGACGCGACCGCGTGGAAGGTCGAGGCCGAGGTGCTGCGGCGCGCTGGCCAGCCCGCCGCCGCGCTGCGCGCCCTGCGTCGCGCCGCCCAACTCGCGCCCGGGGACACCGCCGTGCAGTGCAATCTTGGCGCCGCCTTGGCCAGCCAGGGGCAGCCGGTCGAGGCGATGGCGCTGCTCGACGCCGCGATCGCCAGCAGAGACGATCCAGCGTGCCGCTTGAATCGCGCGGTGCTGCTCGTGCAAACCGGGCGCCGACAGGCCGCCACAGTCGACGTCGACGCAGCGCTGGCGATGCTGCCCAGAGACCATCCCGAGCACAACCGCGCCGTGGGCATGTCGCGCGCGCTCAGGCGCTAGCGGAGCCCGCACATCGGTGGCGTCCCAACGCCGTCGGCCGATCAGGCCGCGTCCACCGTCGCCCGTGAGGTTCACTTGCCGTCGTCGACCACAGCCGTGAACGCGACCACGCCGCCAGTTGGCAAAATCAGGTCAAAAGCGACCCGCTGACCAGCGACCTTGACGGTGCTGTTCGAGCTCTGGGTGAAGGTCTTGATCCGGTCACCAAACTCCAGGCTGAAGCGCCGCGCCGGCAGCTTTCCAACGTGAATCTGGCCGGTGTAGGCGCCATCCTTATAGACAACATTCACCAGCTTCGTGTGATGTCGCCGGCCTCGATTATCGTTTCGTCCATGACGGTAGACCAGGCAGTCTCGCGAACACCCGGCTTTGACG
>CALENB010000293.1 GCA_937910235.1 uncultured Myxococcales bacterium | reverse complement strand
TGCTTCTGTTCGGTCGCTGATTTTTTCGTGGTGGACGAAACGATGACCAAGGCCCGTTCGGGGCCCATATGCGGCGGCGCTGGGCTTCGGCTCAATTCCGTCGTCGACGGCACGGCGCCTGTGATCTGGGTGCTGGGAACCCCGATGGGTCCGTCAGTGTGACAATCCGTAGCCTTGCCAACCGACTCTCACGCGCCCTTCGCCCGCAACGGATGCACATAGACGTGCGAGCCGCTCATCCACGCGCGCTTGAGGCTGCCGCCCGGGAGCGGCCGCAGGGTCTTCGTGTCGATGAGCGCGAGGCTGGCGCCGCCGCCCCAAGTAAGCGCGAAAAAAGCGCCGTCGAGCGTGACGGTGACGCCGCGCGGCTGGGCGAACGTGTCCAGGGTGCTCATGAGTTTGCCAGTCTTCAGATCCCAGAACGAGACGAGGTTGCCGCCTGGGCTGGTGGCCGCGACCACACCGAGCTTCTCCTGGATCGCGACGCTCAGCGTCTCGGCGCGCATCCGGTTGATCAGCGCGACTTTGGCGGTCTTGAGCATCCCCGACGCGCCCGCTGGCCGAAAGCTGATGGCGCCGTGGACGTCACTCGCCTTCAGGTCGAGTCCGTCGCGCGGCGCCGACACCACCACCAGGTCGCCGCCGCGTGAGATGGCGAGGTGGCCGGCGTTCACCCGCGGCGTGTCGAAAGGCACACGCTCCTTGAGTTGGCGCGTCGCGACGTCGATGTACGCCACATTGGGCACGTGCCCGCTGGCGTGGGTGCCACCGCCGTTGGTGACAACGAGCGTGCGCCCCTCGTCGATGAGCCGGCAGTCATGCGGCGCCTCGCCGTAGCTGGGGAACGTCCCCAAAGGCTTGAGCGTGCGTCCGTCGCGCACGACGATGACGCCCCGCTTGCTGCCGTCTCCGACGATGGTCTCTGTGGCCAAGAGCAGACGCCCATCCGCAGTGAAGACGCCGTGACCGTAGAACTGTCGCTCGGGTGTTGTCGGGACGCGGTGGCGCAGCTTTCCGGCCACCAAATCAAGCTCGCAGCAGCCGGGGCCGTGCTTCTCAAAGAGGAGGGCGCGGCTGGGGTCGATGGGATCGAAGGCGACGCCGTGGCCGAAAAACCCGGTCTCGATCGTCCGCGGTCGCAGCACGGGTTGGTCGAGATCGATCAAACTCACGTAGGTGCGGCGACGGCCATCCTCGGCGTGACTGCCAGCGCCGAGCAAGGTGCCGCGACGCACCGTCGGCGCCGGTTGGGGCTTGGCTGTGGGGCGCGGCGATGAAGTGTGCGGCGATGAAGCGTGCGGCGTTGTGGCGTGCGGCGTTGTGGGGCGCGCGCCGGAGTTAGCCGGACCATCTGAGCCCGCGACCGCCGATCCGCCCGACGCGCTCGAGGATGTCGATGGGTCACCCTGGTGGGCTGAGGTGTGAGCGCGGGCGTCGGTGCCAGCTTGCTTGCACCCGGCTGTCGCGCCGACGCCGGCCAGCGCGGCGACGCCCAATACGCGCAACACGTCGCGACGAGTCGGGCTGGACTGTGGCTTGTCGGTCATGAGGGGCGCTCCGGTTGGCGTTTGCGCGTCGCTGGAACCGCACATCTCGGCGCCGTCCCGCGAATCTCGCACTTTAGCGGATCTCTGACCAGATGGCTGCGAATCGTGGGGGTGGCGTGCGTGTGAGTGGCCTTCTGCGCCGGCTCGGCGGCCACGATGCGAGCGCCTGGTCAGTTGTTGCGCCCGCCCCCCACATGCACGCGCCTTGGATTCCATTGCGCCCAGACCTTCGTGGCCTGACAGGACGGGAGATTGGGCCTACACTCAGCGCGTCATCCACCATCTGGAGTGTTTCATGCCACGCCTCGCGCACCCCGACCTGCGGTCGACGTCTCCGACCCACCACGCGGCGGGCTCCGCCGCCAATCACCTCCGGGCTGGCCTCCTGGCGCTCGCGGCGGTCGCGCTCAGCCTCGCACCGCAGCAAGCGCAAGCGTGCGGCGGCTGCTTCTCGCCCGTCCCCCCAACGGGTCCGACCGGCGGCCAGTACGTCGTGCAAAACGCCGAGCGTGTGGTGTTCACGCACAATCCTGTGACGAACCTAACGCGGGTCTGGGTCGAGGTGCGCTACACCGGCGCAGCGAAGGACTTCGGTTGGGTGCTGCCGATGCCCAAGGCGCCGACCATCACGGTGGGGACGACGGTGGCGCTGGATCTCATCGATGGACAGACCGCGCCCGTGTTTCAACTCAAGACGCGCAACCTCGAGAACTGCCGTGAGCCGCGCACGGGCTGTGTGCATCTGACGCCGCCGCAGCCGGACGTCGTATACAGCGACGCGTCAACCGCCATGGACGCGGGCACATCGGGGGGGCGGCACTGGGGTGCCGAATGTGACGGTGCTCAGCGCCGGCCAAACCGGACCCTACGACTATGCGGTGCTCGCCAGCAAGAGCGCGACAGCCCTTCAATCCTGGCTCACGACGCGCGGGTATAAGACGCCGGCGACGGCGACGCCGATCATCCAGAGTCACCTCGACAAGGGCGACGTGTTCGTCGCTATCAAGCTGAGCAACGGGCAGGGCGTGAACCAGATCAGGCCCATCGTGCTGACGATGCAGGACGCCGACGCGTGCGTGCCCTTGCGCCTGACCTCCATCGCCGCGGCGGACAATATGAGCGTCGTGGTCACGCTCGGCGGTCCTGGTCGCGCGGTGCCGAAGAACATGCTGCATGTGCAGCTCAACGAGGCGTTCATCAACTGGGCGCAGGGGGGCAGCAACTACGAGCAGCTGCTCGCCGCCGCCATCGACGAGGCCGGCGGGCGGGCATTTGCGACCCAATCGGCGACGTCGGGCGCCTCGGTCAAACCAGGGTTGTGGAACCAGAACACGCTCAGCGTGACCGGCGCCAAGAACGTGACGAACCTCTTTGAGCTTGCGCAGTGGTTGCACAGTCGCGGCAAGACCTGGCTGCACGGCGACGCGGCCAACGTCTTCGTCGAGAAGGCCGGTATCATCGAGCCGACCTACAAGCCTTTTAGCGTCAACACGCCCCTGGCGGCGCTGCAGCAGCTGTGGGTGTGCGGCGCGATTTGGAACGGCGCGACCAACACGCCGCGCTCGCCGGCGACGTCGCCTTGCATCAAGGCCGGCACCTCCTTCTTCTCACCTGGGCCCAAGCTGACCCCGACGGAGGCCAAGGCGATCCCCGTCGATGGCGTCGCGCTCGCCAAGGCGCTCGACGCCGAGATCGGCCAGCCGATGTTGACGCTGTTCGATGCGCTTGGCGCCGCGACGATGGTCACCCGGCTCGCCATGCGGATCAGCGCCGACGAGATGGATCGCGACCCGATCTTCGGCTTTCACCCCGGATTGCCGGCGGTTCTGCGCACGCGCATCGCCGAGACCAATGGCGTCTGTAGCGGTGGCTGGCCGCCGGCGGATGAGCAACGTCTGAACATCCCGTCGGTCGGGAGCTATGTGATCTCGACCGGCAAAGGGCTCGGCACGCTGGCGCTGGATCCCCGCTTCAAAGACGCGCCGATCGCCCGCGTCATCGAGGTGCTCGACGAGAGCGGTCCGCCGCTGCCGGTGGCCGCTGCGCAGATCGATTTGGTGGACACCGCGCTCGCCGGAGCGGTGCTGGGCGAGGCCTCGCCGGCGACAAAGCTGGCGCTGACGAAGCCGACCGCCTGGAAGCCCCCGGGCTCGGACGCCATCGTAACGAAGCTTGGGGTGTGGCATCAGCCGCCGAACTGCACGCCGCGGGAAGGCTGGGTCGATGGGCAGTTGCCGCCCACGAGCGCGCAGATCGACGCGGGGTCGACGGCGGATGTGGATGACGATGGCCAGGTCATCGCCAGCGATGCGGGCGGGCTGGTGGATGGCGGAAGTCTGATGGACAGCGGCTCGTCGGGCGGATCGTCGGGTGGATCGTCGGGCGGAGCGTCGGGCGGAGCGTCGGGTGGATCGTCGGGCGGGAAGTCTAGCGG
>CALENB010000292.1 GCA_937910235.1 uncultured Myxococcales bacterium | reverse complement strand
CTTTGAAAGGCAGTGGATTAGATTAGGAGCAGTTGGCCCTGAATTACGTGTTAAAGAAGAAGGCTGCCAAGAAGGCCACCAAGAAGAAGGCCTCCAAGAAGAAGGCTGCCAAGAAGGCTGCATAGTCGTCTGGCTCCACGCCTGCCTTCGTTGGCTCACGCCGACGTCGACAGACGACAGAACCGCCGCGTGCGCGGGCCGATGGCCGGCGCTGGCGATGAGGGGAAATGCCTGAATTGACCTCAACGTAGGTCGAAAGGGGCTGAAACCCTTGCTGCGACCCCTGGCTCGAACCGATTGGATCGAGCCAGGGGTCGCGTTTTTTTTGGCCGTCTTGCATGCTCGTTCTGTCGTGTCCAACCACGTGTGCGTCCGGTTCGCGGGCAAGCGAGTCTTGTTATGAGCGCCGTCACCGTACCGTCGCTAGCGCTGCACGCGCCGCACGCGACCACTGTGCGTCCCGAGCCTTTTGACCCCTCGGCGCATAGCTACGAGAAGGTGTTGCACGCGCAGCTCCATCCGGTGGTGGCCTACTTTATGCGCATGTCTCGGGACGCCCTGGTCGCTCGGTACTGCCACCTCAACCCCGCTGTGTCTCCGGCCGCGATGCACAACCTGCTGTCGAGCACCTGCACCCATCTGCGGTGGGCTGGTGCCGACCTGCTTCACGCGACGGACATTAGCGGGCGCCGGCGCATGGTCGTGCTCGAGACCAACTCATGCCCCTCGGGCAACAAATCGATGCCGCTCTTGGACGATTTCGACGAGCTGGGCGGCTACGGTCGGTTGTTGCGCGGGGTGTTTCTGCCAACGCTGCGTCGGCGTCGGTTGCCCGCGGGGCGGCTAGCGGTGTTGTGGGACAAGAATCTGCCAGAGGCCTCTGGGTACGCCGCGGCGATGGCGTCGCTCACCGGCGAGGACGTGCTGCTGACGCCCTTCCCTGACGTGGAGAACCCGCAGGCGGCCCGGTTTGTCGATGGTCTCCTTGAGGTGCGTGACGAGGGTGACGAGTGGCAGCCCATTCGTGCTGCGCTGCGGTACGTGACGCAACGGCCGTGGGACCGGATCCCTGTTGGCACGCGCACGGTGCTCCTGAATCCGGTCATCGCGTGTCTCGCCGGTGGGCGAAACAAGCTGCTCGCGGCGAAGGCGTACTCCCTGCAAGAGGCGAGCTTGCGCGGCACGGGGCTCTCGTTGCGGACCCCGCGAACGGCCCGAGATCTCAGGCTGGAAGAGGTACCGATGCAGGTCGAGCGCCTTGGCGGCCACGCGGTGGTGAAGGTGCCCTACAGTAACGCTGGACAGGGCGTGTTCACCATCACATCGGCCGCTGAACTCGACGCCTTCATGGACACGGAGCATCGGTACGACAGATTCGTCGTGCAAGGTTTGATCGGCAACTCGGCGTGGAGCTCGGATGACCTCGAAGGCCGCATGTTTCACGTAGGGACCCTGCCCGACCGCCGTGGCCACATCTTCGCGGCCGACCTGCGTGTGATGGTGATGTCGACGCCGGAGGGGTTCAAGCCTGTGTCGATCTACGCCCGGCGGGCGGCGGCGCCGCTCACGGAGACGCTGACGCCAGAGAGCGACTCCTGGGCGATGCTCGGCACCAACCTCTCGGTGAAAGGCGGTGAAGGCAGCTGGTCAGCCGAAACAAGCAGGTTGCTGATGATGGACACGCGCGATTTCACGCGCCTCGGCGTTGGTATCGACAGCCTGATCGAAGCGTATGTTCAGGCCGTGCTCGCCACCTTGGCGATCGACAGCATGGCGACACGTCTCCTCAGCACGAAGGGTGGACTGCGCCGTAAGTTGTTCCGGTCGCTCAACGATGACGCCGTGCTCATGGGTGAGCTCTGCTAATCGACGGCGAGCGCGGCGCCAGCGTCACCTCGCGAACAGGTTGCCGGGCGCAAGAATCCCGGCGGGATCGAACTCCGCTTTGAGTCCAAGCCACGCGGCTCGTGCGCCCGGTGGCAGGTACGGGGCGACCAGCTCCCGCTTCAGTTTGCCGATACCGTGCTCGCTGACCGGCACACCGCCCGCAGCCACAACCCGCACCAGCTGCGCCCGGAGCTGCGCCAAGGCCTGATCGCGCACCTCGGCGTTGGGACACATGAGGTTCAGGTGGGGATGGCCGTCACCGATGTGGCCGTAGCGGTAGAGACCGACCAGCCCGAGGTCTGCGAAGGCGGCGTCACCCCAGTCAAACAGCGCCGGCAGCGCGGCGATGGGCGCCGACCAATCCGTGCTCAGTTTGCCGCCGCCGGCCTCGTTCGCCAGCCGTCGGCCGACCTGGTTCAACTCATCGGGCACGTGATGCCGCAGCACGTCGAACGCTTGGAGTTGCTGGCTCGTCAGCAGCAGCTGCGCATCGGCTGCCGCGCCTCCGTGCGGCGGCAGCCGCTCAAGCAGGGTCTGCAGCTGGTCCGGCGCCAGGGTGCGATCGCCTTCGACCGTGAGAAAGAGGGCGCCGCCCTGCCCGCTTGGCATCCGGAGGCCGCGGGCGTGCGGCACCAGGAGCTGACAACACCCAGCGTCGAGCCATTCTAGCGCGCGCAGGCCGAGATCTCGGCGTCTGCGCAGCGACGCCACCGCCGCGAGCAGCCCGTCGCGCGTGTCAAAACCAACCAGCGCGCCCACAACAGCTTCCGCACGCCGACGCAGCCGCACCGTGATTTGGGTCATTACGCCGAGCGTGCCCTCTGAGCCGACCATCCATCGCACGGGGTCCTGCAGCGCGGCGGGCCCCATCGCGACCTTGGGCACTTGGGGGCGCCGCAGACTGTGCGCGCGTCCGCGGCCGTCAACCAGTTGCACTGCATCAACCCAGGCTGCCATGGCGCCGTGGCGGAAGCTTGACGGCCCAGAGGCGTTGGTCGCGACCGCCCCGCCGATCGTGCAGGTCGCCGCGCTGGTCGGATCCACTGGTAGATCCCAGCCGTGTCTCGCCGCGAGATCACGGAGCGTCGCGAGCGTCACCCCGGGACCGGTCCGGATGTGACCGGTCTCGGCGTCAATCTCTGGATCGCCCGACGTCAGCTCGAACGCCGTCATGTCGAGCACCAACCCGCCACCCACTGGCACGCTGGCGCCGGTAGTGCTGGTTTGGCCGCCGACCGGTAGCACGGCGGTGTTGGTTCCGGCGCAGGCTGCGATCGCCTGTTTCACGTCCAACGTATCGCGTGGCCGCAGCACCGCGTCGGGGAGGCCGGCGACGATGGAGACGTCGCGTTGGTAGCGCGCGCAGAGGCCGGGATCCCGGCTTATCAGCGAGGTGTCGGGTCGCGAGGTGTCGGGCCGCGTCACGTCGCAGCTAAGTGCAGCCGCGCGTACATCACGGCGGCGACGACGATCGCGTGGTCGATTCTGCCATCGCGCACCATGTCCACGACCGTCGGCCACGGCAGCTTGTGGACGACGCAGTGCTCGTGGTCGTCGAAGGCCGGCTCGCTCACCCGCCGGGCGCCCAGGGCGAGAAACGTGGTGCAGTAGTTGGTCTGATACGCCGGGTTGGGTCGACAGACGCCAATTTCGATCCATTGTTCGGCTTCAAAGCCCGTCTCTTCGCGCAGCTCTCGCCGCGCCGCCACCTCGGCGGTCTCGCCGGCGTCGACCAAGCCACCGGGGACCTCCAACGTCAACGTCTGCGAGCCGTGGCGCCATTGCTCGACCAGGACGCAGTCTCCATCGGTCGTAAGCGCCACAATATTGGTAAAATCCGGGGCGTTCAGAACAAAAAAGTCATGTTCCGAATCATCTTGTGTTCGCGATGCGCCGCCTGCATCGACCGCCGCCGCTGCCGCCGCTGCTTCAGTCGTGTCGGCGCTCGGACTAGGCGACCGAACACAGCTGATCTGATCTACCGTAAAAATCCTGCAGTTTTGCAGCGTTTTGGTGGACTTTACAGTCCATCGCTCTGCGCTCTGCGAGGGCTCTTCAACCGGGAGATCAGCCGAGAGATCAGCCATGAACTCAGCCCTCCGCGAGCAGATTCCGCAGCACGAACTGGAGGATGCCGCCGTGGCGGTAGTACGCCACCTCGACCGGCGTATCGATGCGCGCGTCGACCTCAAACGTCTTGCTGGTGCCGTCGGCTGCGGTCGCCGTCACGGTGAGCGTCTTTCCCGGGGTCAGGTTGTCGGCGATCCCCGCGATGTCGAACGTCTCGTGGCCAGTGAGGGCGAGGTTCACGTGGCTGTCACCAGCCTTGAACTGCAGCGGCAACACGCCCATGCCGATGAGGTTGGAGCGGTGAATGCGCTCGTAGCCCGTCGCGATGACGGCCTTCACCCCCAACAGCAACGTGCCCTTCGCGGCCCAGTCGCGCGAGGAGCCGGTGCCGTACTGCTCGCCTGCGAGCACGACCAGCGGCACATCGTCGGCTTGGTACTTCATCGATGCGTCAAAGATCGACTCGACCTCACCCGTGGGCAGGTAGGTCGTCCAGCCGCCCTCCGTGCCGGGGGCCAGCTGGTTGCGGAGGCGCACGTTAGCGAACGTGCCACGCATCATGACCTCGTGGTTGCCGCGCCGCGAGCCGTAGCTGTTGAAGTCGCCGCGGCCGATGCCATGGTCTGTCAAGTACCGGCCAGCCGGGCCATTCGCGGCGATCGCGCCCGCTGGCGAGATGTGATCGGTGGTGACGGAGAGGCCGAGCACGGCGAGGCAGCGCGCGCCACGGATATCGGTCGGATCAGCGGGGATGACGGGCATGCCCTCGAAGAAGGGTGGGTGGCGGATGTAGGTGCTGTCTTCATCCCAGGCGTACAGGTCGCCCTCTGGGATCTCGAGGTTCTGCCACGTCGCGTCGCCTTCGAAGACGGAGGCGTACTCCTTCATGAACATCTCGCGCGTGACGGCCGAGCCCAGCGCCTCGGCGACCTCCAGGCGGCTGGGCCAGATGTCCTTCATGTAGACATCGGTGCCGTCGGCGGTCTGGGTCAGCGGCTCTTTGTAGACGTCGATGTTCATCGTGCCAGCGATGGCGTAACACACGACCAGCGGCGGCGATGCGAGGTAGTTGCCGCGAACGTGGGGGCTGATTCGCCCCTCGAAGTTGCGGTTGCCCGACAGCACAGACGTCGCGACCAGTCCGGCCTCCGTGATGGCGGGCATCACCTGCGGCGGCAGCGGCCCTGAGTTGCCGATGCAGGTCGTGCAGCCGTAGCCGACGATGTCGAACTTCAGCGCCTCAAGGTCTTCCAGCAGCCCGAGCGCGGACAAGTAGCCCTTCACGACGCGCGAGCCGGGGGCGAGGCTGGTTTTGACCCACGGCTTGGTGGTGATCCCCAAAGCGCGGGCTTTTCGCGCCACGATGCCCGCTGCGATGAGCACCGCGGGGTTCGACGTGTTGGTGCACGAGGTGATCGACGCGATGGCGACGAAGCCGTGACCGAGGTCGTAGGACTGCCCTTCGTGGTCGACGTGGAAGGTCTTGTTCGCGTCAAAATCGCCGGCTGCCAGGCTCGGCAGCACAGCGTTCCAGCTCGGCTTGCTCTCGTCGAGTCGGATGCGATCCTGCGGGCGCTTCGGGCCGGCCATGCTCGGCACCACCGTGCCCATGTCGAGCTCAAGGACCGACGAGAACGTTGGATCCACCGAGTCGTCGGTGCGGAACATGCCCTGCGCTTTGCTATAGGCCTCGACCAGATCGATCTGAGCCTGCGGGCGACCGCTGAGGTGCAGGTAGCGCAACGTGAT
>CALENB010000291.1 GCA_937910235.1 uncultured Myxococcales bacterium | reverse complement strand
CGGGTCGCGCAGCAGCTCGAACACCTCGACGGCGATGACGACGTGCTGTTCACCGAGGCCGATCTGGTCGGCGGCCTTGGCTTGCCGGGCATCGAGGCGCCTATCCGCCTCCTTGGCTTTTACAGCGCCAGCGGCGTCGAGCTGGCCTTGTCGCAATACAAGCTCCTCGACCACGTCCGGCGGCTGGGTTACTCCGACCTCAGCGTGCACCTGCACAACGATCCGGCAGGCGACGTGTTTCGGCTGCACGGCCGGGCGGACGGCGTCGAGCACACCCTGGTCGAGGCCTGCCTCTCGCGCGACGAGGTCGACGGCGAGACGGTGCTCTATGTCAACTGGCTCACCTTACGGCACCCCCGCGCGGCCTTCTCTGCACAGCGCCCGGCCCTGCCCGGCCAAGACGTCCCCGGGCTCGGCTTGGCGCGCGAGACCACGGTGCTGCTCGGCCGCATGGCGGAGCGGCTGCATCTCGTCGGCGTCGCGTTTCGGCCAGCGAGCTACCACGTCGCCTACTCGGCGCGCCATCAGTGCTCGTTCGCCGACCCAGCGCGACAAGGCCGATTTCGCGCCCTCCGAGCGGCGTTGGCCAACCTGCCGCTCATCGACGCGACCCGGGTCGTCGACCAGGGCAAGGTGCTGTTGAACGGCGAGGTCTACACCTGGGAGCCGGACCTCATGGTGCATTGGCTCAAGCCACAGGAGCGCATCGACGTCGATGAGATCGAGCGCGCGCAGGCGGCGGCGAAGTTTGTGGTGGTGGGGGAGGCGGCGGCGGCGGAGGTTTAGAGGTTTTGAGCTCGTGAGCTTCTGAAGAAGAAGGGGAGCCATGGCGGACAGCAAACGCTCGCGCCGGCTCCCAACGAGCATGCTATGTTGTGGCTTGTGCATGACGGCGTTTGGCGCCCTCATTGGGAGCAGGCAGATGTCGAAGTCCAGGTCAGCCGAAAGCCCACCGATGCAGGCACCACGGACACCCACGCCGTCGTCGGCGACGTCGAAGGCACCATCGGGCAACGCGCACCCTTCGGCCGCCATCGCGCGTCTCCGCGCGCGGTATGCCACGCTAAACGACGACGCTGAGCGCCCGACTGGGTCGTTGACACACGAGCAGCTCGCCGTCCTGAGCGCGCTCCCGACCAGTACGCCCGAGGAACGAGACGATTGGTGGGGAGCGCTACGTGAGCGGCTCGACTCCGTCTGAGCTAGCGCTGCATCTCGCAGCCTTGCGCCCCGTGTTGGAAGACGCGGGCGTGCCGCATGCCCTGATTGGCGGGGCTGCGGTGATGACCTATGGCCTCCGCGCTCGGACACGCGACCTCGATTTTCTCATCAGCGGAGGCCCCCCAGCGCTGGCGCAAGTGTCAGCGTCCGCCACGCGTCACGGTTGGCGCGCTGAAACAAAGTCAGCTTGGCACCTTCGCGTCTGGGATGGGAGATTCTTCAGCGACATCATCGCCGGAGAGACGGCGCTTGAACAAGATGCCGTGCAGAGCGCAACCGTTCGCCTGCTCGGAGATCAGGCAGTGCCAACGATCAACGCCACCCACCTGTGTGCATTGAAGATCCTCGCAGGCCGCCCGCGCGACCTGCGAGACGTCGGCGAGTTGAAGGACGCGTGGGACGACCTTAGGATCAGCGACGTCAACCGACTGCTCGCGCCCTTTGGAATCGCCTGGGAGCACCAGCAGGGTGAAGTGGTACCGACAATCGTCGCGCTTGCCGCTGCGGACGAGGAGAACTCGGACGCTACGTCAGTGGATGAGGACACGTTGACGTGAGTCGCGTCGGGGCCTTGGTCATCGTTTCGTCCACCACGAAAAAATCAGCGAACGAACAACAGCATCCAGCAGGTCCGGGACGCCGAGCCGTTCCGGCGCACCCAGCGCATGAAT
>CALENB010000290.1 GCA_937910235.1 uncultured Myxococcales bacterium | reverse complement strand
ATGTAAACTATCAAGTGTGGCTGGAGGACGAAGTGGCATCATCTCGCCTATCCATCCGCTTCAAAAAGCCGAGAATCGGTCTTATGTCTCTTATGCCTGCAATTTGCTGGTTTGATGGGGTCACGTCTCTTGGCCGCCCTGAACCCTCGCAACCATTAGGATTGCCGCCATGCACGCAAACTCTTCGCGCCGATGTCCCGTCACTGGAACGTCATCCTGGCTGATATTTGTTGCGCTGATGGCCAGCGCGACCGCCTGTTCCGAAACGGCGACGGCGCCCGGCGGGTCCGCTGTAGCCTGCGCCATCAAGGGTGATTGCGCCGACGGGCAGCGCTGCGTCAGCGGATTCTGCGCGGCGGCGACCTGCACAACCGCCGCGGAGTGCGACGGCGAGGACTGCGTCAACGGGCTGTGCGCCGCGGGCAGCGCCTGCGCCTGCGGAGCGACCGATCCCTGCACGGCCACGACGCCGAAATGCGACGATAAGACCACGGGCACGACTTGCACGACCCACGTCGACTGCGACGACAAGATCGAGTGCTCCAGTGACCTTTGCGTAATGGGCAAATGCAGCTACAGCGTAATGACGGGGACGGGCTGCTGCGACACGGCCGAGGACTGCTCCGATGGCGACGCCTGCACGATCGACGGCTGCGGCGACGACTTCCAGTGCAGCCATGCGGCCGACCCCACCTGCTGCAAGGCGGCTGACGAGTGCGACGACGGCAACGCCTGCACCATCGACACCTGCGCCCAGGACAAATGCGCCCACGAGATCGACAGCAAGACCTGTTGCAGCAGCGCGAGTCAGTGTGACGACGCCGACCCGTGCACCACGGACTCGTGTGAAGACGCCGACTGCAAACACCTGATGACCGGCGAGGGCTGCTGCGAGAAACAGGCAGATTGCAACGACGGCATCCCCTGCACCATCGACAGCTGCGATTCCGGCACCTGCAAGCACGACGCGCCACCGGGCTGCTGCGCCAATGACAAGGACTGCTCGGACGACGAGGCCTGCACCATCGACACCTGCGTGCTCGGAACCTGCGGTTACCAGCAGCTGGCCTCCTGTTGCGAGGTCAACCTGCAGTGCAATGACAGCAACCCATGCACAGATGACCTCTGCGACATCCCCGCCGGGCAAGATGGCGGCAGCTGCAAGAACACCCTCAACGAGAGCTGCACGGCCAAGAACTGCGGCAACGGCATCTGCGAGGCCGACGAGAGCCAGGTCAGCTGCCCCAAAGACTGCAAAAGCGGCGGCGCGGTCTGCGGCAACAAGCTTTGCGAGGCGGGCGAGAACAAGACCAACTGCGCCGTCGACTGCAGCGGCGCGGTGGCCAAATGCGGTAACGGCGTGTGCGAGTCGGGCGAGACCGTGACCTCCTGTCCCGCCGACTGCAACAGCATCCCTGCCAAGGCGTGGCCCCTGCCCATGCTCGCCGCTGACGCCACCCACAACTGCGCCGCCACCGCTACGGGCAAGGTCCTGTGCTGGGGCACCAACGCAAGCGGCGTGGCCACTCCGCCCGCCATCAGCGGCGTGTCCTACATCTCGACCTCGGGCGCATTCACGTGCGTGCTGGCCAACGGATTCCCAGACTGCTGGGGGCAACCCGCGAGCTGGCTCAAGGACCTGAAGAAGGCGCCCATCGTTCAAATGGCGGTCGCCTTCTCACACGCCTGCGCCGTGCTGCTGGACGGCTCCATGCAATGCTGGGGCAACACTGCAGTATCTTTCGGCGCCCAACCGCCGGCCGGCAAGTGGGTCCAGGTGGCCACCGGCGGTTATCAGACCTGCGCGCTGCGGGCCGATGGCTACGTCGCGTGCTGGGGCATGGACTTCAAGCTCGGCGTGCTGACCGTCCCGCCTGGCTTCTACAAGCAGGTGACCGTGGGCAAGAACTACGGCTGCGCCATCCGCACCGACGACACCCTGGCGTGCTGGGGGCAGAACACCTCAGGCACCACCGCGCCGCCCGCGGGCACATTCAGCCAGGTCGCCGCCGGCCCGCACGCCTGCGCAGTGCGCACAGACGGCGCGGTGCTCTGCTGGGGCCCCAACGACAAGGCCCAGACCGACGCGCCCCAGGGCAGCTTCACGCAGGTCGCCGTGGGCAACAAGCACAGCTGCGCCGTCAGCAAGGCCAAAGAAGTGCATTGTTGGGGCGACGCCAGCCAGGGAGCCACCAGCCCGCCCGCAGCCGGCTGGTAGGCGCGACGCCTTACAAACCCGCGCCGCCGGGGTAGCCGTAGCTGACGTCATCGTCGTAGCCGTAGACGAACAGTCCGACCTTCTTGTCAGCCGTGAGCGAATGGGTGCCCGCGCCGATGGCCAGGCGCGCCACCTGCCAGCTTGACTGGGGCACGGCCGCAAACGCCGCCGCCCCCAAGGACGAGCCGTCGAGCTTCACGTCAGCGCCGGCGGGCGCGATGATCGTGACGTAGTTGAGGGCGTACTTGTCTGGCACCAAGAAGATGTACTCGTCCAGGTACTGGCTGGTGGCCACATCGAGCAGCATGGAGGGGTCGCCGATGGGGCTGCAGGTCTTGGCCGCGCCGCCCTCGCACAGGGCCAGGAAGCCATATTGGCTTTTGCAGAAGGCGTCGCTGGTGCAGGTGGCGTTGGCGCTGGTGATGGTCGAGAAGGAGCTGGCCATGTACTGAGCCAGCATCACGGGTTTGTCGGCGTTGAGTACGAAGTCCTTGTCGGTGTGGAACTCGAAGAACTGACCTTGGTTCAGGGTCGGAACCACGATGCCGATGTCTGGCGTCAGGGTGGTCTTGGTGCCGTTGCTTGCGGCCACGACGCGCCAGGAGTCCTTCTCCTTGCCGCGGGCGAAGAGCTTGGCGCCGACATAGGTGGTGCCCCAGGACTTGGTGGGGAAGAGCTGCTCCTCCAGGTGGTCGCCGCAGCACGACACCGGGCAGTCCGAGTCCTTGGTGCACGGAATCGTCCCGCCGGTGACGGCGCAGACCTTCGGCGGCGTGCCGAGGGGATTGTTGATGCAGTTGCCAATCTGCGGCGAGATGGCCGCCTCCGAGCCGCCAAACACAGCCACCGGCCGGTCGGCCTTGACCCAGGTGCCGGTCAGGTCGGCCTTGTCGCCATTGGATTGAATGGTCAGCACCTGCCCTTGCTGCAGGGTGAAGGTCTCTTTGTTGCCCACGGACATCTGCGGCACGTTGATGCCGGCCAGGGTCGGCGCCGAGGGAACGATGGACACCTTGGTCGCGCCTGGCAGCACGGCCACCACAGTGGCGTAGCCGCGGAACTTGTTCAGCTGCTGGTGGCTGACGATCCAATACTCCTCGCCCAGGGAGCTGGTGGGCAACAGCAAGCTCGCTTCGTTGCTAAACACGCCGACATTCTGTAGCGGGTTGAACTGGTAGGCGACGATAGGCTGGGTGGACTCGATGCGGAATACGCGGCCGTTGATGTCGCTGCCGTCCTGGCTCTGATTCGGCACGCCCCAGGCCGGCACCGGCAGATTAATCACTTGTAGCCCTTTGGCGGGAACCGACCAGGACGTGGTCTTGGCCCCAGGCGCGTTCTTATCCACACCGAGGGTGACGGTGACGGTGGCCGCCTTGTCCGCGGTGTTGGAGACCACGACGGCAAATTGGGCGTTCTGGGCGTCATAGACCTTGCCGCCGCCCGCGTCGATGGCGTTGTCCAGATCCACCGCCCAGTAGTCGCAGCCTACGTTGCTGTTGGTCTTCAGGTCCGCCGAACAGGGATCGAAACACAGCCCGCCGAGGCAGCTCAGTCCCTTTGCCGCACAGTCCTCGCCGGCCTTCCAGCCGCTGCCGTCCTCCTTGCACGCCCTGGTCGCGTCCCCCTCGCATTCCAATGTGCCGGGAACACAGACCACGCACTTGTCGACTACGCACTTCTCCGGCGGCTCGCACGCATCTACCACCGTCGCCGCGCTGCCATCGGCGTTGCATTTCAGCACGGCGGGGCCCTGCTTTGAGCCGGTCACATCGGCGCAGAAGGTGGCTGACGGCAGGCACACATGGCAGGCGCCGTCCTTGCAAGCCGGCTTCTCGTCGGGGCAGACCTGGACCGTATAGCCCTTCCCGTCGGCGTTGCAGACTGAGAGGAACTCGTTTTTGCAGGTGTTTTTTCCGGGCTGGCACTGCACGGGTTTGCAGCCGTTGTTGACGCAGTCGAGCTGATCTGCGCAATGCAGCGGCAACAGGCACTCAACGCATTTCTGCAGGGGCTTGGCGCACCAGGGCGTCTTGGGCAGCCCGTTGCAGGCGGTGGTTGTCGAGCACGCGGGCCCGGTATATCCGTCGCCCGCATCTGGCGTCGCGACGTCAGTTGCCGAGACATCGCCTGAGGCGGCGCTGTCGATCGCCGCGGCGACATCCGACGGGTTGGTCGCTCCGCCGTCCACCGTCGCGCCGTCGGCCTGCGCTGTGACCTCGGCCGCGGAGGCAGTGTCTGGATCCACGGCGGCGCCAGGCGCGGCGGTCGGGCTGCTACAGGAGAGGTTCAGGGCCAGGGCGAACCCAAGCACCAGCGGCAACGAACGGTTCGGTCGCAAGATGTTCCTCCTGGCAGCCGCGCAGTCGCCTGGCTTGCGGTGCCCTGTAGAGTAGGGCGCATAGGCAACATAGACGCACATCTGCCTTCCTCCATCCCGTCCCCGTGAGGTTCAACGAAGACTGCCAGCCGGTCCGACCACGGTCAACGACAACTTCACAGCCCTGCCGTGGCACGACCGCCCCAGCGAGCTCGACTCGTGGGATTGCGTTGACGAGCTGGTGGCTGAGGAAGACTACAGCCAGGAGTGGGGCGAGACAGCCTCGCGGTAGGTGGCGACCGGAGGGTCGGCGCTGAGGGGGAGCTGCGCCTTGTTGTGAAAAAACCTTGAATTTCTGGGTCTGTGGTGGTGTAAAGAGCGGGCTGGAGCGGCCCGGTGGTCGCATTCCAGCGTCCGATAATGAGTAGCGGATAGCGGCCGCCATCCACACGGCCAGCGCCGACAGCACGGATCGAGCAGCGGCGGCTATCCACTTTGGAGGAAGCCGCCCAGACGCCGTCACCGACCTGCTATGTCAAAAGAACGCCTGAGCCGCCCGATCCGGATGAGCCGAGGTGGTTTGGGGACTACAGTCACCGACCCGATCCGGGCCACCCATCAAAACCTGCCGCATGGTGTGCGGCTTCAACACCGCGAAAAACCCAGAAATCCGGTCTGCGAGCATAGCGATCCGCCCCCGCGCCAGACGCAGGTTCAGGATCGACAGCAAACCGAGACGGCGATGCATCACGCACCTCCCGGTGGTCCACGCGACCGTGGAACGCCGATCCGCTCCATCGGACTGGCGCAGTGCGGGCATTGGCGGACATCGACACCTGTCACGCGCAGCAGCAGCGGAGTTTGCCAGTCATCAACCTGGCTCTGCGCGGCGGTTCATTGGAAAGGGCGGAGGCGCATGGGTGTGCCTGTTGGTAGGTAGCTTCTGGATGATGGCGTCGCGATGTTTCGCGTAGGCGGGCGAGTACAAGCCGAAATGACGGATCTTGTGAAAGCCTTGCGGCAGCATGTGCAGCAGGAAGCGCTGGATGAACTGCTTGGGCGTCATCTTCGCGGTGCCATCACCGCGTGTTCGGATCACGACTTCGGTGGGCGTGACGTCGAGGAGGCGCGAGTCAGCCGCTGCGACGCGATGAGTATACCGGCCGAGATACTTGAAGACCTGCTCCGAGCCAGCGAACGGTTTCTTGGCATAGACGACCCACTTGATGCGGTACAGCGCGCTGACGAGCCGGTCAAAGGCGCCAGGCTGAGCCAGCTCGCTCGCGCGGCCGACAAGCTGAACTTCGCCCGCCTTCACGGCGGCATTGAGTCGCCGAAGAAGGGTGCTGCGGAACAGGTCGCGAATGAGGGCAACCGGAAACAAAAATCGTGACTTCGATGGGAACCATCGTCCGCTATCCTTGTCGAAACCACCGGCGGTGACGACCTGAGCGTAAACTGGAAGCTGCGAAGGTGGGGGTGCAGATGAAGTTCCTTGGTCCAGGTGTGCAGCACCGCGGTCACCCCGAGCACTGGGGCAGCGTCTTTGGTGCCGAGACGCTGCTTGCCGAGCGTGACCAGGGTGATTCGCGCGGCGTCAAACAGCGCCTTGTACATCCACGCCGGGTTCGCTCGCGCGATGGGGCGAAGCTGCACCGGGACCGTAAATACAACGTGAAAGTGCTGGGTCGGCAGCACGCGGTCCATGCGCTGCTCGACCCAGCGGGCCTGTCGCAGCGCTTGGCAGGTTGGGCCCCGAACAAGTTGAACGCGGGCGGTTCCGGCAGGAGTTGTACAATGGCCGCTTGAAATCACAACGGACACAATGATCCATATGGCCACCGAGCGCAGCCGAGTGCACACACAACCAGCGGGTGCGAGTCCCGCCCGAGCAGTTTTCGGTTCAG
>CALENB010000289.1 GCA_937910235.1 uncultured Myxococcales bacterium | reverse complement strand
AGTTGACCAGCGACCTCAGCATCAAACAGGAGTACGCCGCAGACCTCGGCGACAAGCGACGGACGCGCCGGGCGATGGAACTCGGCCTGGCCCTCTCGCGCAACCCTGGGCTATCTCTGCCGAAGCTGCTGCCAGACGAGGCCGATCTCGAAGCCGCCTATCGCTTCATCCGCAACGACAGCTGCGACTGGCGCGAGATCTTGGCGCCGCATCAACGTCAAACCATCGAGCGCAGCGCCGCCCACGATGAGGTGGTGGTTGCGCACGACACCACGACGCTCTCGTTCCGGCAGTACTGGTCCGGCATAAAGCGCAGCAACATGGCCGGCCTCACGTCGCGCACTCAGGGCTTCTTTGTGCACGCCAGTTTTGCCATCGGTGGTGACGAGCGGCCGTTGCCGCTCGGACTCGTAGAGGCGCGGCCCTTCGTGCACAAGTCTGATATCGAGGACGACGAAGAGAGCCTCGACTTCTGGGACGAGGAGGGAGGCCTCTTCGACAACGAGAAAGAGCGTTGGTTCAGCAACGTAGCCTACGTCGACGACCTCTATGCCGCCAAAGGCATCAAGCCAGTGCATGTGATGGACCGCGAGGCTGACAGTTTTGGCTTCTTGGCGTGGCTGGTCAGCAATGACATGCGATTCGTAGCCCGTGGCAACACGTCACGCGGCGCCAAGGTCAGGGGCAAACTCAAGGAGTTCGGGCAGGTCGTCGCCCATCTTGGCGAGCGGTTCGATCTGCGCGACGAAAAGTCGAAGAAGACCAACCCACCGCGAAAAGCTCGGACGGCGCGACTCAATGTCCGAGCCGGCAAGCTGGAGTTGAATGGCGCGAAGTCTGCGCGGGACGCTAGTTTCTCTCCTGGTGGGTTCGAGGCTCAACCGGAGCAACTAGAACTGCATCTCGTCGAGGTTACTGAGCCCAATCCACCAACGGGTGAAAAGGGTGTCCGATGGCTGCTGCTAACGACTGAGCCCATCGACACCACGGAGCAGGTGCTGCAAATCGTGGAGTGGTACCGCCGCCGCTGGCTCATCGAGGAGTACTTTAAGGCCTTGAAATCAGGCTGCCGGATTCAAGAGCGGCAGATGGAGAGCGCCTCAAACATGCTTCGAATTTTGGCGCTCCTGGTGCCGGCGGCGTGGCGGCTACTCTTGCTGCGCGCGATCGCTACGGACATGCCTGAGGCACATTGGTCCTGTGTCCTGACACGGCTGGAGTTCACCCTGCTGACCAAACGCCTGCCCAAAGCTCGGCTCCGCGAAAACACCACGGTTGAGCAGGTTTTGAGAGCTATCGCCAAGCTCGGAGGACATTTGCCTCGCAACGGAAGACCGGGGTGGCAGTCCTTGCACACGGGGTGGCAGCGACTTTCAGACCTGGCGATTGGGGCGCGGATCATGGGGGCTGAAGATGCGATCAATCCCTAGGCTGGAGGGGGCTGGTGGTCGCATTCCAGCGTCCGATAACGAATGTTATGTAAACTCGGCAGGGTGGCTCAGGGTGAAAGCGGCTTCATGCGGTCTATCCACTCATTGGGGGGTCACATCAACGCCGCACCATCCTGAGCGGAGCTCGGTCTATCAATCCCGGAAGGAACTTGCGATTGGGGGTACTAGCTCAAGCAGAACTGCGGCACGTCGCCGTTTTTCGCGGCAAATACTCGGCAGTTGGGCTCGCCTGACACGATTCGTGGGCGCACGTGGCCAAAACCGCTAAAGTCGAGACTAGGAGCAGGGCTCTGCGCTCTCCCGCTCCGTGCTGGCCTGCTGTTTCTTCGCAAGCTCAGTATTGAGCACCTGCATTCTGCGTTCCAGCTGGTCGAACTGCGATAAGAGCCGTTGCTCCATCTGCTGCAATGTTCTCACCGCTTGGCCGATCGATTCGGCGTCCGTGTGAACATTGTCTGCATCTACGGCCAGTTCGGCCACATGCGCAGCGATCTCTCGCTCGGTTCGCTCCTGTTCCTTACGAATTCCATCGTGCACCTCGCCCGTGAGCACCGCGACGAAGATGTTCAACATGATGATGACGGTCAGGCCAATGAAACTCATGAAGAACAGCGGACCCGAAATTGGGTGGGTCGGCGTCAGGCTGCGTAGCAGCTGCGACCAGCCGTCAAACGTCAGCACCTGGAACATGGTCACAAACGCGTCGGGAAGCGTTTCGAAGTTGGGCTCAGGTATGTGCACATCGGCGAACAGATGCGACCCGATGACCGCATACATGTAGATCAGGATCGTCAACAGGAGCACAAAGCTGAATACCGTCGGAACGACACGCACGATGTGCGCTTCGATCGCCCGCAGCCGCGCAGTAATGCCGAACAGGCGCAGGAGCCGGAATCCACGCGCCAGCCGGGCGACGAAGAAGAAGTCTGCGTGCGGGAACACATGCCACACGAGCGCCGCACAGCTCAATGCGGCCACCGCGAAGTCGAACGTGTTCCACAGCGCCTCGGGATTGAAGTGCATCCGACGGAGCAATCCCGGCGCAGCGCCTCCATTAGGCGCCGAAAACTCGACCGTACGAAAGAACTCTCGTGCCGGCGTGGCCATCAATCGAAGCGCCATCTCAATTACGAAGAACAGCGCGATGCCCCAGTCGAGCGTCAGCCATATCAACTCCGGCGCATGCTGGAATGAATCGGAGCGCTCTAGCGCGAACACCGCGGCGCAGAGCAGAATTACCGCCGTCACAACGTTGTGGAAGATGTTGGAGTCGGTGAACGCCGCCGCGCGCCCTCGCGCTGTGTTCTCATAGGCCTTCAACGGGGTGCCAGCGGCGACGACCGGTGCAGACTCCCGGGCCTGCACCTTCCACATCTCGTGTACCGCGGGACCGAGCGGCACGTCGAACGTACGGGCCTCTCCGCCGACCTCTACTTCCACGACCCACACGTCCGAGGGTGACGCCTCGGCAGACGTCACCGAGGCGATCACCTCACACGCCCCGGGGCCCACCTCGTCGACAAGCCCATCCCGCGATCCGCCTTCTGCGCCATGTCGGCGCTGTGCAGCGACGATGCGCGCGGGTTGCTTCAGCCTGTTGTCTAGCTTCAGGAGCAGCTTGGTGGCCGCTGACGCGGGCGCCCCTGGCTCCGGTAGCTGGCGCACAGCCGTAAATCGCAGACTCGACATGGCCCCCCCTTTATGGTTCGCATTCCGAGACCGGCTTGGTGCAAGCGCCGGAAGCTATTGGATTCGACATGAACAATTCGCCGTCCGAACGCGTCAGGCGGTTCGCGGTCGCCCTCCTGAACCTGCGCAATGGGCCATCGCTGATCGAGCGTCCGCCGGCCACCCACCGCAACGCAGCATGCAACGTGATCCTTGGGCACCGCCAACGCCGGTGAAACAGCGACGAAGTCGCGCTGTTCTCTCACATCAGGGAGGAATTTCACAACGCCAAGGCGTTCGAACCGTCGGCG
>CALENB010000288.1 GCA_937910235.1 uncultured Myxococcales bacterium | reverse complement strand
GCCGTCACCAAACTCCATACGCCACATGTCGCTCCCGGGATTCAAGATGCTGGCGTGCACCCCGAGCGCATGACACGCCGCGCAGAGCGACGTGCGTGTGCGCAGGGACGGGTTGAGGAAGATGCCGGCGACGCGCTTGCCGTGGGCCTGGCGCGGCGAGGCGCCCGCTCGCAGCGCCAGGGCGCGCTGCACCAAGTTGCGTACCGCTGCCGCGCCGGCCTCTGTGCCGTCGACGAGATCATCAGGCCAGCCTGGAGCGACGGGTTTGGCGGTGTTTGCGCCCGGCGGTTGCCAGCGATGCAGTGTCATAGAGTTCTCCAATAGGGGCATGGGCGGGGCGCTGGTCGAACGCCTGACGCCACGCAGATGTCGGGTGCCCGAGGGGCGCGGTTCTGCCGGAAAACCGGCTCAGGCGGCGGTGTGCAGGTCGCTGAACGAGCGGGCGGCCTGCTGAACGGTTGGCAAGTCAAGGTCGCGCAGCACGGCGAGCGTGAAGGCGCCAGGAGCGCTCCGAGCGTTGTGCGCCGCCACACCGACCAGTGAGCTGATGGCGTGCGAGCCAGCGTCGTTGTCCGTCGCTGGCCCGGTGACCACGCTGGTGCGCAGGCCGACCGCCTCGAGCAACTTCACTCCACCCCACGCTGCGACGGGATCCGACGCGGCCAGCACCACCGCGCTGGTCGCAGCGCGAATATCGTCCGCCTTCAAGATATCCATCACGCCGTATTCGCCGAGCAACCCGTCGCCCAACTCCACCACCATGACGTCGACGCCGTCGCTGCGCAGGGCGTTGAGGCACCCCCGCGCGGCCTGCACGACATCACCCGCGCACGTGCTCGGCAGCCCGGCGTCTGCGAACGTGTAGGCCGCAACCGCGCCGTGGTCGAGCATCTCCAACGTGTCCCGACGCAGCGCCACCCCCGTGACCTTCGCGGTGCCGACACGTAGGCCGCGGTCCGAGAGCTGCCGCACCAGCGCGCACGTCGCCGCGGTCTTGCCCGCGTGCATACAGCTGCCCACGACCAACACCAGCGGCGCTAGACCAGGCACGAGCTGGGCATCAAGCCCGATCGGCCCTGGTCGAATGCTGGCTGCGACAGCCCTCTCTCCGCGGTCGTCGATGACAGCCCCGAGCACCTCAACGCGCGCCGGTGGACCCACCTCCGCGTTGGCTGACGTACACAGCCCGATCACGCCGCCCAGATTGAGCAAATGCAGCGTATCGCCCGGTTTTACGGCCTCTGGCACCACGCCGGTGTAGCCACGCAACGCGCGCCGTGCGCCGAGCACGCCGACCACGACGTCACCGCGATGCACCGTCATCATCCGGCCATGCACGTCTTCAAGTTGGTTGTACGTCGCCTTGTCATCCAACACCCGCACCACCACCACCGTCCCGGGGTGAGCCGGCACGACGTGCGTCAACCTCGTCTGGCGCGACACCGGCACGTTACGGGTGGAAGATGCGATTTTGTCTACTGTAATCATCATGTTCATGTCTCTCTGTTGCCCCCGCGCAGCAAGCGGCGCAGCGTCACCCAGCCTTCTGGGCCCGCCAACACCACCAGCACCGTGTCGTCGCCTGCGATTGTTCCAAGCACACCCTTGAGCGTCGCGCCGTCGATGGTCTGCGACAGCACCGAGGCGTGCGCTGTGTCCGTCTTCACCACCGCGACACCGCCGCCATAGGCCAGCGCCACGTCGATGACGCGGGCCGGCAGATCCGGCGGTGGCGCGTGGCGGTAGGCGCCCATCACCTTGCGTGCGTCCATCGCCGTGAGCTCGCGAGACACGGTCGCCTGGGTCACCGAGTAGCCGCGCTCCGCCAGCGCAGCCACGAGGGCGCCCTGGGTGCGAAAGGCACCGTCGTCAAGCAGCTGAGATAGGAGGTCGCGCCAACTCATGCCGGGAACATAATATTCGCATACTATACATGCAACCCCCGCGCGAGAATAAGACACTGAATGCTGTTGCTAGCCATTTCGGTGCGTTGTGGGTAAAACGCCCGTGTATACGATGCGTGTTGCATACATAGCCCTTCGCGGGTCCGTGGGCCAGCGCTGCAAGCGGGGGGTGACGCCGCACAGGCCGGATCTCCAGGCTCGCGGCGCGGCGGGCGCAAAAACGGACCGCGCCCGCCAAGGTCATCACCTTGGCGGGCGCGGTCAGTTTGGGTTCGGCGCTGTCGTGTTGGTTCAGCGCTGTCGCCCGGTGGTGGTCCCGAGCGGTCCTGATCCGGCGCGGTCTCGTTCCGGGGCCGGTTTCGTCGGCAACCTAGCCGCCGATGTGGAACTCGACGCGCCGATTATCGCCACGACACTTCTTCAGCGCGCGGCGGTTTTTACGCTGGTTCTTCAGCAGGTCGCGCACGTCCTTACAGAGCGGCTTGTCCGGACCCAATCCCTTCGCGGACAGTCGGCCGGCCTTCACGCCTTGTGCCACCAGAAAGGTCTTGACCGCTTCGGCGCGCGCCTTCGACAGCGCGCGGTTCGTATCGGCCTTGCCCTGATCATCGGTGTGTCCCTCGACCACGACGGTCTTAAACTGCTGATATTGCTTCAGCACCGACGCCACCGCCTGCAGCACCTTGTAGCTCTTGCGCTCGATCGTCGCTTTTCCGCGCTTGAAGAAGACCTTCTGCAGGATCTTAATCTCGGTCTTGGTGACGACGACGGTGTTCTTGCCGTCTGGGCAGCCGTCCTCGTCCTTCACCCCGTTGAATGTCTCGGCCTCGTCCGGGCACTTGTCCTTGCTGTCCGGGATGCCGTCGTTGTCGCGGTCCTTCACGGGGCATCCCGCCTCCTCCGGCACGCCCTTCACGTTCGGGCACTTGTCCTGCGCGTCGGGGACACCATCGCCATCATTGTCCGGATCGGGGCAGCCGTCCTCGTCCTGGAACCCGTCCTTGTCCTCGGGCTCGTTGGGGCACTTGTCTTTCACGTCGGGGATGCCGTCGCCATCATTGTCTGGATCGGGGCAGCCGTCTTCGTCCTGGAACCCGTCCTTGTCCTCGGGCTCGTTGGGGCACTTGTCCTTGGTGTCCGGGATGCCGTCGCCATCGTTGTCCGGGTCCGGGCAGCCGTCCTCGTCCTGGAACCCATCTTTGTCTTCGGCTTGGTTCGGGCAGCGATCGGCCGTGTCGACGATGCCATCGCCGTCGTTATCGAGGTCCGGACAGCCGTCCTCGTCCTGGAAGCCATCCTTGTCTTCGGGTTGGAGCGGGCACTTGTCCACCGCGTCGAGGATGCCGTCTTTGTCCGCGTCGCCGTCTGGCGCGCCGATGACGTACGTGATGCCAGCGAGGACCTCGAAGTTGCTGCCCGGGGTCGGGTTGTCGCCACGCGTGACGGCGGGCTCGCCGAGAAACCAGCTCGCGTCGACACGCAGACGCAGACTCTTTGTGAGGCGGAACTGCACGCCGGCGCCGATCTGCGCGGCCCAGTCACCGTCAAAGTCATTGTCTACATACGCTTTGTCCGTACTGTGCCAATCCATCCCCAGCCCGGCGGTCACAAAGGGCTGCGCGGTGACACTGTCTCCGGTGATGAAGTTGTAGCGCGCCAATACGCGCAGGCCGAACACGTTGCCGTTGCCGCCTTCCGCGTAGCCCTTGAAATCGAACTCGTCGCCAGCCGTCTCAAAGTCGTTCGGCGACCGAAAGCTCGTCGGCGACCATCGCAGCGTCGCTTCGACGGCGAACTTGGGATCCAGCAGGATGCCCGCTCGCAAGCTCAACGCGAGCGCGGACGCCGGCACATCGTACTTGAAGTGCGCGTCGCCGAGGCCGGACGCTTCGCCAAACATCACAGCGCCAGCCTGCAGGCCCAGCTCGATAGGTTTGGCATCGGCGTTCGCTTGGCTCGCGGGCAAGATCAGCGCCGCTAGGCACAAGGTGAGCGCGAGAGTTCCCTGCTTTAGCGTATGCATAGTTCGTGCATCCTTCGGTCCTGCGTCGGCAGGTGCTGTGTTCATCCGCGGCCAACCCACGGCAGAGGGACGGTGTCGCTCTAGTCTAGCCTGTTGCGAACCGAACGTCACCGGCGCGCGCGCAACACTGAGAATCGACCGTCGTCATGGATGATCTTCACGCCGGACAGCACGCTAGTCGCCCGTGATTCATGGTGAAGATGGCGATTGCCGACCATCACAAGCTGCCCGCCGCGTCGGAGCAAGCGACGGCTGGCCAGCAGCATGGCATCGACGATGTGCAGCGTCTGCGCGCGGTCCTGATGAAAAGGTGGGTTGCAGATCACCAGATCGGCCTCCCCCGCGGGCAGTCCGGCGCCAGCGTCAGCGTGCGCAAACCGCGCTGTAGCCCCGGATTGACGGGCTAGAAGCCAGGTCCGGCGGGCGGCGGCGAGCGCGCGCAGCGAGTCGTCCGTGAAGATGACCGCAGCCGCACCCCGCGCCGCGGCCTCCACGCCCATGACGCCGTTGCCGCAGCCGAGGTCAACGACACGTTGTCCGGCCATCTGGCTCGGCAGGGCGGCAAGGAGCGAGCGCGCGCCTGGGTCGATGCGGCCGTGACAGAACACCCCCGGCACGCTCGCCAGCGCAAAGCCGGTAGGGCCAGGGATCGTAGTCCACGGCGTCGGCACGTCGAGCGCCATCTGGATGGTACGCTGCACGACCCTCGCCTTGCCGACGCCCCGGCTCCGCACAGATGCTCCCAGCCGCGACGCTCCCAGCCGCGACGCGACGCAACGTTCGTGGCCATTGGACCACTGGTTGGCGAGGGCCGCGATCCAGACCGGTGCGCCGACCGGCGCGAGCTCGCCGAGACGGCTGAGCTGCCAGTCGAACAGCGCGACGCTCGGTGACGCCCGCATCAACACGCCGTCGTGGCCGCAGGGCCAGCGCGCTGGCTCGGGCGAGGCTAGGTCGCCGAGGCTGTCGGGCTCCTCGCTCACGTCGCCAAAGCGAAGCTGGTCCGTCACGCTCGCCTCGCAGGTCGTCAGGTTGCGCGTGAGGGCGGCCCTGCCGGCGGCGCTGTCGATCAGCACGCTGCGCACCCGGTCTGCGAGCGGCACCACCAGCGCACCCCATCGCTCGCCGACGACCGCGAGCGCCGAGCAGGTCGCGTCGACAGCCGCCAACAGCGCCCGGTCGGCGGCGTCCCAGGCTTGGAGTGGGTTGCCGGGCTGACCGGTCGTGAGGCGCGAATCCACCGCACACCTCGGCGCTCGCGGTGTGTCCACCGCCTTCAAGGCCTCTGCTCGAGCGGTTTGGATTCGGTGCGCACCTCACGCTTCGCGTCCGCTCGCGCGGTCTGCTGATCGTCGAGCGAGGACTCAAGCGCCAGCCGGCCTGGTAGCACCGACGCCTCGGACCAAGTCTGCAGCTCAACGACGAGGGTCAGCCCGTCCATGTACGCGCGCACCGGCGTCCCTGGTGCGCGCCACGGCGACAGCAGCGCAGATTGGCGGGCTACGTCGACCGCCACCCGATCCGGCTCCGACAGGGCCACCTGCGCGACCACTGGCACCAGGTGGGTCTTGCGAGACACCGTGACGACGCGATCCTGAAGCAGTCGATTCGGGATCAGGATGGTCTGGCCATCCGCGTCACGCACGCGCAGACGCAGCAGGCTCACCTCACGGACCGTGCCCGCGTGGTCATCCAACTCGATGTGATCGCCCTCTCGGACGCGGCCACGAAGGATGAGGCTAGCGCCACTGATGGCGTTTTGAAGCGGACGCGCCAGCGCGAGCATGAGCCCCGCCGCGCTGGTGATCGCGACTAGGCCGGTCATCACGGGCGCAGCGACGAAGAAGCGCCGCAGGACGAGCCCGCTCACGGCCACAAAGATCAACAGGTTCATCCAGCGGACGGCGATGTGCAGCCGATGATCGTGACCGACGCCCAACCGCTCCGCGACCCGCTTGCCAGCGAGCAGCAGTCGCGAGAGCAGCCAGCCGGTCAGCACGAGCGCCATGATCGAGAGCAGCGACGTGCCCCAGAAGAACGCCCCGATGCGCTCGACCTCGACGCTCAGCGCGACGACCAAGTCCTGGTTCATGACCACACCCCGAGGTCGCGGAGGCCTTGCGCTACCGGGCCTGACAGCGCCCGTGGCACAGCGATCTCGTCCCGGCGTTCGTCGGTCGCAGCGACGAGGCCGGCGGTGCGCAGAAACGTGATGTGGCGCTGGATGTTGTGCATCGGCTGGCCGAGCGCGAGCGTCAATTGGCGTGGCGTCGCCGCGCGAAACCGGAGCAGCTGCGCCAGCAAGGCGATCTCCACCGGATGGAGCACGGCGAGGCTGGGCAGGCCGACGCTCAGCGTGCGTGACAGGCTGGGGCGCACACAGCCGGTGGCGTCGATGGTGACGGCGCGGGTCCACGTCGTCATCGCTTGGTTCAGGTTGCCCTGGCTCACAACCGCCAACAGCCTCGAGAATACGGCCGCGTGGCCACCGCGATGCACGTGCCCCATGAGGCGGCCAAACGTCGTCTGCGGGTACTTCAAGGACCGCCCCGAGAGGTGGTGACGCGCCTCGATGGCCGCCATGAGCGTGCGCGGGCTCAGCGGTTTCAACAGCACCTCATGTCCGAAAGCTTGGCGCAGCGGCAGCGCCGCGTCGAAGATCTGCAGCGCGGGCGTGCCGATGGAGACCAGCCAAAACACCGAATCTCGGGTCTGCGAGATGAGGTCGAGGGTGCTCGTCAACGCGCGCAAGCCGTCCACGTTCGGGGCGATCCACCGCTCAAGGTCGTCGAGCAGCACCGCCGTGCGGACCTTGCGCAGCGCGTTCACCACCGCGGCCCGCTGGGGACGGCAGCCCAACTCAATCGCGAGGGCGCCGACGACGCCAGTCTCCTGCCAGGAGCCCATCGGCTGCGGGCGCAATACGCGTGGGACGCTGAGCTCCAGCTGCACGACATTGAGCAGCGACGTGCGCCCGCTCCCGGCAGCGCCGATAATCAGGGCAGAAGCTGGCCCCTCGCTCATCCAATGCCGCTCGGCGTCAAGGAGCATGCTCAGATGCTCGCGGTGCGCGGTGAAGAGCCGGTGTTCGCGGACCGGTTGCAGCGCAAACAGGCTTGTGTACGCCTCGGGCAGCGAGTCGCATTGGGTCCAACGGGCGGTGTGACGCCGCAGGCCGGCCGCGTCGAGGCGCTCGCCGCTATAGCGGATCTTCAGCTCCTGGCTGAGACGGCTGCTGGCCAAGGTCTGAACGGTGCCCATCAATCGGAGCCGCTCCGTTCGCCACCACCTCGCGGCCGGCGCGAGCAAGAGCGCGACGCCGTGCCGCAGCCGACTCGCGGGGCTCTCGTCTTCCTCAAGCCGCGCCGACGTGAGGTGTCGACCGCTCGCGTGGTCATGCAGCATCGTCAGCGATGCCTCGTACGCCGCATGCAGGTCCTGGCGCAGCGCCTCAGCCGTCGCGCCAACCTCGGCCTCCAACTTGTCGACCCGCCCCTGTGCCCGATCGAGGGCAGCGCTCAGCGTGACGTTCTCGTCGGCGTCGTGATCGCGCGCCTCGAGCCGAGATTCGAGGGCAAAAGACGCGATATCCACCGCCTCCTGGAGTCGCGGGCCGACGTGGGTGAGCAGCAGATTGGTGCTGTGTACGCGCGCGTCGATGTCCGGCAGCAGGTCGCGCAGCAGCACGTCGGTGGCGATGTCGCGCAGATTCGCCGTCCACGTGGTGACATCGGACGGCCTGTCTGCGTGATGCACCGGCGTGTTGGGGTGCGCGACTTCGAGCGCCGTCGGTAGACCGGCGACCGCCTGACGCAGCGTCACAGCGACCCGATGCACGCTGGCGCTCGTACGATAGCGTCCAACTCGCTGCTCGATTTGCTTGGCGCTCCGCAGGGTGAACAGCTGTCGTCCTGCGTCGACCCAGATGTGCGCTAGCGCATCGGTGGTGCCGTCGTCGCGCTCGACGTCGGCGGCGATCTGCGCGAGGCCGCTGCGCACGCCGATCACCACCTGTCGCACGCTGCCGAGGGCGTCCTCCGTGGGTTCGGTCAGGTGCTGGTCAACCGCGCGCAAGCCTCTGGCGCGCAGGGCGCCGATGTCGACGACGAGGCGGAGGCCGTTTTGCGCCGCCACGAGCTTCTCGCGCCACCGCTCTGGATCTTCTTTGAGTGCACGGAGGCTGTCGCGAACACGGGCCTCCACCGCTGAAAACCGGACTTGGCTGGCCGGCAAGCGTGGGCCGCCGGCGCGCGACAGGATGCCGGCCAGCTCGCATAGCCCCCGCGTCAGCACATGCTCCACATCCTCCAAGCTGAGGTCGCGGAACCGCCCCAGCTCCTGTTGGATCGCGCGCCGGGTCTCCTCAGCCGTCGCCGCGCCCTCGGCGTGCAGGCGCATTCGGTCGAAGACCGCAGCCTGAGCCCGGCTCCACCCCGCGAGCACGTGCACGGACCACGTCGCCAACTCGGGCTCCAGCGCCATCCTGGCGGCGAGGCGAACCGGCACCTGGCGGTACGCGCTGCGACGCCTTGGCAACCAGCGTCGCTGCCACCGCAAGCGCAGCTTCCGGCCCCGCATCGCGACGCTGTCGTTCGGACCCGGCTGGAGATCCTCGGTGCGAAATGGTGCGTCGATGTGCCCGGGCAGGCTGCGAAGTCGGGCCCGCATATCGTCGAACGTGCGACGCGCGGTCTCGCCAAATCGCGCCACTGAGTCGCTGTGGGGCTGCAGCGTCCAAGCCCGCAGCGCGGCGCTGTCGTCGCTGCCAGAGAGCGCGGAGCACGATGAACGGGTGGTCGCCTTCGCCCACGGCGCCCAGTGTTCGTCAGCGATGTTCAGCGCGACGACCATGAGATCGTCGTGCAGGTTGCGCAGCAGGGCGACTAGCTCGGGATCGTCGAGATCTTTGCAGGCGGTCTCGAGCTGCCCGGCGCGGTCCACATGGCTGCGCCGGGACATCGCCAACTCGGGCCGCGGCGTCGCCTCCGCCGCCACACGCTCCCGCGCTGCGCTGACGGTGGCGTTTGGCGCTGGCGCCTCCACCGTCTCGCCAGCGGTCCGCAGCGCCCAACGCAACGTAACGGGCCCGATCAGCAGGTGCAGCGCCACCACCGCAACGGCGCCGTGCTGGATCGGCTCTGACAGCTCAGGCAGGCGCTCACGCGCCAAGTTGATGAGGGCGAGCGTCACCCCGGCTTGCGGCAGGTAGGCCCACACCGCGGTGTTTGTGATGAGCTCGTTTTCGCCCCCGATCTGCCCGCCGAGTCGCGCCGCGACGCCGAAAGCGAAGCCTCGGGCGACGGCCAGGGCGAGCGCGACGGGAAGGACTTGCCACGTCGCCGCGAGGTCAATACCGGCGCCCGCAATGGTGAAGAACACGATAAAGACAGGCAGCGCGACGGTCTCGAGCGGCTTCATGAGCTCGTGCTCGAAACGCGAGAGGTTGCGCACGACGAAGCCCGCGACGATGAAGACCAGCAGCAGCTCAAGGTGCAGCGCCGTGGCCAAATCGGCCACCACGAGGATCATCGCCGCGACGAAGATCAGCATCTCCACGTGCACGTAGCGGATGTACGCGATGAGCAGCGCGCCCAAGACGGCGCCGGCGAGCACAGACGTCCCGATCTCCTGGCTCACATGGACCAGCACGTCGACGTCAAAGCTGGCGTCCGGCGCGATCAGGCTCCGCGCGACCGCCAGCGCGACGGCGAGACACACCACCACCACCACGTCTTTGGCCACAGCGGCGCCCAGCACGAGCTCGCTCAGCCGACCCTTGGCGCGACTCTCACTGATCACAGCGAGCACGATCGCCGGCGAGGTCCCGATCGCCAAGGCGCCAAATACGAGCGCCATCGCGGCGGCGCCGCCCGCAACTGGGATGGCGAAGGGCTCAAAGGCCGTCTGTACGGCGAGAAACGTGCCCCCGACGAGCAAGAAACAGAGCGCCACCTTCAGACCGATCGTGGCCGCCAGCGTCCGCCACAGTCTGCGGATCTGCTGAACGTCGATCTCAAGCCCAGCCGTGGTCGCGATGAGCCCGAGCGCCAAGTTGTTGAACATCCGCATGTCGGTGACGACCGACTCGGAGAGGATGTTGGCG
>CALENB010000287.1 GCA_937910235.1 uncultured Myxococcales bacterium | reverse complement strand
GCTGGGTGCGCCGGAACGGCTCGGCGTTTTGGACCTGCTGGATGCTGCTGTTCGGCCGCTGATTCTTTCATAATGGGCGAAACGATGACCAAGGCCCCCCTCAACGTCCGCCGCACGCCGGGTCGATTGGCTCGCCGCGCCGCGGCCACGCTTGACAGGCGCGCTCGTCTCGGCAAAGGAGAACCCATGATTCAGTCGACCCCAGCCGCCGCGCGACGCGAGCTTCGCCGCGCAGATCGACGCGACGCGATGCTCGACGCCGCCATGACGATCGTGCTCGACGGCGGCCTCGACGGGCTCACCATCGCCAAGCTCGCCGCCGCCATGGGGATGGCCGTGGGCGCCATGTACCGCTACTTCCCAAGCAAATCGAGCCTGATCTTCGCATTGCAGGACCGGGAAGCCCTCGCGTTGGGCGCACATCTCAAGGCCGCGGGTGACGCGGCGGTCGCGCTTGGCCCCAAGCTGCCGCCCGGTGAGACCGCGCTCGTGCGCGTGTTTGGTATCGCCCGCCACTATCTGCGTCACGCCGCCAGTCACCCGCGCCGCCACCATCTGGTCGACGCGACCCTGTCCGCGCCCAAGCAGCTGCTCGACGAGGACGACGGCAAGCAGGGCGCGGGCGTCATGGACACGGTGTTGGAGCAGGTCTCTGTGCCGCTGGCGACGGCGGCCCACTACGGCGCGATCCGTGATGGCGACGCGCTCGCCCGCACCTACATCCTGTGGGCGGCGGTGCACGGCTTCGACCACGTGCGCAAGCGCGATCGGACCCAGCCGCGGCACCTGCGCGCGCCGGCGCTCATCGAGCTCGCGATGGTCGATCTGCTGCGTGGCTGGGGTGCCGCCGAGGCTGTGATCACGGCCGTCCTCGCGACGCTACGCCTCAGCTAGGCAGCCTGCGCAGGCGCTCGCAGCCGCACGCGTCGGGGCGCCCTGGCGTAGACGGCTCGCTGTGGCAGGATGACGCTCGAACGGCCACTGGGGGCCATGGAGTGTCTAGGATGGTTGAGCAGCTTAAGGCCCGCGCCGGGACGCTGCTGCCTGACCTCCTCGCCGGCGTCACGGTCGCCCTCGTCGCCGTTCCGCAGAGCATGGCCTACGCCGAGTTGGCCGGGATTCCAGCCCACTACGGGCTCTACGCCGTCGCATTTCCGCCGCTGCTGGCCGCATTCTTCGCCTCCTCCGCCTGGCTCCAGACCGGTCCTGTGGCGACGACCAGCCTGCTGACCGTCGGCGCGCTCGCCTCCGTCACCACCATCGGCGCGCCGGACTATGTCGCGCTCGCCGCCCTGCTCGCCGTCATCGTCGGCGGTTTCCGCCTGGCGATCGGCGTGCTGCGCGGTGGTGTGGTCAGCTATCTCATGAACCACGCCGTGTTACGTGGGTTCATCCTCGCCGCGGCGCTGCTGATCCTGTTCAGCCAACTGCCCTCGGTGCTTGGCGTCAGCGGGACGCACGCCACGGTCATGGGTCGCGCGCTCGAGGTGCTCCTTCAGCCGCAGTCGTGGGATCCCAGCGCGCTCGGGTTCGCGGCGTTGACCCTGGTCCTCATTTTCGGCGGTCGGCGCTTGCACCCCATGTTTCCGGGCGTTCTGGTCGCCGCCGTCGTGTCGGTGGCGCTGTCGTACGCGCTCCAGTACGCGGGCCCTACGCTCGCCCACGTGCCGTCCGGTCTGCCCACGTTGCGCCTCGATCTACCCTGGGGCCGCACGCTCGATCTGCTGCTGCCCGGCGCCGTCATCGCGCTGGTCGGCTTCGCGGAGGCCGCCTCCATCGCCCAGACGTTCGCCGACATCGAGCGTGTTCACTGGGATCCCAACCGTGAGTTCATCGGCCAGGGCGTGGCCAACATCGCGGCTGGGTTGACGGGCGGCTTCCCCGTCGGCGGCTCGTTCTCGCGCAGCGCGCTGAGTCACCTGGCCGGCGGCCGGACCCGGCTCGCAGGTGGCATCACCGGCGCGACCGTGCTGTGCATCCTCCCCTTCGCGTCGGTGCTCGAACCCCTACCCAAAGCCGTGCTCGGCGCGATCGTCATCGCCGCGGTGCGGTCCCTCATCCGTCTTGAACCGCTGATGGAGCTCTGGCGCCTGAGTCGTCGTCAGTTCCTGATCGGCGCCGTGACGTTTGGCCTCACCGTGGCCTTGGCGCCGCGGGTCGAGCTGGCTGTCCTCGCGGGCGTCGTCATCAGCCTCGCCGTGCATCTGTGGGGCGAGCTGCGCCTCGACGTGACGATGGAGCGCGACGAGGACGAGCTCTGCGTGCGCCCACGCGGCGCCCTGTGGTTCGGCTCGGCCCCCGCCCTCGACCGCCAGATCGCGGAGGCGCTCGCGGACCGGCCCGCGCTGAAACGCCTGAGAATCAACCTCTCGGGGCTCGGCAGCGTCGACATGAGCGGCGCGATGATGCTCGCACAGTTCATCGCGTCGGCAGAGCGCCGCGGCATGCAGGTGCGGCTGGAGGCCGTGCCGCCGCAGATTGAGCCGATCATCGGCCGGGTCTGCCCCGACGTCGCCCGCGTGACGCCGTAGGTTCCACCGCTGAGGCCGCAGCGTTTGAGCCACAAAACACGCCGTTGTCCGGTGGCCCCAGGGTGGCGTGACGTTCTGGCATCACGAGTTGCGCTGACCCACATCGACCGGCATCGTACTGACCGCGTTCCGCCGCACGGCTCCTATTTTCGGGCGGCGCGCCCGCTGGAGAGCTCCATGACTATGCGTATCCTCACTTGTCTGATCGGCCTCGCGCTCATCCCACTCACCGCGTGTTCCAACGGCGGCGGCGGCGGCGGTGGCGGCGG
>CALENB010000286.1 GCA_937910235.1 uncultured Myxococcales bacterium | reverse complement strand
CATACTCGCCCAGGTACTCGAACGCATGGTACGCGTCGAGCAGACAGGTCGCGTGTAGGAATGATAATTTCATCTGGCCCCACTTAGGGCCAAAGTGATCATCACATTTGGCCCCACCTGGCGCGATACTCCCCGCGAGCACGAAGTTGCTCGGGGGGAACGGAGATGACCAAGGTGGAGCTATTTGAAGCCATTCGGCGTGATCACATTATCGGCGGAAAGTCCGTGCGCGCCATCGCGCGTGAACGCGTCGTGCACCGGCGTGTCGTGCGCCAAGCGTTGGCAGATGCCGTCCCGCCGCCGCGGAAGAAAGCCGAGCGCGCTTGGCTTGTCCTGACAACGTCGATGCGGGCGAAGATCGACGAATGGCTCGAATCCGACCGCAAAGCGCCGAGAAAGCAGCGCCACACGGCCCGCCGCATCTTCAAACGCCTGCGCGATGAGATGGCGTACCAGGGCGCCGAGTCGACCGTGCGCTTTTTCGTAGGGGGCCGGAGGCGCGAGCTTGCCATTGGCAAGCAGATCTTCATCCCGCTCGGTCACGCACCAGGAGGCGAGGGCGAGGTGGACTGGTACGAGTACGTTGTGCGTTTTCCGAGTGGTGAGGAGGTGGTCCAGGGCTTCTGCATGCGGGCCTGTCACAGCGGTCGCGAGTTTCACATGGCCTTCCCGCGCCAGACTCAACAGGCCTTCCTCGAGGCGCACGTGGAGGCGTTTGCGTACTTCGGTGGCGTGTTTGAGACCATGCGCTACGACAACCTCAAGTCGGCGGTGAAGAGGGTGTTGCGAGGGCGTCGGCGGATCGAATCCGACCGCTTCATCGCCATGCGCTCGCATTATGTGTTTGCGTCCGAATTCTGCATTCCAGGCGAACAGGGAGCACACGAGAAGGGTGGCGTGGAAGGCGGTCTTGGGCGCTTTCGCCGCAACCACCTGGTCCCCGTGCCCGAGGTTGCCGACTTTGCGGCCCTGAATCGGCTACTGCTCGATGGCTGTGTCGAGGATGACTTGCGCACCATTGACGGGCGCCAGGAGCCCATCACTACGCAGTGGCAGCGCGAGATGCCGCGGCTCAAGACGCTGCCGGACCGCAGCTTCGACACCGCCGAAGTAGATAGTCTGGGCGTCAACTCCAAGGCGTTGGTGACGCTGCGGACCAACCGCTACTCGGTACCCGTCCGCTTTGCGCATCGTCGCGTGGAATATCGGCTCCACGCCATGCGCGTGGAATTTGTCGCCGACGGTAAGGTCGTGGCTGTGCACCTGCGGTCGCAGGGGCGCCATGGGTTACGTGTGGAGCTCGATCACTACCTTGAGTTGCTCTGGCACAAGCCGGGCGCGCTGACGCGTAGTTTGCCGCTGCAGCAGGCTCGAGAGCGCGGTAGCTGGCCGACATCATACGACGAACTACACGCCGCGCTCATCGAGCGCTACAGCGCCGCCGAAGCGGCTCGTCAGCTACTTGCAGTGCTGATGCTCCACCGTGAGGCGCGGACAGAAGACGTGCACGCAGCCGTCGCCATTGCCCTGCAGCATGGCTGCTACGACGCCGGTGCCGTGGCGGTCTTGATGCGCCAGCAGAAGAGCGCTTGCTCCGTCGCAGCCCCACTGACTGACCTCGGCGACCTGCACCGCTTTGATCGCCCAACCCTCGACACGACCAACTACGACCGCCTGCTGAGCAGACGGAAAGGACAACAGGTACACTAATGGAACGTAAGCTCGCTGAATCTCGCGTGGTCGACATCTGTAAGGAGCTACGCCTGCCAGCCGTCGGCCGGGACGCGGCGCGTAGCGCTGACGAGGCTATTCGCCAAGGCCTCGATCCGCTGGTCTACCTCGTGAAGTTGCTGGAGACGGAGTTAGAACAGCGGCGAGAGCGGCGAACTGCAAGACACCTGAAAGAAGCCAACTTCCCGGTGGTCAAAACGCTTGAGAGCTTCGATTTCACGAGGAATTCTCGCCTGCCTGAGGCGCAAATCAGACGGCTTCACGACGGTGACTATGTCGCGAGCGCAGAACCGGTGCTGTTCATCGGCGAGCCCGGCACCGGCAAGACCCACCTTGCCTGCTCGCTAGGCGCAGCCGCGGCGCGACAGGGGTATCGGGTCAAATTCGTGACTGCCGCCCGCCTGGTGACCCAGCTGGTCGAGGCTCAGGACAGCCATGAGCTCAATCGCGTCGTGTCGCGCTACAGCAGGGTCGACGTTCTTATTATCGACGAACTTGGCTACGTCCCGCTGTCGCCGAGTGACGCCGAGCTGCT
>CALENB010000285.1 GCA_937910235.1 uncultured Myxococcales bacterium | reverse complement strand
GTAAACTCGGCAGGGTGGCTGGAGGACGAAGTGGCATCATCTCGCCTATCCATGCTGCTAAATTGATAAATGGTCATACCTGACCCTCCTGGCTTGAACATGAGGTCTCTCTTCCAGCGTTCGCCCCTCGTCAGCGCCATGTTCATGGGCCTGCTATCCGTGCCGCTCGCCGCCGACTCCGTCTTTGCGGCGTTGTCGACAGCCCCACCGTTGTCGACAGCCCCACCGCGTGCTTGGCGCAACGGCGCGTATGTCGTGCCGCTCGAAGACCTCGACGTCGCGAGCTCTGACCTGCAGAAGTCGTCGCTCACCGACGGCACGACGCAATACCCCAACGTGACCAAGGACGGTTTGCCGTGGCCGCTGCAGACCGGTGGCGTGTTGCCCATCGCGGGGTCGACGCCGTCGTACCCTATCGGCCTATACAACAAGACTTGGTCGGCGAAGGGCGGCACCAACACCGGTACCTCAGTGCTGGTGAAGACTGAAGAGCTCGCGTCGCCGGCGAAGTTGAAGTGGACGATCACGCCGAATATCTACGCCAGTCGGCTGCGCGCAGTGCTGATGGGAGTGAACGTCTTCAACGGCCAGGAGGGCAAGAAGATCGGCGTGATCCGGATCCATCGCAGCGGCGCTGCCGACCTCGTCAGGACGGTGCTAGTCGGCACCGACGTTCGCCATTTCCGGTGGGCGAGTACCTACCCTGAGCACATCGCCGCGCAGCCACCCGGCGCGCCAAACGTCTGGACCGGCAAATGCAGCAACGGCTCGTCTTGGTGTTATTTGGACCAAGTGGTGATGGAGATTCCAGCCGCCGACGTCAAGCACCCGATCACCGGTGTCACGGTCGAGGGTCACAGGGTCGCGAAGGTCAACCCCGGCAGCGTCAACCTGATCTATTCGTCCCTGCGCATCCACTCGCTCACTTTCGAAGCCGCGTACGAAGCGAAGAACGGTGGAAACTCCGTCGCCAAGCTGTCTCAGGGCGACTGCGCCACCGGCGGCAGCGGTTGGGCGGCGGTCCGCTACGGCGGTCGGCAGGTCAGCAGCGGCGGGACGGTTTATGGGCCGAAACGCAACATCAAGGCGATCGGCTGCGGCCTCACGAGCGCGACGATGGTCGTCAACTATCACAACAGCACGGCGCTCACGCCGGCTCAGCTCAACAGCGAATTACAAGCACACGCGGGCTACAGCCCGTCGTCGGTCGGCACGCTCGATGGGTTCACCGCCACCGTCCAAGCGGCCTGCGCGACGCTCGCGGCGACCTACCCGCTCGACCCGTGCGGTTGCTGCTCGGGCGCGGCGTGCGCCACGGCGTGCACGAGCGGCGTGGCGCCAGTTTACGGTGACGACGCCGACGAGGTCCGGATGTGCTGCACCGTCGCGGCGACCTCCGCGTTGCCGACCGGGGGCGCGGCAACCATCGGATCGACCGTCGAGGTCTATCCCAGCGGCTACCGCAACCGTAGCGGCAGTTGGCGAACAAGCTCGATGAACAAGGATCTCAGCACCTTCAACGCCTGCGGCCAGCCCGCCCTCGACGCGACGCCCGCGGTCGTCGACGGCTCCAACACACCGCTGGCGGCGTTGAGGATGCTCGCGTCGGCCCACCCCTTCGACCAGACCGGCTGCGCCGCGCTCAACCATGCGGCGTTTGCCGGTGTCGAGGTGCATCCCACCACCCACTTGCCGTGCAAGCGCCACCTGAAGCTGGCCGAGATCACCTCGCTACAGGGCACGCCGACCTTGGCGACCGGTACCGCCGTGAAGTTCTTCCAATTGGTCAACTGGGCGGTAATAGCGGCGCGCCACTCGCTCGTTTATAGCCACCGCATGTCGCTCACCGGCACCGCCGAAGACGAGGCACGGCAGCTAGAAGAGCTCTTCGCGGCCGGCAAGGTCCCGATCCTGCGGGTCAAGAACAACAGCCACTTCCTCGTCGGCACCGGCACCGTGCCCGTCTGGTGGACGAGCGCCGTTTCGCAAACCGGGATGGAGGTCGCCGCACCCGGTGGCTTCGTCGGCAGCTATCGGGTAGCCGATCCCGGCAAGATCGCCAGCCCCAACCTGATCGAGAGCATGGCGAGCAATCCGACCGACCGAAACCTTTTCTCGGGTTGGCGCCTGATCGCACCCGGCACCGCGCCGGCGAGCCTGAGCGTGATCATCCACTCACCGGCGGAGCTGCTCGCGACGGCGAAAGACGGCAAGCGGGTCGGTTGGCACCCTCAGGCGGGCGCGCTCGATGAGGTCGCTGGGGGCGCGTACCACGTCGTAGCCGATGACGTCGCGCCGGACGAGGACCCCAACAGCGACGACGCGCTCGATTCAATGCCGCGCGAACTCTCGCTGCCACCCGCTGGGGGTCCGTACACCATCACGGTGCTGGGCCGCGCATTTGGCAGCTTTGAGGTCCAGATCCGAACCGTCGGGCCGAAGGGCTCCGTCGCCAACGCTTGGCACAAGGGCGTCGCGCGGCCGGGCTCAGTAGCGCATTTGGAGGTGAACGTTGTGGCGGGTAAACCCAGCGTGAAAACGCTGCCTAGCTTGGACCTCGACAAAGACGGCTATGCGGCCCCGGCGGACTGTGACGACAACGACAAGGATCGTTCGCCTGGCGCCATCGAGGTGTGTTCGGGCGGCGTCGATGACGACTGCGACGGCCTGACCGACCAGCAAGACGGCGCCTGCCAAGCGGCCGCGAAGCCGTGCGCTGACGCGGATAAGGACGGCTACGCCTGGTGCCTCGGCGACTGTGATCCCGGCGGCAAGCTGTGCGGTGACTGCGACGACGATGACGCGTCATCGTCCCCTAGCCACACAGAAGGGCCGAACGTGGGCCTGACCTGCAGCGACGGCCGTGACAACGACTGCAACGGCGCGATCGACGGCGCCGAAGCCAACTGCAAGGGCGCGACCGGCAGCCCATTTGGTAGCGGATCCCTGAAGGAAGCGATCGCGAACGGGGGGAACAACACCGCCGACACAGCAGACGCCGACGCAGACACCTCGTCGGACACAGCGACTGACGCCTCGTCAGACGCATCTTCAGCCACAGCAACCGACACCTTGCCAGACGCCTCATCAGACACAGCAACTGACACTGCAACTGGCACAGAAACTGGCACAGAAACTGACACTGAAACTGACACTGAAACTGAAACTGAAACTGACACTGAAACCGTCACCGACACCGTGGCGCCCAGCATGATCGACGCCGACGCCGTCGCGACGTCGCTCCCGGCCCACAAGCCAACGAAACTGGGGGATGACGGGTGCTCAGCAACCAACACCTCTCACGGCGGCGCGCATTGGCTGCTGCTGGGTATTGCGTTGGCGCTGGTGCTAAACCGGCGTCGCAGGAGTAGGGCGCGCGCGCTGGGCACCGACCAGACCTGAGCCGGAGTTCGGGCAGCGCCAGAGAGGCGTGGCGCGCCACAAGCATGCCCCACCATGGACACTGTCAGGACAAGCCAAGTGCGCTCCTACTGACGTTCGAAGCGTAGATTTTGTGCGCCCGACGCGCTCGCGGCGGTGACTCAACCACGGTCGATGCGACGTTGGACGTCGACCGAGCTCGCCCCGCTGCGCCGCCGCGCCTAGTTCTGGCAGCAGAGCACCCCGCCGAGATCCACCTGCTTTTTGACGACGTTTGCGGCCTCCTTCGTGCCGCTCTTGCCGCAGTCCCACGCCTCGGGGTAGGTCTTCTTTAATTTCTTCTCCCAGTAGTTCACCGGCTTGCACCAGCCGCACCCACCAGACGACGGCGAGCACGAGACCGCGGTGTTGGCCGGCGGATCGGTGAACGTGCAGGTGCAGCCAGCCATGTGACGCAGGGTCTTGCACAGGTCGTGCGAAGCGACGTTGAGTGGGAAGCACACGCCCGGCGCACAGGTGCTGTTGTCGACACAAGGGGTGGCGGCGGGGTCACAGCCTGTCTTGTTCCCGCTGCAGGTGCCCTGCGGGACGCTGCAGCCGAGGTTGCCGCAGCCGAAAAGGTCGTTGAGCGTGCCCGGATCGCCGAATTTGGTGCTGTCTTGCGAGCAGTTGAATGCGCCTGTCGACGAAGTCCTGGCTAAGAAGAAGCCAGGCTCCGTGGTGCCCTCCATGACGTCGCGACAGCCGAGTGAGTTGCGGCTGAGAAGGTCGGCCTTGCCATAGCAGACGCGCCAGCCCGGTGCACAGAGGTCGCTGACGTTGCACCCCGTGCCAGCCTGATTTTTACCCGTATTTCCAGCCTGATTGTTGCACGACGGGGTGACGTTATGGATGCCGGGCACGGTCCAAGCGCCGCCACAGGCCGCCACCTTGGGGTACTTTGTGGCGTCGATGAACCCCTCGCGGCTGCCGTCGGCGCAGCCGCTGCCGGCGTTCTGCGAGACGCCTGTGTCGGCCACGCCGCCGTCGCTGCCGTCCGCGCCGGCGTTCGTGTAAGCGTCAATCGTCGCGTCAGCGTTGGTCGTCGCGTCAGCGTTGGGCGTCGCGTCAGCGTTGGGCGTCGCGTCGGCATTGACGGCCGCGTCGGGCTGGAGTGCG
>CALENB010000284.1 GCA_937910235.1 uncultured Myxococcales bacterium | reverse complement strand
TGTAAACTCGGCAGGGTGGCTCAGGGTGAAAGCGGCTTCATGCGGTCTATCCACGCGAGGGGAAGCGCAGATGACAAACCAAGATCAAGAGGTCGGAGCAGCCAACTCCAAGCCGGACGCGACCCCGTCAGACGCCACCCCGGCAGACGCGGAGCTCCCGCCGGTCAAAGTCACCGCTATGCAGGTGGTGGGCGTCGTGCTGGTGGGAGGTGTGCTCGGCGGCGCGACGATGAGTGTCTTCTTCCTGCTGGTGCTCTTGTGCGCGATCCTGGTGCTCTTTGACGCATCGGCGGCGGGGATGCAGCGCGTGCCGGACCGCAAGGGCTTGCTCAACATGAACCCCGTCAGCTGGGGCGTGGTGACTGCGCTGCTCTTCGTGCTGGGGTGGCCCCTCTATCTGGTCGCTAGGTTCAAGGCCGGGCCGCAGAAGGGCAACATCGCGCTGCTTATCGGCGTGGTGCTCACAGGGACGCTTGTTGTGGGCGGCGTCGGCCTGACGCTCGCTCGCAGGTTCCTCAACAAACCTGTCGCCGCTACGGTGCAGTGTAAGGGTGGCGCCAAAGGCCTGCAGTGTGAGGTCAAGCAAACGACGGGCACACAGAACGCGAGCGTGTGCTGGCAGGTGCGCCTGGATTGCACCAACGGAAAACCCGCCCTCGCCAATGGGTGCGCCGACATCGCGCCTGATAAGCCAACCGCCCACTTCATCCCGCTAGCAAAAATCGAAGGCATCGGCGCCTGTGGCAAGGCCAAGGCGATGCACGTCAAAGTCGTCTCGGTGAAGCCGCGAGAGTGAGTCCGGCAGGCAGCGCCGAGAGACGTCGACGCCGGTTCGACTTACCCTTACAGGGCCCGGCTGCTTGGGCGGAGCGAATGACAGTCAGCGGGAGGGCGCGTGGTTGATCCTGTACCCCTCTTCCTCGTCACTGCCGTCGTGCTGCTGACGAGCCTCGCGGCCATCGGTCTGCATGGCTGGGCGCTCTGGCGGTTCAGTCAGGTTAGCAGCCGATTCGAGGATAAGCGCCTGCTCTACCTGTGGCTCGGCGCGCTGGGAGGCCTATTTCTCGGGCCGTTCACCGTCATCACCCAGCCGCTCGCCTGCGCCGGGCTGCTCTGGTTGCGGCGCCAACTCAACGATTCAACGGACCCAGGCACCCGGGTAGCGACGCGGTGCCTGATCATCGCGACCGGGGTGACCACGCTCGGACTATGGCTCGCCGTAGCGTTAGCCGCGGCGCTCCTGGTGGATTGGTAAACGCTACTCCGCTTTATCTTTGCTCCGCGTCGGGTGGAGCTTCGCCGCGCAGCGACCCCGGCCTTCCTCGCGCGCGGAGACGCGGGCAACGAAAGTCGAGTATTTCCCGTCACAGTCGAGATCGCCGTACGCGATGGCCTCCATCACCGCTGAAGCGCCCGTCCCCGTCGACCGGATGGCATAGCGGTAGCGGTGGCTCTTCGGCGGCGTGAAATTCAACGCGCGCCAAGCTGGGGCGCGCCAATCATCAGGCGCCGCTTGGCAGGCCTCACCATCGTTTGAGCAGCAGCTCGCCGTGGGTGTGGCCGCGACGCTGTCTGGAAACTTACACGGCAGCATCGCGCCATCGCTGCTAACCCTAGGCGTCTCCAAGTAAGCCTTAGCGCCCAGTTGAATGCGCCTCAGTGACTGCTTCGCTTCGACGCTGTGGGACAGCGCTTGGTATTTTCTGAACTGCGGCACCGCCACGGCAACCAAGATGCCGAGGATCACGATCCCCAACAGCAGCACGACGCCGCAGCCTACGAGCCAGATTATCTTGTTGCTCTTTTTCGCCGGGGGCTGTTTTTGCGGTTGCATAGGTCTCCCTCGTACCGGAGTCGCGGGTGTGATCCCGACCCATTTCGGTGTCGTTCTTTGTCGTCAGTCGTCACTGGGGTCGTGAAGCGCATGTTTACCACATCTGCGGATCACTTCGGCGTGATGTGGACCTCAATGGTGTATGCGCCCTTCGTGACCTTCTGCGCAGCGCTGACGCCAATCGCCACGTTGTAGCCGTGCCGGACGCTGTTGAGCTTGACGGTCTCCGTCCGGCCCGGACTGAAGGGCCGGCTCATGGACTTGCTGCCATAGCTTGACTCGCAGGTGATCGCGCGATGGGTGGCGGGCGGGAGCTTGCTGACGTCGCCCATCCACGCATAGAGGCTGAGATCGAGCTTGGGGTCTTTGGGGATGACCCGGATGACCATGTTCGAGTTCGGCGGGATCTTGGTGAGGTAGAGTTTGTGTGCGCCACTAAAATGCTTGAAGTGGTGATTCGGGAAGCAGGCCACCTCACTCCGAGCCGCCCAGTCCAGCGCGATCTGCGGTCCGCCGTCGAGTCGATCACTGGCTCTGAAGAGCTTGCCACTCACCGCCTTGATGGTCTTCGCCGAGGTGACCCTACCGGTTGGCGCGGCCGCCTTCGTCTTCAAGTCGATCTTCAGCTCAAAGCTGCCGCGCATCGACTTCTTCACCCCAGCGACCCCGATGTAGACGTCGTAGCCATTCTTGATGGCGTTGAGCCGCACACGCTCGGCCTTGCCGGGATTGAAGGGCCTGCTCATGGATTTGGTGCCATAGCTCGCCTCGCAGGTGATGCATTGGTGGAGGGCTGGTGGTAATCTACCGCCGCCACCCATCCACGCGTAGAGGCTGATGTCGTCCCTGCTGCTTTGGGGCT
>CALENB010000283.1 GCA_937910235.1 uncultured Myxococcales bacterium | reverse complement strand
TGAGCCACGCATAGGTCCACACGCGGCCGTGGGCGAAGAGCAGGCCGCGGGGATCGTGGCCGGTGGGCTGCCGGCCCAGCTCGGAGAGGGTCGCTGGGTCGAGAAAGAGCAGCGACTGGCTCGCGGAGAGGCTGACCACGAGGTACTTGCCGTCGGGCGTCGTCGCCATCGAGAACGGGCTCGCGGCGGCGCCGGCGCTGTGCAGCTGCTTGTCGAGATCGATCGCGAGCGTCACGGCGCTGGCGGCCTTGTCGGGCGCTGCGAGGCTGAATTTACTGGGATCGAGGGCGATCAAGTGGTGGGCGTGGGGCCGCGTGTCCGCGTCAACCTTGAGTTTGGTGTTGTGAGCGATCGTCGCGGCGACCAGCAGCCGCGCAGCGACCACGCCCTGGGCCGGCTGGAGGTAGACGCCCCGCAGGATCGTGCCGACCTCGCGCGCCCAACCGATGTGGGTCCAAGTCTTGGTGTCGATCGCGGCGACGTCGCGCTGCACAAACTCAGGCACCGGGTGCTTGGTGCCAGCCTTCTTGTCGATGACCTGCTTGGGCCCGCGCGGATGCTGATTCGACGAGATGAGCGAGGCGACGTAGAGCGTGTGGGTCGCCTCATCGAGGGTCATCGCGCGGGGGTCGCGACCAACGGCGATCGTGCCCACGACTTTGCGCGCCTGCAGGTCGATTTTGGCGACGCGATCTTCGCCCGAGAGCGCCACATAGGCGTATTTTGCCGGCGTTCCGCTCGCGGTGTCGACGATGATATTGGCCGGCTCGTTGCCGACGAGGATGGCGTCGACCAGGGTGCCGGTCTTGCGGTCGAGGAAACCCAGGCTATCGCGGGCGGTCTGCGCGACGAGCAGCGTGTCGGTGCCCGGCCACAGGACCACGGCGGAGGGCCACGCGCCGGTCGGAATGAGCTTGACGTTCTTGGCGCCGGCGTCCGAGAGCTCGACTTGTTGAACGGCGCAGGAGGTCGGCGTCGCGATCCAGGCGACGGTCTTGCCGTCGGCGGCGGGTGCGGCGGCGATCGGCGTCGATGGGGAGTAGTTGAAGTTCTGGAACGTGTCGCTGGTCCAGTAGTTGGCGACGACGTTGATCGTGATCGTGTCTTTGCCGCTGTGCAGCAGCCACGTGCCGGCGACGTCCGGGGTCAGGCGGTCGCCGTCAACCACGACGGCGGCCTGCGCGCCGACGGGTTTGTCCATGAGCTGCACCGCGCAGGCGCGGTCTTTGCCCCAGAAGGCGAGGTAGTCGTCGCCGGCGAAAAACAGGGTCTCGCCGAGGGGGACCTGCACCGTCTTGGTCAAGCCAGCGCCGGCGGGGTTGCACGGATCGACCGGCCCCGCGTCCGTCGGCGCGGCGTCGGTTGCGAGCGCGTCGGTCGCGGCGGTGTCGGTCGTCACGGTGTCGGTCGTCACGGTGTCGGTCGTCACGGTGTCGGTCGTCACGGCGCCGTCGACGGGTGCCGCGTCGGCCTGCCCACCGTCCGCCGCGCCGGTGTCCTGGCCAGCGCCGTCCGCCGCCGCGACATCGCTCGACGCGACGTCGGCGGGGCTAGCGGTGGTGTCCTCCCCGCCGCCACAGCCGCCCGCGAGGAGCAACAGCCCGGCGGCGAAGGCGAAGTGAACGGCGAACAGGGAGCGATAGCGTGGCATGGCGACCTCGTAGACGATGGCTGGGCGCGCAGGGTGGCGCGCAGGGCGGCGCACGGTCAATCAAAATACCGGAGTCTGTCCCGGCGATCGAGTTGGCACACCCGCTCAACCGGCGTAGCTTCGAGGCCCTCCCTACCCGCACAGCCCGAAGGAACACATCCCCTCGATGGCCACACCTGCCCGCCCATCTTCCACGTCGTCACTTGCCAGCTGGTGGGCTGATTTTTCGACGTTTTGGCTGCGATCGGCGCATCAACGCCGCGTGCTGGCCTCGCTGCTGATGCTGCTGTGGCTGCTTGTGTTCACCAATCAGTGGCTGCACGTCGACAAGGACATCGCGCGGCCGCAGCGTTTTCTCGGGGTTCAGGCTGAGACGATCTACCTCCCGCCGGTTGAGGCGCTGCGCCTCGCGTCCCTTGGCCATCAGCGTTTCGTGTCCGATCTGCTCTTTGTGCGAGTGGCGCACTACTTCGTCGACCACCTGCTGAGCGACAGCCAGATGCCGTTCATCGACCTGTACCTGAACGCCATCTGGGGGCTAGACGCAGACAACCGCACGACCTACCGATGGGGCGCGCAGGTGATCAAGTTCGGCCAGCATATCGATGAACGGGTCAACGACCGCGCCAACCACTTCGCGCGGATGGGTCTGGAGTTGTTCCCCTACGATGGCTGGCTCTACCACGAGATCGCCTACAACCTGTTCGCCTACCGCACCCGCTTCGACGCGATCGAGTCGGCGCGGCGGGAGCGGTTGTCGCTGCAATACCTCGCGCTGGCCTACCAGATGCCGGGGTTCTCGTTCGATCCCAACTACCTCGCCCATCAATACGCGCGCGCCGGTCGGATGGAAGACAGCGTCGCCGCCGCGATGGCCAGCTACGCCGCGGGCACAGCCGAGCAGCGCCGTGAGCTGCGGGTGCGACTACGCCAGCGCGACCGCTCCGCGGCCGCGGCGACGTTGGGCTGGTTGGACCACGGCCGCCGCCGCGATTGGCCGCATCTCGACGAGACGTTGTCGACGGTGGTCGGACCACGGCGCATCGTCGCGCCGCCGCTGGACTACGCCAAGGTCGAGAACTGGCTGCCGGAGCAGCCGGTGCGGGCCGATCTCATCGATGAGTTGGGCATCGACGAGGTCATCGCGCCGCGCGCCGCGCTCGATGGCGGCATCCACGTCGCCGACGACGAAGAGCTGGTGAGCTTCGGCCGCGTCTCTCCGCCCGCGCGGACGCCACCTGAGCCGCCCATCCGCCACGTCTTTCTGCCGGGCCCCGCCACAGCCTCCGACGCGGCGCCAACGACCGCCGCGCCGACGACCGCAGCACCAACGACCGCGCCCGCAACTTCACCAGCCGGGCCACCACCCGCCCAGGAGACGCCATGATCGGCACCTCGACCGACCTGCTCGCCACCGCCGCCGCCGAGCTCAGTGGCAGCACCATCGCGATCACCGGAGGGGCCGGATTCATCGGCTCTACGCTGGCGCGGCGCCTCTCAGACGACCCCACCATCTCGGTCGTGCTCTTCGACAACTTGCACCGCGACGCCGTGACCGCCTCCGATCTGCTGGAGCGCGACAACGTGCGGCTGGTGCGCGGCGACGTGCGCGACAAAAACGGCATGGCGGGCGCCCTCGCTGGCGCCGACCGCATCGTGCACATGGCCTCGATCGCCGGGGTCGACACGGTGATGAACAACCCGGTGCTGACGATGCAGGTCAGCATGCAGGGCACCATGAACGTGCTGGAGATCGCCCACAGCCTGATGAGCGCCGGCCACAAGCTGGCGCGCGTCGTCGACTTCTCCACCTCGGAGGTGTTTGGCCGCTACGCCTTCCGCGTCACCGAGGCGGACGCCACCTCCCTCGGCGCGGTGGGCGAGGCGCGGTGGACGTACGCGGTCAGCAAGCTGGCGACCGAGCACCTGTGCCACAACTACTACAAGCAATACGGCATGAAGACGGTGACGATCCGACCCTTCAACATCTACGGCCCGCGGCAGGTCGGCACCGGCGCGATCCACCACTTCATCCGCTCGGCGCTCGAGAACAAACCCCTGGTGATCCACAACGACGGCTCGCAGATCCGCTCCTGGTGTTACATCGACGACATCATCGACGGCATGCTGCTGGTCCTCACGCGCGACAGCGCCATCGGCCAGAGCTTCAACATCGGCACGCCGCGCTCAACCGTGACGGTCCACCAGCTGGCCCACGACATCGTGCGGCTGGTCGGCTCCACGAGCACCGTCGAGCATATGCGATGGGACCATCCCGACGTGGAGCTGCGGGTGCCCGACATCGCCAAGGCGCGCGAGCTCCTCGACTACGATCCCCGGATCGACCTGGAAGACGGCCTGAAGCGGACGATCGCCTGGTATCGCGAGGAGATGGGCCTGTGAGCGCCAAAACTGACCGTATTTTGGAGGTCTCCCACCTCGCCAAGACCTTTCGTGCCGGCCTGCTCGGCAAAAAAGTCGAGGCGGTGCGCGACGTCACGTTTCACATGGAGCGCGGCCAGGCCCTCGGCTATCTCGGGCCGAACGGCTCGGGCAAGACGACCTCGATCAAATGCATGATGGGCCTGATCCAGCCAACGTCCGGGGATATCCGGGTTTTTGGCCGATCCACCCGCGACCCGATGGCCCGCGCGCGCATCGGCTACATGCCGGAGCACCCGTACTTCTACGACTACCTGAAGCCGACCGAGGTGCTGGACTACGTCGGCCGGCTGTTTGGTATCGACAAGGCGACCCGCAACAAGCGCATCCCGGAGCTGCTTGAGCGATTGGGGCTCGGCGACGCCATGGACCGGACCCTGCGGGGCTTCTCCAAGGGCATGTTGCAGCGCGTCGGCATCGCGCAGAGCTTGATCAACGACCCCGATCTGCTGGTGTTTGACGAACCGATGAGCGGGCTCGACCCGATCGGCCGCAAGGAGCTGCGCGATCTGATGGCGGAGCTGCGCGACGAGGGCCGCAGCCTGTTCATCACCAGCCACATCCTCAGCGACATCCAGAGCGTCTGTGATTCTGTGGTGATCCTGAACCAGGGACAAGCCATCGCCGAGGGCAAGCTCAGCGAGCTGCTGCGGCGCGATCGGCTGCTGAGTGAGGCGACGCTGCGGGTGCCCAACGAGGGCGCGGTGCGGGCGCTGCTGCAGCTGCCGGGCGCCGAGCTGGCGCGACAGACCGAGGGGGTGCTGGTGATGCGGCTGCCCCCGGCGCAGGTGGCCGCGCTGACGGCGCAGGCCGCGAAATTGCACTGCACGTTGAGCGAGCTCCACCCGGTTCGCGACACGCTTGAGGAGCTGTTCATGCGCAAGGCGGTGGCGATCGGGCATGAGCACGCGCACAGCGACGCCGACCATCCGACGCCAGGAGGCGAGGCATGAAGACCAACTGGGACGGCATCGAGCTCAACGTGACCGGCGTCGGCGCGAGCCTGGAGCGGATCTCCGCGGTGATGGGCAACACCCTGCGCGAGGCGGGACGGACGCGGATTTTTTACGGCTTGTTGGTCGTCGCGATCATGCTGCTGCTGGGCTCGGTGGTGTTGAGCGATCTGGCGCTCGTCGATCAGCAGGCCCGTCTGGTCCAGGATTTTGGCCTCTTCACGATCCCGCTGCTGA
>CALENB010000282.1 GCA_937910235.1 uncultured Myxococcales bacterium | reverse complement strand
TGCTGCTGTTCGGTCGCTGATTTTTTCGTGGTGGACGAAACGATGACCAAGGCCGCGGCTGGCGTGAGCGGGATTCGACGGCGATAATATCTGCGCAATCGAAACGAATCGGAAACAACCCCGCGCTATACTGTGGCCGCTCAAGCCATCCTGGATGAGCTGCGACCGCCGCCACGGCCAACGCCTGGCGCAACGAGGGACAATATGAGCGTCTACAAGGCCCAATACATTTGGATCGACGGCAAAAAGCCAACTTCGCATCTCCGCGGCAAGACCAAAATCATCCCGACGGGTGAAGCGCCGCCTGAGTGGGGTTTTGATGGATCGAGCACGAACCAGGCCGTCGGCCACGCTTCGGACCTCGTGCTGAAACCCGTCTACACGTGCCCAGATCCCATCCGCGGCGGCCACGACAAGCTCGTGATGTGCGAGGTGATGAACACGGACGGCACGCCGCACGAGACCAACAAGCGGGCCCTTTGCGTGCAGACCGCCGAGAAGTACGCAGCGCACGAGATGTGGTACGGAATCGAGCAGGAGTACACCTTCTTTGAAGGTATCAAGCCTCTTGGTTGGCCCGACAACGGCTTCCCGGCGCCGCAGGGTGGCTACTACTGCGGCGTCGGCGCAGACGAGGTCTACGGCCGCGACATCGTCGAGGCTCACCTCGAGGCGTGCCTCGACGCGGGGCTCGCGATCTCCGGCATCAACGCGGAGGTGATGCCGGCGCAGTGGGAGTTTCAGGTCGGCCCGGTCGGCCCGGTCGAGTGCTCCGACCAGCTCTGGATCGCCCGCTGGCTGTTGTATCGCATCGCTGAGGACTTCGGCGTCAGCGCGACGCTCCACCCCAAGCCGGTCAAGGGCGACTGGAACGGCGCCGGCGCCCACACCAACTTCTCGACGGCGACGATGCGTGAGTCCATCGACGCGTGCATGGCCGCGGCCAACTCGCTCGAGGCCCGCCACGACCTGCACATCGCAAATTACGGCGCCGACATCGACGAGCGCCTCACGGGCGAGCACGAGACCTGCTCGTACCGCGACTTCAAGGTCGGCGTCTCCGATCGCGGCGCGTCGATTCGTGTGCCGTGGCAGGTCGCGCGAGATGGCAAGGGGTACATCGAAGACCGCCGTCCCAACGCCAACATGGACCCCTACGTCGTCACGCAGCTGATCACGGACGGCGTCTGTGCGGCGGCGGAAGCGGCGGCAAAGTAGCCGCTCCACCCTGCGAGCCTCGTCTTGGGCCGGCCGCTCTCCCCGTTGGGGAAGGCGGCCGGCCTACTTTTTGGCGCCGATTCGGTCCACAGCGTCGGGCACGCTCGCGGCGCCGTTGGTGGGCTTTGACGCGGCGTCTTTGGCGTCTTTGGCGTCGATCGTCCGCCATGGCCCGACACGTTCGCCGTTGCGAAACGTGCCTCGGATCTCCAGCGTTCCGTCTTTGCGATAGCGTGCCCAAGGCCCGTCAAGCTGGCCGGTGCGCCAGTGCGCGGTCAGCATCAAGGCCGCTTTTCCGGGCCAATAGCGGTCTTGACGTCCCGTGAGCTTGTCGTCGACCCAGCGCGAGACGCTCTCTGGACTACCGTCGAGATAGAACGTGCGGAACGCCCCATGGCGACGCCCGAGGTGCCAGGTGCCGTCCAGAAGCAGCGTGCCCTTCGGACTCCAGCGCTGACCTCGGCCTTCACGCAACCCTTGGGACCATGACAGCTTCTCGGCCAAGGCGCCGGAGGGATGCCAGCGCTGGGAGACGCCGTGCCGCTTCCCATCCACGTAGGTGCTGCGGTGTCGCTGCGAGGCATCAGCCCACCAACCTTGCCACACGCCGACGCGCTCGTTGCCCTCGAATCGGCCCTGCTCGAGGCGTTGACCATTCCGGCCAAAGGCTTCGTAGAGGCCCTGTTTGTGCCCGTCATGCCACGTCGTGTGTTTGCGCTCGCCGGTGTACACGTCGGTGACCCAGCGGCCGTGTTTCTTGCCGAGCGCGTAGTCGCCGCGGTCACTGCTGTTCCGAAACCAGGCCTGGAATGCGCCGTCGCGCTCGCCGTTGCGCCACTGTTCGATCGAGCGCGGTTTGCCGCTGCGGTACCACCGCTTAACCTCGCCGTTGCGCTTGCCGGCTAGGTAACTCCCGGTCTCGATGAGCGCGCCGCGGCGATGCCAGCTGCGATAGGGGCCGTGGCGTCGACCGTCGCGATACTCGCCGGCCTCCTGCTTGCGACCGCCCCGATGGAACCGAACAAACGGCCCGTGGCGCTGGCCACCCTTGCGTCGGACGCAGGCCCGCATCGACTGCCGCCCATCGCGAACACGTCGTGGCCGGCTGCCGCGCGGACATTGCAGCGCCGACGCCGCCGCGCTGGCAAGCACCAGCGCAGCACACACGGCCAAGGCGAGCGGGCGCAGCCGCGGAGACGCGCGCCCGGCGGGGACCAGACGCCGCATCATTGGCGTTCGGGTGCCGATGTCGGCGGGCGCTCGAGGGCACCGTCCGATTGCTGAGTTCGCGCCCGCGCGATGCTCGCCTGCGCCGCCGCGACACGCGCCACGGGCACGCGAAACGGAGAACAGCTGACATAATCGAGACCGAGGGACATGCAGAACGCGATGCTCTTCGGGTCGCCGCCGTGCTCGCCACAGATCCCGATTTTGAGGTTCGGTTTGGTGGCCCGCCCCTTGTTGACCGCGTAGCCGATCAGCCGCCCGACGCCGCGTTGGTCGAGGTGGGCGAACGGGTCCTCTTTCATCACGCCGAGGCGCTTGTAGTCGGTGATGAAGGCACCGGCGTCGTCCCGCGAGAACCCGAACGTGGTCTGCGTCAGATCGTTGGTGCCAAAGCTGAAGAAATCAGCCTCTCCGGCGATCTCATCGGCGAGCACGCAGGCGCGCGGCAGCTCGATCATCGTGCCGATCTGAAGGTCGATGCGGTCGCCGCGCTCCAGAAACACCAGCTCCGCCTCACGCTCAACCTCGGCGCGCTGGTGCTGCAGCTCCTCCACCGATCCGACCAAGGGGATCATGATCTCCGGCACGGGCGAGACGCCGCGCGCTCGAACATTCAGCGCAGCCTCGACGATCGCGCGGGTCTGCATGCGGGTGATGCCAGGAAAGCTGATGCCGAGACGACAGCCGCGATGGCCGAGCATCGGGTTCTGCTCATGCAGCGTCTCCGCGCGCCGCAACAGCGCGAGCCGCTCGTCGAGCGAGCCGCTCGCCCGTGACATCGCCTCCCGCACCCCAGCCAGGGTCTCCGCGGTGGCGGCGTTCAACTCAAGAAACCGGAGCAGATTGTCGCCGTGCCGCATCCCGCGCTCGAGCGAGGCGACCTCGGCCAGCAGGTCTTGACGACTCGGCAGGAACTCGTGCAGCGGCGGATCAAGCAGCCGGATGGTGCATGGGAGTCCATCCATGGCCTCAAAGATGGCCTCGAAGTCGGCGCGCTGAAACGGCAGCAGCTCGGCCAGCGCCGCGCCGCGCTCTTCGTCCGTGGCGCTCATAATCATGTGCTGCACAACCGGCAGACGCTCTGGATCGAAGAACATGTGCTCGGTTCGACAGAGCCCGACCCCTTCTGCGCCGAGCTCCCGCGCGCGCCGCACATCTTCTGGTTGGTCCGCGTTAGTGCGCACCCCAAGCGTGCGAAAATCATCAACGAGCGCCATGAAGCGGGCAAAATAGGGGTCGTCTAGATCCGGATCTCGCAGGGCGAGACGGTTTCGAATGACCTCCCCGCTGGTCCCGTCGAGGCTGATCCAATCTCCCGAAGAGAGGGAGACGCCGCCGAAACTGAGCGTCCCTTCGCGTACGTCGATCTCGGCCGTGAGACAGCCAGCGATGCAGCAGGTGCCCATCTGGCGAGCCACGACCGCGGCGTGGCTCGCGACGCCGCCGCGCGCGGTGAGGATGCCGGCCGAGACGTGCATGCCCGCGATGTCTTCGGGGCTAGTCTCGACGCGCACGAGGATCACTGGCTCACCCTGTGCGGCGCGGGCGACCGCCTCTTCGGACGAAAACGCCAGCCGACCGGTCGCCGCTCCGGGACTCGCCGGCTCACCGGTGGCGAGGACGATTCGAACTTGCCCTGCCACAAAAACTTGATGCAGCAGCTGCTCGATGTGCTCCGGCTGCACCAGCATGACGGCGCCGGCGGCGTCAACCGCGCCCTCTTCCAGGAGATCACACGCGATGCGGATCGCGGCCGGCCCTGTGCGCTTACCGGCCCGGGTTTGCAGCATGTAGAGCGCGTTGTCTTGGATGGTGAACTCAAAGTCCTGCACGTCCCGGTAGTGCGCTTCCAGCCGAGACGCGATGTCGGTCAGCTGCATGTGTACGTCGGGCATCTCGGTCGCGAGCTTCCACAGGGGCTTGGGTGTGCGAATGCCAGCGACGACGTCTTCGCCCTGCGCGTTGAGCAGGTAATCGCCATACAGCGACGGCTCGCCGGTCGCCGGATTGCGGGTGAAGCCGACGCCGGAGCCAGAGGTCCAGCCGAGGTTGCCAAACACCATCGCCTGCACGGTCACGGCGGTGCCGAGGTCCCCGTCGATTTGATTGATCGTCCGGTACGACTTGGCGCGCTCGTTGAACCAGCTACGAAACACGGCGTCGCGCGCGAGCTGCAGCTGTCGCAGCGGATCCTGCGGAAAAGACGCCCCTGTGGCCTCGGCGATGATCGCCTTGAACGTGTCAATGAGCCCCGCCAGCTGGTCGGCGGTCAGCTCCGGGTCGGTCGCGACACCAGCGGCGCGCTTCAAGGCTTCGAGGCTTTCGCTGAACCGAACCCCCGGCACGTCGAGCACGACGTCGCCAAACATCTGCAGAAACCGGCGATAGCAGTCCCGCGCGAACCACGGATTACCGCTCTCGGACTCCAACGCGGCGGCGGTGATGTCGTTGAGGCCGAGGTTCAGCACCGTGTCCATCATGCCGGGCATCGAGATCGCGCCGCCTGAGCGGACCGCCAGCAGCAAGGGCCGCTTCGCGTCTCCGAGCTTGCGTCCGATCGCCGTTTCAAGGCGCGCGAGGCCCGCCAGCGTGCCCGCTTCGATGGTGTCTGGGCAACGTTGACCGTTCTTGAAGAACTCGAAGCAGGCCTGCGTGGTGAGCGTGAAGCCTGGCGGCACGGGCAGACCGGCGCGGGTCATCTCCGCGAGCCCGGCGCCTTTACCGCCGAGCAGCACCTTCATCGATCCGTCGCCGTCAGCTTCGCCACCACCAAAGAACCAAGCGACACGATCCATGCTGACCTCCCAGGCTGCAAGAGCCGGATGACAGCACTTCTACTACCAAGCCGCCAGGGAGCAGAAGTGCTCGTAGTCGATAAGCTCCGTAACGGTTGGGTGCGTGCCACACAGCGGGCAGTCGTGATCGCGTCGAATATTGAGCGGTCGGAAGTTCATCGCCAGGGCGTCGAACGTCAGCAAGCGGCCTACGAGCGGCTGACCAATGTTCAAAATCAGCTTGATGGTCTCGATCGCCTGCGCCACGCCGACGATGCCGGGCAGAACGCCGAGCACGCCGGCTTCAGCGCACGACGGGGCCATGCCAGGGGGGGGCGGCTCCGGGTACAGGCAGCGATAGCACGGACCTTCGTTCGGCTTAAACACCGTAACTTGGCCTTCAAAGCGGAAGATCGAGCCGTGCACGTTGGGCTTGTTGAGCATGTAGCAGGCGTCGTTGACGAGGTAGCGCGTTGGGAAGTTGTCGCAGCCATCGACGACGATGTCGTACTGGGCGAACAGCGCCATCACGTTGTCGCTGTCGATGCGGTAGTTGTACTTGTGGATGGTGATGTCGGAGTTGATGCCCTTGAGGGTCGCCTCAGCGCTGTCCACCTTCGGCTTGCCGACGCTGTCTTCGCGGTGCAGTAGTTGGCGCTGCAGGTTCGACATGTCGACCGTGTCCCCGTCGACGATGCCGATCGTGCCGACGCCGGCCGCGGCGAGATACATCGCCGTCGGGCTGCCAAGACCGCCCGCGCCGATCAGGAGCACCTTCGCGTCGAGCAGCTTCAGCTGCCCCTCTTCACCCACCTCCGGCATGAGCAGGTGCCGGCTGTAGCGCGCCATTTGGTCGGTGGTCAGGCTGCGGCGTGTCGCCACGGGCAGCGCGCTCTGCGCCCACTTGGAGAAGCCACCCTCCATCGATTTGACGTTGACGTAGCCCATAAGCTCCAGCGAGGCGGCCGCCAGCGCGGAGCGCACACCGCCGGCGCAGTACAGAACGACCTCGTCGTCGGCGTTGAACGCGATGTTGCCGATGCGCGCTTCAAGGTGGCCGCGCCCGAGCAGATTGGCGCCGGGGACAAAACCGTTCTCCCACTCGTCGCGCTCGCGGATGTCGACGAGGTGAAAATCGTCCCCGTTCTCGATCTTCTGTTGCACTTCTTCGGGCGAGATCTCCTCGATCTCGGCTTTGATGGCGTCGAGGTGGTCCTGAAATGATGGCATGCGATCAACTCTCTGGTGGGCGCACCGGAGCGGTCTCCGAGCTGCGACGACGAACTGGAGGGCGACGGTCGCGCCGTGGCCCGGTGTACACCCCCGCTGAGGCAGGCTTGGCAAACTAGGTGGCGCTTGGCCCGGCCGCAAGGCGCCGACAGACAATCTTCTCTGCGAGCACGATGCGGCGGCGCGTGGGTTGCGGGCGAGACGCGCGCGGCCCAGGCTGGCGGCGTCGCATCTTGGCGGCACCGACGGAGGCAACGGCCATGCAGGATCGCGCTACCGACCTCTTTGTGGGGCTCACGCCAGACGCCGTCCTCGACGCGGTCGAGTCGCAAGGTATCCGCTGCAACAACGTGTGCGTAGCGCTGAACTCGTTCGAAAACCGCGTCTACGAGATCGAGCGCGCCGACGACGATCGCACCCGCTTGGTCGCCAAGTTCTATCGCCCCCAGCGCTGGAGTGACGCGCAGATTCGGGCAGAACATCGGCTGCTGCACGCCCTCGCCGCCGCCGAGGTCCCAGTCTGCGACGTGCTCGATTTGCCGGGCGGAGACACGTTGGCCCACACGTCGGACGCCGCCGGCCACATCGCGTTCTGCCTCTTTCCCCGCACCGGCGGTCGGGCGCCGGAAGAGATCGACGGCGACATGGCGGAGCGGCTGGGCGCCCTCGCAGCCCGGATTCACAGCGTCGCAGCGCGGCTGGGGTGCGACGAGCGGGATCACCTCGGTCCGGCGCGACTCGATCGCGCGCTGGACGCGCTGCTCGAGCGCAAGCTCCTGCCCGACCACCTGCGCGGCCGGTACATCACGGCGGTTCGAGCGCTACGCGAGGTGTTGACGGAGCGTATGGCAGGGGTCGCGCTGCACGCGGTGCATGGCGATCTGCACGCTGGCAACCTCATCTTGCGGGCCGGCGTGCTGCACGTGCTCGATTTTGACGACTTGGCGATCGGGCCGGCGGTGCAAGATCTGTGGTTGCTGCTGCCGGGGCGCGATGCGCACACCCTTGGGCTGCGGCAGGCGTGGCTCGCTGGCTACAACCAGTTCCGCACGTTCGACCGGTCAACCCTCAACCTGATCGAGCCGCTGCGCGGCCTGCGATATGTGCACTACGCCGCCTGGTTGGCGCGCCGCTGGCACGACCCGATCTTCCCGCAGACGTGGCCAGAGTTCGGCACCGAGCGCTGGGCGCAGCAGGCGACGCGTGATCTGGAGGATGTGCTAGGCCACCTCAACGCGCCGACGCTGCCGGGCGCCGAGGTGGAGGTGGCGACGGGGCTCAGCAACCAGGACTATTTCTGGGACATGGACTGATTCCGCGGCGTCGACCGATTCTGGACCGTCGACTGACTCTCGAACATCGACTAGCGGCTCGCGAAGCCGTTCAGACGCCGTCCCAGCCTTATTTCCATGCGCTATTTCGGCGGCCGTTGCTGCAAGACATGCTGCAAGTACATGCGCAGCCGCGCGGGCCGTGCGGTGTGGACCAGCAGCCGGTCGCCATCGGTGTGCCACGGGCTCAGGCCATCCCGCGTGCGGGCGTGAATGGCGTACAAGCCCTTCGCTGGATCGACCGGCAGCAGCTCCCAAGCCACCACGGTGCCGCGCCCGATCCGATGCACCGCGATCGCGGCGCCTTGCACTTGCAGCTCCAGATCGCCGCGCAGCGTGTCGAAGAGATCCAACGAGTCGATGGCGAGACCCACGGTGCTGTCGAGCAGGCTCTCCTTCTTCGGCGCTTTCTCCCGCGTCTTCGCCTCCGGGAGCAGATCGAGCAGCTGCGCCAACTTGCCGATCCCATCGCCCAGATGCAGCCCAGCGAACTCGCCACCCAGCCTCACGCCGACGCGCGTGGCGCGCTGCACGAGCCGGGCGCCGCGCTCGATCTCTTTGCGGTAGTCCTTGGTCGCGTCCCACCGCAGCACCACCAGACCGCGCGTCGTGAGCACCAA
>CALENB010000281.1 GCA_937910235.1 uncultured Myxococcales bacterium | reverse complement strand
GGTGTGGTCCGGCGTGATTCCCCCCGCTAATACGGCCTTATCGCGCGCCAGCAGCAGGTACCCGCCCGCGCCGACCACCATGCCCTTCTTGAAGGCAAACACAGGCTGCCAGTCCTTTGAGTTCGTGCTGTCTGCGGCGCGGACCTGCACCTCGTAGCCGTCCAGATCGATCTGCGCGCCGAGGCTGCTGTGCAGCTCCAAGAAGTCATCGCTCGGATCGCACGGATCGCCGACGTAGACCTCGGAGATTAACACCTTCTTGGTGCCCGACAACGCGCAGGCCGGCAGCCCGGTGCCAGGATCGACACACTTGGCGAACGCACCGCACGCGCCCTGGGTCGGCTTGAACACACACCCTGCTTTCGGATCACAGCTGTCGGCGGTGCAGACGTTTTCATCGTCACAGGTGATGTTCACGCCAAAACAGACGCCTTTGCTCGCCACGCAGGCGTCCTTCTCGGTGCACAGGTTGTCGTCGCTGCAAGGGCCCGCCTGGCCGTTGTGGACGCAGCCGCCCGAGACGCTCGCGTCGCACGTATCCTTGGTGCAGACCTCTGTGTCAGCGCAGTCCTTGGGCTTGCCGCCCTTGCACGCGCCATTGTCGCAGGCCTCGCCTTCCGAACACGGGTCCGAGTCGCTGCAGGTCGCCTTGTTGGGCAGCGCCACGCAGCCCTGCTCCGTCTTGCCGTCACAGGTGTTGTCGGTGCAGGTGAGGCCGTCGTCGCAGTTCTTCGGTGCGCCGGGGAGACACTTGCCCAGCACGCCGTCGCAAAGATCGCCAACGGTGCACGTGTTGTCGTCCGTGCAGGGATCCTTACTCGCCGGGAAGATGCAGCCCTTGCCCTGCTGGCAGGCGTCCTTGGTGCAGGGGTTGTCATCTTTACAGACGATGTCCTGGGTGCCGACGCACTTGCCGTCGCTGCACGCGCTCGTCACGGTGCAGAGGTCGCCGTCGTCACACGCGCCGTCCTTCATCGGTTTGGCGACGCAGCCGCCCGCCACTTTGGGGTCGCAGCTGTCCGTCGTGCACGGGTCTTTGTCGTCACACGTATTGGCGCTGCCGACGCAGCCGCCGTCCTTGCACGTGTCGCCGAGGGTGCACGGCGATCCGTCCGAGCAGGCCAGCCCATTGGTCGCCACGGCTTGCTTGCACTGACCGCTGGTGGGTTCACACACGGTCTTCGCGCACGCGCTGTCGGCGAGCCACGTGCCGCCCGCCGTCAGGCAAGCGCCCTCCGTGATCGCGCTCGGCTTACTGCAGAGCCCGACCCCGCAAACTGTGGACTGCAGCGGATCCCACATGCACTTGCCTGATAGTTTCACGCACTTGTAGCCGCCCAAGCACTTATTGCCCGTCCCGAAGCCGGCGCAGTCGCTGTCGGCGCCGCAATTGCACGTGTCTTTGCCAGGCTTGCAGCTGCCGCCGCCGCACGCGTCGTCTTTGGAGCACGGGTTGCCGTCGTCACAGGGCGCGGCGTTCGGCTGGGAGATGCAGCCGAGCTTCGGATGGCACACGTCGTCTGTGCAGGGGTTGCCGTCGTCACAGCTCTTCGCTGTACCGGCGCAGACGCCCTTGTTGCAGGCCTCATCCGGTGTGCACACGTCGCCATCGGTGCAGGTCGCGCCGTCAGCCAGCGGCACGGCCTTGCAGGCGCCGTCGGTCTTGTCGCACAGCATCGGCTCGCAGGCGGTGCCCTTGCTCGGGTCGCACTTCACGACGGTCTTGGGATCCAATTCACAGGTGTTGGACGCCGTCGTGCAGATCCACGTGCCTGCGCATTTGTCGTCTTTCGCGTTGTATTTGCCGCAGTCCGCGGTCTTGGTGCAGGCGCAGATGTTCTTACCGACGCAGCCGCCGTCCTTGCAGGCGTCACCGCCGGTGCAGGCGTTGCCGTCGCTGCACAGCGCCGTGTTTGCGACGTGTTTGCAGCCGCTCTTGGTGTCGCAGCTGTCGTCCGTGCAGGGGTTGGTGTCATCGCAGTCCACGGCGCCGCCACCACACTTGCCGCCGACGCAGACGTCGTTCTGCGTGCACGCGTCGCCGTCGCTGCAGGCGGTGCCGTCAAAGACACCCGTCAGCAGACACTGACCCACGGCCGGGTCACAAGCGGCGACGCGACAGGCGTCCGCCGCCGACCAGACGTGCCCGGCGCCTTCGCAACCAGCCTCGCTCGCAGCGAGGGCGCCGGTCGAGATAGCGCACTGTTTGGTCGCCTTCAGCCAACCGCCGTTCACCTTGGTGCACGCCGCCTCGTCCACCGCCGCCGCGATGCACACGCCCGGGCCGCACACCGGCAAGCTCGCCGTGTCGACCGCACAAGCGCCCGCTGTGCAGACCAACGTGCCGGTGCAAACGTTGCCGTCGTCAAACGCCGCGCAGTCCTTATTGGTCGTGCATTCGCAGACGATGCCGCCGCTCTTGCAGAACCCGGAGGTGCAGCTGTCCCCGACCGTGCAGAGGTTGCCGTCATCGCACGGCACGTTGCTCAGCTGGGTCACGACGCACCCGCCCTTCGCCTTCGGGTCGCACGTGTCCTTGGTGCACGCGTTGCCGTCGTCACACGTCTTGGGCAACCCCACACAGGCGCCATCGAGGCATTGATCCGCTTCTGTGCACGGGTTCTGGTCGTCGCAGACCTCCGCAATGGACGGCTTGGCGTCGCATTTGCCTGCCACGCACTGCCAGCCGAGCGAGCACGGCGGCAGGCTCAGCGCCTTACAATCCGCGACGGAGAGGCAGGAATCATCGAGTTTTTTGCAGGTCTTGCTGCACAGCACGCCGGGTTTGCCATTGTTGGCGCCCTGGTCGCATTCCTCCGCGGTAGCCGGCTTGTCGGTGGGACCGTTCACCTTGCCGTCGCCGCAAGACGGCGCGACGCAGCCGGCGACGTCGTTGACCACCAAGCACGTCTCCTTGGTCTTGGTGCAATCCGTGCCGCCGGGCAGCACCTGGGTACCGTCGCCGCTGCAGCTCGACAGCAGCTCGCCGTTGCAAGTCGGCACGCTCGGCGTACACACCTTCGTCACGCAGCTCGCTGTGCCCGCTTTCGCGTCGGCCACACACGCGGTGGCGCCGCCGCAGTTCTTCTCGTTCGTCTCGGTCTTGCCGTCGGCGCTGCACGCCAACAGCTTGTCGCCGTCGCAGGTCTTCGTGTTGGCCTTGCACTTGAGCTCGGTCGAACACTTGCCGTCCACACACAGAAAGGATTTGCAGTCGGTGAAGAGAAAGCTCGTGCCCCACGCGTTGCACTGCTTGACGCTGGTGCCGTCACAGATCGTCGTGTCCTTCTCGCAGACCTTGGTAAAGCAGCCGCGCAGGTCCTTGTCCGACGCGAGCGGCGCACAGATTTCGGCTTCGGTGCAGGTCTTGACCAGCTCGCCAGGGGTGCCGTCGGCTTTGCAGTCGAGGATCTTCTGACCATCACAATGGTGGCCATTCGGCGCGCAGATGCTCGTCTTGGCGTCGCCTGCGTCCGCCGTGCCGCCGCTGTCGCCGGCGGCGCTGTCGACTGAGGCGTCATGGGTGATGTCCGAGCCATCCGCGTCGGCGGACGCAGCGTCCGAGTCGACCCCAGCCGAATCGACCGCTCCAGCGTCCAGCGGCCCGGTATCCTCGACCGCTTGCGTATCCGGCGTCGGTGGTGGAGCTGGGCTACAGGCCAGTGCGATCAGCGCTGACAGGCAAGCCGTCATGCGAAGCGAGGGCGGGTTCTTCAACGGAGGGCGCATGGGGGTGCTCCTGGGAAAACACGTGGCTCACCGCGGGCGCGACCTTGGCATGTCATCGGGGGTGCCATGTCTCACGCTTCTGCGGTGGCCAATCCTACCGCAGCCGGCCAGCTTCTGTCAGCGTCGCAAAGCCCGGTCGCGCGCGCCAGTCACAGGCCCGCTCACGCGTCGCGCGCGAAAGTGTCCACGCCTACCCGCAGCGGCGCTCAGGGCTGCAGGTAGACTTTCACCACAGCGCCGCCGAGCGCGACGGTGCCGATGGCGATAAGCAGGAAGCCGGCCGCGCCGAGCCAGAACCACGGCATGACGCGGCGCCGTTCATCGCCTTCCTGGAGCAGGTCATTGTACTGCATCGGATTCCAGTACCACCCGTCCGGTAGGAGGCGCTGCGGCGCGAGCGTTTGGTAGAGCCGCACGTGATAGAGCACGCCGGTGGGTAACCCGAGCGCCGTGCCGACCGCCAGCAGCCAGCCCGCGGTCAGCACGAGGGTCTGCCAGGGCAGGAGCAGCAAGGCGCCGGTAGCGAGACTGAACAACGTGATGGCGAGCACCGCAGCAAACTCGATCATGCGGACTCCAGCGACGCGCGCGGGTTCAGTCCGCGCGTACGCGCACAACAACGGTGTCGACGCCGAGTTTAGTCCATCCGGGCGCAAGATTCCGCGGCCCGCTCGACGCGAGCGCAGCGGCGCCCAGACCCCGGAGTTGCAGGTCCTGCGGCGAGCCGGCACCGTAGCGGCACATCCTGGCGGGCCCAGCGACGCCCGACCTCCTACTCCGGGCGAACTCTATGCGATCACCTCTCTTCTTGGCCGTCTGGCTCGGCTTTCTGCTCGCTGTGGGTGGCTGCGGAACCTCCCCATCCGAGCCGGCCGCGTTCGACGGTGCAGCGGGCGATGCGACGGCGAACGACGCGGCGGCGGGTGACGCGGCGGCGGGTGACGCGGCGGCGGGTGACGCGGCGACGCAGGATGACGGCGCTGGCGACACCACCGTTGGGGCCGCTGGAGGCCCAGGAAGCTGGGCCGACGGCGGCGCCACCCCACGCACTACGATCCGGGTCATGAGCTTCAACGTGCTCTGCTCGTTCTGCGTCTTCCCGGACTACGACCCGTGGACGGAGCGGGTGCCCCACCTGCAGCGCGTCATCGCCGACCACAACGTTGATTTGCTGGGCTTGCAGGAGCTGACGTTCGCCTGGGATGACAAGGACGAAGTGGCCGACATGATCGCAGGACTCCAAGGTTTCGCGGCGTTGTACTACCAGTCCCCAAAGGGCGAGGGCGCCCTCCCGGCCTACCCGGACGCCACGATCTATTACCGAAAGAGTCGGTTCGAGCTCGTCAAGAACGGCTACTTCTGGCTCAGCCCGACGCCAGACACCGCATTTTCCAGCGGTTTTGCGGCCAAGGGGTCCCTGCCGCGCATCGTCGCGTGGGCCGCGCTGAAAGACCTGCATCGCGGTGGCCGCGAGGTGCTGTTTCTGAGCACGCACTTCGACAACAACAGCCCGAGCCAAGAGAAGAGCGCGCCGCTACTTGTCGAACGCATCGCGCTGCTGCGGGTGAGCAGCGCCGGCGCGCCGAACGCGCTGCGAGAGCTGGTGGGGGTCGGTGACTTCAACGCCACGCCATCGAGCGCCGCGTACAAGTCACTCACCGCCAAACACGGCGCCGCCGCGCCGCTGATCGACAGCCAGACCCTGGCGACGACGATCGAGCGCATCGGCGCGCCGGCCGACCAGGCGGCTTGGCAGGTCGCGGACGGGATCGACCACATCTTCGTCACCGCGAGCGCCACAGGCGCGCTCCCCACGGTGCTGCGCTGGGCCGTGGATCTGCGGCGCTTCGGCGCCAAGGACCGGTTTCCTTCGGACCACTGGCCGGTGCTCGCCGAAGTGCAGCTGCCCTAGACGGCCGAGAACCCGGGCTAAAAGCGCTCGTCGGGCCGCAGGAAACGAAACTGGCCACGAGGCAGATCCGACAGCCGAATCTGACCGATACGCACCCGCAGCAGGCTACGCACGCTGAGATCGACCAGCTCGCACATGCGCCGAATCTGCCGTTTTTTGCCCTGCCGCAGCACAAACCTGAGCTTGTCGGGGGCGATATGATCGATTTGCGCCGGCAGCAACGCCTCGCCGTCGAGCTCCAGCCCATGCCGTAGCCACGTGAGCGTGCGGTCGCTGATCTGGCCTCGCACGCCGACGATGTACTCCTTGTCGACCGCCCGCTCCGGGCCGATCAGGGTGCGCGCGACCACGCCGTCGGCCGTCAGCACGAGCAGGCCGCTCGAGTCGATGTCGAGCCGACCGGCCGGCGCGAGGTCCCGGCGCCACCCCATCGGCGGGCGGTCGTCACCCCAGGGCCGCCACAGCGCCCGTGGGTCCTGATTCTCGGGGCGAACTAGCTCCACAGCGGCGGTGTAGCCGTCCTCTGGCTGGCCGCTGACAAAACCCGGGGGTTTGTGCAGCAGCACGGTCGGCTTGCGCGCTTGCGCCGCCGTCGCCCGGTCTCCGAGCTCCACAAACGCCGCAGGATCGACCCGGCTGCCCAGCTCCGTCACCACGACGCCGTCGACGCGCACCTGACCCGCGGCGATGTAGCGATCAGCCTCGCGACGGGAGCAGAGACCGAGCTGCGCGAGGCGCTTGTTGAGGCGAACTCCGTCGTCCATGGGGCACTCCCGAGCGGCGATAGTGGCCGCGCGCGCACCCTACTTGCGACGCCCGCGCGCGTCACCCCACCGCATCGTCGCGGCCATGATAGCCGCCCTGGTGGACAGCCCCCCGCGGGCCTCCTACATTTCCGCACTCGCTGGTGGCTCCGCGCGCCGATTGTCGACGCGCCGAGACGCCTCAAGCGACTGAGATTCCAGCATGTTTCAGAAGTATATGGCCAAGATATTTGGCACGCAAAACGATCGTGAGCTGAAGAAGATCGAGCCCATCGTCGCCGCCGTCGCCGCGTTTGAGCCGAAGATGAAGAAGATGGAGGACCCCGAGCTGCAAGCGCAGACCGTGGTCTTGCGGGCGCGGCTGGCCGATGGTGAGTCGCTCGACGACCTGCTTCCCGAGGCGTTTGCCACCGTGCGAGAGGCGGCGTGGCGCGTGCTCGGGATGCGGCATTACGACGTGCAGATCAGCGGCGGCTACTTCCTCCACAAAGGCGTGGTCTGCGAGATGCGCACCGGCGAGGGCAAGACCCTGGTCTCCACCCTGCCCGGCTATCTCAACGCGCTGACCGGTAAGGGCGTGCACGTCGTGACAGTCAACGACTACCTCGCGATTCGGGACTGCGAGTGGATGGGCCGCCTCTACAACTGGATGGGCATGACGACCGGCGTCATTCACACCGGCGCCAGCCAGAGCGACCGCAAGCGGGCCTACAACGCCGACATCACCTACGGCCAAAACAACGAGCTCGGGTTCGACTACCTCCGCGACAACATGAAGTTCTCGCTGGAGGACTACGTGCATCGCTACCTGCCGAGCGCCCACGATCCGCAGGCCGAGAAGCTGCTGCACTACGCCATCATCGACGAGGTCGACTCGGTGCTGATCGACGAAGCGCGGACGCCGCTCATCATCAGCGGCGCCTCCGACGAGAGCACCACACCTTACCTGCGCGCCAACGGCATCATGCCTTTCCTCAAGCGCGACCTGGACTTCATCGTCGACGAGAAGGGCCACACCGTCAGCCTCACCGAGTCGGGCGTCGACAAGATCGAGGAGCGCCTCGGCATCGACAACCTGTACGCCCCGGCCCACATGAAGTGGCTGCACTACGTCACCGCGTCGCTCAAAGCGCACAACCTCTACCGCGCCGACAAGAGCTACCTCATCGACAACGGCAAGGTCGTGATCGTCGACGAGCACACCGGCCGCAAGATGCCCGGTCGGCGCTGGTCGGACGGTATTCACCAAGCGATCGAGGCGAAGGAGGGCTTGGAGATCCAGGAGGAGACCCAGACCCTCGCGACGATCACGTTCCAGAACTACTTCCGCATGTACGAGAAGCTGTCCGGCATGACCGGTACAGCCGAGACGGAGGCGGAGGAGTTCGCCAAGGTCTACGACCTCGACTGCATGGTGGTGCCAACGAATAAGCCGATTATCCGGGACGATCGCGAGGATCTGGTGTTCAAGAACGAGCGCGGCAAGTTCACCGCGGTCATCGAGCAGATCGCCTACTGCCACGAGCACGGCCAGCCGGTGTTGGTGGGCACGATCAGCGTCGAGAAGTCGTCGTTTCTCAGCCACCTGCTCAACGAGCGCGGCATCCCGCATCACGTGCTGAACGCCAAGAATCATGAGCTCGAAGCGGAGATCGTGGCGCAGGCCGGTCGCCTCGGCGCCGTCACCATCGCAACCAACATGGCCGGCCGTGGCACCGACATCATCCTGGGTGGCAACGCCGACCTGCTCGCGAAACGTGAAGTGTTTGGCGTGATCAAGGTGCAGCAGGATGTCGATGAAGATAACGTCGAGTTCCAAGAGGTGTTCGCGCGCTATGACGCGGAGTGCAGCGCCGAGAAGCAGCAGGTGCTGGCGGCAGGTGGTCTCGCGATCCTCGGCACCGAGCGCCATGAGAGTCGCCGTATCGACAATCAGCTGCGCGGTCGCGCCGGTCGCCAGGGTGACCCAGGTATGAGCCAGTTCTACTTGAGCTTGGAAGACGACCTGGTGCGGGTTTTTGGCGGCGACCGTGTCGGCAAGATCATGGAGTGGCTCGACATCCCCGAGGATGAGCCGATCGTCTCCAAGAGCGTGTCGAAGGCGATCGAGGGCAGCCAGACGCGGGTCGAGGGACAGAACTTCGACGCCCGAAAGAACCTGCTCGACTACGACGACGTGATGAATCAGCAGCGCAAGACGATCTACGCGCTGCGCCGGCAGGTGATGTCGGCGTCCGATACGAAGGCGCTCATCGAGTCGGTGATCGACGATGTCATCTACGACACGATCGACTCGTTCTGCCCGCAGGATAAGAAGACCACCGACTGGAACGTGGAGGGCTTGGAAGACGCGCTCTATGAGCTGACGGGCCTCGACATCGATCTGAACACGATCGACAACAACTTTGAGCACCTCGAGGCGGCCGTCACCGGCGCGATGGTGGCCGAGTACAGCGATCGACGCGGTCGCATCATCGACTCCATCAAGCACAGCATGGATCCGGTCGATCCGGAAGACGAGGTGCCCGACGTCGATCTCGACGAGGCGGCCGAGGAGCACTGGCGCTACTTCGAGCGGGAGACGTATCTCCGCGGCATCGACGAGCACTGGAAGGAGCACCTGCGGCAGATGGACGCCCTGAAAGAAGGCGTATTCCTCAACGCTTACGCGCAAAAAGACCCCAAGCTCATCTACAAGAAGAAGGGCTACGACCTGTTCCACGACATGGTCGGTCGCATCCGAGTGGAGGTGGCGCACATCATCTTCCGTGTCGAGGTGAAGACGTCAGCTGAGCTGGAGGCGATGAAGGTCGAGGCTGAAGCGCGACGCGAGGCGGCGAAGCGTGAGATGCACGAGCAGCACGACGACGACGGCAGCGACGGCGACGGTGGCGGCCCGCGCAGTCCATCGGTGGCGCGCAATGACCAAGCGCCGGCGAAGGTGCAGACGCTGCACCGCGCCCGACCGAAGATGGGTCGCAACGACGTGTGCTGGTGCGGCAGCGGCAAGAAGTACAAGAAATGCCACATGAAAGCCGACGAAGGCTCGATGTATGAGGCGTCCGCTGACGACGGGATGAGCCCGCCCGCCTGAACGTGACAATCTGGTGACCACCCCGAGTCGCGCCCCGCTGGGGGGTGTTGCGCCGCGCGCGTCGTCCCTATCGTAGCTCGCGATCGCGACGGTGTGAGCCTGTCGCGGGCTGAGAACCTGACAAATGACCCTGAAGTATCCTGAATTTTCGGGGCTTCGCGACGAGGAGAGTGGGATGAAGACCATCTGGATGCGATCGATGTTCATCGCCGTCACCGCGCTTGCGGTGGCATGCGGCCAAGAGACCTCCACGCCAGCTGCGACCGACAGCGGCGTGACCGACAGCGCGGTCTCCGACAGCGGTGGGGCGGACAGTGGCGCGACGGACGGTGGCGCGACAGACAGCGGCGCGACGGACAGTGGCGCGACGGACAGTGGCGCGACAGACAGCGGCGCGACGGACAGCGGCGGCCAGAGTGATGCCAGCGCAACCGACGCGGGCACGACTGACGCGGGCACCGCTGACGCGGGCACGGCTGACGCGGGCACGGCTGACGCGGGCAGCGCGGACGCTGGCACCGTGGATGCCGGCGCGGTCGACGGCGGCGGCGCGCTGACGACCCCGGCGACGGCCTTGAAGAAGGGCGAGCTGCTCATCACAGAGTTCATGGCGAACCCGGACGTGGTCAGCGACAACGACGCCGAGTGGTTCGAGGTGGTGAACACGACCGCGATGGATATCGACCTCAACGGGCTCATCATCGAGATCGTCGGCGCCAAGCCGCACACCGTCGCAGGCAGCGGCCCGATCGTGCTGAAAGCCGGCGCGTACGGGGTGTTCTGCAAGTCCACCGACAAGGCCAAGAACGGCGGCGTCGACGCGCTGTACGCCTACGGCGCGGCCATTGGGTTTGGCAACAAGGGCGCGACCATCGTGCTGCGAGCCACGGCCACGACGGAGATCGACTCGGTGAAGTATCTCTCCAACGAAGAGGGCTGGCCCTACATCGTCGCCGGCAAGGCCACACAGCTCAGCAGCGCCGCCACCAGCACGGAGATCAACGACAACGGCAACAATTGGTGCGTCGCGCAGGACAAATACGGCGCCGACAACTACGGCTCGCCCGGCAAGGCCAACCCCGCCTGCAAGCCCGACGGGGACAAGGACGGCGCTGTCGACGGCGAGGACAACTGCCCCAACTACGGCAACACCAGCCAGTATGACGAGGACGGCGACGGCAAGGGCAACGGCTGCGACAACTGCCCCGCGGTGAAGAACCCCGACCAGAAAGACAGCGACAACGACGGCGTGGGCGACGCGTGCCCGCCACCGGTCTGCGGCGACAGCAAGGTGGAGGGCGCTGAAGAGTGCGACGACGGCGGGCAGAAGGATGGCGACGGCTGCGACAAGAACTGCAAGAAAGAGGCGCCGGCTGGGTTCAAGGCAGCCGACATCATCATCACCGAGCTGCACATCGATCCGAGCGCGGTTGGCGACACCGCCGGTGAGTTCGTCGAGCTGTACAACACCACGGACAAGGACTTGAACTTGGTGGGGCTCATCCTGCAGGGCAAGGGCACGTCATCTCACAAGATCACCAGCGCTACCGCCCTGACGATCAAGGCGAAAAGCTACTTTGTGCTGACCGTGTCGGGTGATGAGAAGCTCAACGGCGGGGTCAAGAGCGGCTACGTGTACAAGGGCGTCGCGCTCGGCAACAGCGGCTCAGTCGTGGGGATCTACTCGGGCGCGTTGAAGATCAACGAGGTCACGTACCCCGCCAACAAGCAAGACGGCTGGCCGGACTTCAAGGCGAAGGCGTCGATTCAGCTGTCAGCGTCGGCGTTGGATGGCACCAAGAACAATACCGCGGCGAACTGGTGTACCTCGACGAAAGAGATCGTCGCCGGCGGGGACAAGGGCACTCCCGGCGCGGCCAACGACGTCTGCAAGTAGGGAAACTCCCTCGCGGAGGCCGGGTCGCTGCGCGTTTGAGAGGCGCCCGCCCGGCCTTGGTCATCGTTTCGTCCACCACGAAAAAATCAGCGACCGAACAGCAGGC
>CALENB010000280.1 GCA_937910235.1 uncultured Myxococcales bacterium | reverse complement strand
ACGGCTGGAGCGCAGACGCGGGCTCAGGCTCAGCGAGGAGGTGGGAGTTCAGCTTCGGTGATCGTGAGTCGCACGCGCGGGCGTGGACCGAGACGTATGCGCGCGGGCCGAGTATTCACGAGTGCGCAACGAATCGCCTGGCATGTACTTGGCGCGCTTTGCGGTCCTACCGCAGACTGCGACCGGAACTGAGCCCACCGGCGGCGGCCATCCTCTGCCCCGACCACGACTGCGACCGCATGGTGCTGGAGCCGCGATGACACGGACCATCCACAACTGGAGCCGCACCGAACAGTGCACCCCAACGCGGCTTGAGCGTCCGACGAGCGAGGCCGAGGTGGTCGCGATCGTGCAGGAAGCCGCCGCGCAACGCCTGACTATCAAGGTGATCGGCGCCCTGCACTCGTGGAGCGACATCGCGATGAGTGACGGCGTGGTCGTCTCGCTCGACGCCCTGCAACAGGTGCTCGAGATCGACAGAGACCGCCTGCAGGTGCGTGTGCAGGCCGGCATCCGACTCGAGCGCCTCAATAGCGCGCTTGCGGCGGAGGGGCTCGCGCTGCCGATCATCGGTTCGGTCGTGGCCCAGAGCATCGCCGGTGTGATGTCGACCGGGACGCATGGCTCCAGCTTGGTCCACGGCAACATCCCGAGCGCCATCGTGGCCATGCGCCTGGTGACCGGCCGGGGTGAGATGCTGGTGCTCGACGAGGGGCACGCGCTGCTGCCAGCGGCCCGCGTTGGGCTCGGCGCGTTGGGGGTGATCACCGAGGTGACGCTGAGCGTTCAGCCCGCGTTTACGCTCTGCGAGACCACCGAGACGATCGATTTTGACGACGCGGTGGCGCACATGCAGACCATCGCGCGCTCGGCCGAGTACGTGAAGCTGTGGTGGCTGCCGCACACAGACGCCGTCATCGTCTTTCGGGCTGAACGGACGCTGGAGACCGGTCGTGTGTCGCCAGTGGCGCGGTGGATCGACGAACACATCATCAACAAGGTGGTGTTTCGCTGCGTGCTGCTGCTAGGACGTTGGATTCCCGGCTTGATAGCCCCCCTCAATCGTCTGGTCGCCCGGACGTACCTCAAACCGCGGCGGGTCGTGGGGCGCAGCGACAAGGTGTTGAGCCTCGCCATGCCGCCGCAGCACCGTGAGATGGAGTACGCGATCCCGCTCGGGCGAGCCGGCGAGGCGCTGCGGAGGACGCGGGAGCTGATCGAGACACACGGGCTGTGGGTGAACTTCATCACCGAGGTCCGGTTCGTGCGCGGCGACGACGGATGGATGAGCCCGGCGACGGGGCGAGACACCTGCCAGCTTGGCGCCTATATGGCCGAAGCTCCTGGGGTTGAGCGCTATTTCGAACTCTTTCAAGCGGCGATGAAGACGCTCGATGGCCGACCACATTGGGGCAAGGAGTTTCACACATCAACGGCCGAGTTGGCCGCCGCGTACCCAGACTTCGAGCGGTTTCGGACGTTGGCGCGGCAGTTGGACCCGGACGGCGTCTTTCAAAACCGCTTCGTTGCGCGGCTGTTTGAGGTTCAGGCGGCGGCGCGCGCTGCCCCGACGCGGTAGCGCAAGAGCGCCAGTACCGGGTAGCCTTGACCGAACCCCGTTGGCCCACCCTCGCCGGAGCCTCGCCATGACCGTGCCACCCTGCGTTCTCGTTGCTTTGCGTGCCTCTCGACACGCTGGTTTCAGATGGCTGATCGCGCTCGCCTGTGCGACGACCCTGGCGGGCTGCGGCGGCGATGACCCGACCGACGGCGGCAGCACCGTAGACGCTTGGCCAGCCGCAGACGCAGGGCCGTGCCCCACCACCGGCGCGCCCTGTGACGACGGCGACCCTTGCACCACAGGTGATCGCTGCGCAGGCGGTCAGTGCGCCAGCGGCGCCAACCTGTGCGCCTGCCACACCGACACCGACTGCGCTGCGGAGGAAGACGGCGACTTGTGCAACGGCTCGCTCCGCTGTGACCTCGCCAAGCTACCCTATCGCTGCGTGCCCAAACCCAACACCAAGATCACGTGCGCCACCACCAACGACACGGCTTGCAGCCACACGATCTGCGACCCAGCCACTGGCAAATGCGCTGCCCAGATCGCGCCGGAGGGGCCACGTGCCTGGATGGCGACCCGTGCACACTTGGCGACAGCTGCGAAGGCGGGGTGTGCTCTGGCGAACCCAACCTCGCTTGCCAATGCAAGACCAACAGCGACTGCGCGGCCCATGAAGACGGCGACGCCTGCAACGGCACCTTGTTTTGCGAAGCCGCGAGCCACCAGTGCAAACGCAACCCGACGACGGTGGTGGCGTGCGTTACGGCCAACGACACGGACTGCGTCAAGAACGCTTGCAGCCCGACAAATGGCGCTTGTAGTGACACACACGCGGAGTTGGTGGTCACCCAGTGTGACGATCTTGGCTGCCGCCCGGTGGTCGCCACCAAGCCCACAACAACGCCGGTGACGTGTGACGACGCCGACAGCTGCACGGCCAACACCTTCTGTAAATCCGGCGCCTGCGGGGGCGGCAGCAACCTCTGCAGCTGCAAGGTCGACAAGGACTGCCTGCAGCAAGAGGACGGCGACGTCTGCAATGGCACGCTCTACTGCGACGCGAAGGCGGGTGTGTGCAAGGTCAATCCGGCCACGATCGTCGCGTGCCCGACCACCGCGGACACGTCCTGCACCAAGAATGTGTGCATCCCAAGCAGCGGCCAATGTGCTGTATCTCCGGTGGCCAACGGCACGATTTGTGACGACGGCGACGCCTGCACGGTGGGTGATGTGTGTGTGCAAGGCGCCTGTAATACGGGCGCAAAGTCCGTCTGTCCGTGCCAGACCAGCAGCGACTGCGACAAACACGACGACGGCGATCTCTGCAACGGCACGCTCTTCTGCAACCAGAACACCAAGCAATGCCAGCCCGATCCCTCTGGTGTGGTCACCTGCCCGACCACGAGCGACACCGCCTGCGGCAAACACGTGTGCGCGCCGCAGTCGGGGGCGTGTGTCGTCAAGCCACGGGCAGCGGTGAAGCAGCAGTGTATCGGCAGCGGCGACTCGAAGACGTGCAAATGGCTGGCGATCAATCCCAAAGAGAAGCCCGACGATGGCCCTTTTGGGTGCGAAGACGGCGACGCCTGCACCAAGGGTGATGTGTGCGAGGGCGCGACCTGCAAGTCGGGCACGGCGGCATGCACCTGCGACAAGGACAGCGATTGTGTGGATGAGGACAGCGACCTCTGCACCGGTGTGGCCTTCTGCGATAAGACCGACCCGAAAAAACCCACCTGCAAGAACAACCCGAAGACGGTGGTCAGCTGCGACAAGACCGCAAACACGGGCTGTTTGAAGGCGATGTGCACGCCGACGACCGGTAAATGCACCATGAAACCTGAGGCGACGGGCACGCTGTGCGACGACGGGAAGCCCTGCACAAAAGGCGACTTCTGCTCTGCCGGGCTGTGCACGTCAGGTACGTTTGTGTGCCCTTGTTCGGAGGACGCGGATTGCCCAGACACCGACGCCGACAAGTGCACTGGCGTGTCGTATTGCGACAAGAGCGTGCCGGGCAAACATGTCTGCAAAGCCAACCCAGCCAGCGCCGTGTTCTGCGCGAAGAGCGACGATTCGGCGTGTTTGAAGAACACATGCGACAAGATCACCGGCAAATGCGGCCTCAAGCCGACGGTCGACGGCGCCAAGTGTGACGACGACAACCCCTGCACCGCGGAGGGCACCTGCAAGGGCGGCGACTGCTCCGGCCTCGCGAACGTGTGCGCGTGCCAATTCGACGCGGATTGCATCGCCAAAGACGACGGCGACAAGTGCAACGGCGTGCCCTATTGTGACAAATCCGGCGCAAAACCAGCCTGCAAGGCCAACCCAGCGTCCGTTGTGTTTTGCTCACCCAAAGACGACAGCGCGTGCCTGAAGAACAGCTGTGACACCAAGACCGGCAGCTGCGGCCTCAAAGCCAACGCCGACGGGATCGGCTGCGACGACGGCGACGCCTGCACCAGCAAAGACGCCTGCAAGGGCGGCAAGTGCGCGGGCGCGACGGCGAGCTGCGACGACGGCGACCCCTGCACCAAAGACAGCTGTGACATGAAGGCTGGCTGCCTGCACGGCAAGGTGGTGTGCGATGACGGCAACGCCTGCTCCGTCGACAGCTGCGACAGCAAGAGCGGCAAGTGTGTGTTCGACACCGGCGCCTCGCAGGGCAAGATCTGCAACGCCGATGACGACGGCTGCACGGTGAATGACGCGTGCGACAAGGGCGCCTGCAAACCCGGCACGGTGGTCGCGTGCGCGAGCACGACGGCGCAATGTCAGGTGGCGAAGTGCGCGTCGAGCTCTGCAACTGCCTTTGCGTGTGTGACGACCGTGGCCCCGGACGGCGCGGGGTGTACAGACGGCAAGAGCTGCCAGATCGGGGCTGTCTGCAAGGGTGGAAAATGCCAGGCGGGCACGGCGGACCGGCTCTTTGCCAAGGGCGTGGCCGATCCGAAAGGAGGCGCGTTGACGCTGCAGGCCCTGGTGCAGACGGCGACCGGCCCGGTGGTGGCGGGCCGCGTGGTCAGCGGCAGCGCGGGCGCCGGAAAGACGGGGTGGTGGCTGGCGCGACTCGATGAGGCGGGCGCGGTGCAGAGCGGTTGGCCGAGGATCATCAAGGCCGCGACGACGGTCGCTGGGTCGACGGACGACGTGGGCGTGGTCGCGGTGGCCCTGGAATCTGGCGGCGTGGCCGGGGTCGGCAGCGTGGTGGGTAAGGGCGGCGACCTCGACCTTGCGGTGGTGGTGCACACGGCCGACGGCAAGAGCGTGACGCTCGACCAGCAGGCCGGAACATCGGGCCTCGACGAGCGCGCGCTGGGCGGATTGCACCACGCGGGCGGCGGCTGGCTGGTGGTTGGGGAGTCGGGCAAACAAGGCGTCGGCACGGCGCGGGCGTGGCGGTTGAGCGCCGGCGGGCTGCTGGGCTGGACCTGGGACGCAGGGGTCAAGGGCGTGCTCTACGGCGCCGCGGTCGCGAGCGACGGTGGCGCTTGGGTGGTGGGCGAGGATCGCGCTGAGACGGCGGCGCGCGGGCTCGTGGCCCGCCTCGACGGCCTCGGCAAGAAGACCGGCCAGTGGAGCCTCGACCACGCCGACGCGCAGGGTTTTAGCGCTGTGCAGGTGGCGACCGGTGGTGCGGTGCTGGCGGGCTGGCGCACGGTGTCTGGCACGGCGAGGCTGTGGTTGGTGCGTGTAGACGACGCCGGCAAGGTGCTGTGGCAGCGCGCCAGCAGCGGCAAGGTGCAGGCCAACGCGTTGACGCGACAGGGCGCTGGCTGGGTCGTCGCAGGGTATGCGCCCGGCGTTATCGGCAGCGACGCGCTCCTGATGGGCATCGACGACGGCGGTCACACGCTCTGGCAGCGCAGCCACGACGCCGGCAGCGATGAGCGCGCGACCGCGGTGCTGGCGGATGCGGCCGGGCAGCTGAGCGTCGTGGGGCAGCGCGGCAAGGCTCCGAGCCAGGGTTTGGTGTGGACCACGAGCGCCTGGGGTCAGGATTCGTGTGTTGGCGCGGGGGCATGCGCCAACCAGAAGGTGAGCGACTGCGTCGATGGCAACGGCTGCACGGATGATCTCTGCGATCCGCTGAGCGGCTGCGTCGCCAGCGCCAACACGGAGACGTGCCAGGACGGCAACGGCTGCACGACCGGCGACCAATGCGTTAACAAGAGCTGTCAGCCGGGCCTTCCCACCAACTGCGACGACGCCAACCCCTGCACCAAGGACACATGTGATCCGAAGAAGGGTTGCCAACAGACGCCGCTGGCGGACCTGACGCCATGCGAGACCGGCAAGTCGTGTCTGGCGGGCGTCTGCAGCAAGCGATGGGCCATCGACATCGCGATTGGGTTCCAGCACTCCTGCGTCGTGGGCACGGATGGCTTGGGCCGCTGCTGGGGTGATCCCTTTCGCGGCAAGACCGGCAACGGCGGCATCAATCCGGCGATTGGCAAGATCAGCGAGGTCGTCAAAGTCAGCGATTTTGCCGGAATCACGGCCGGATATGCACACACCTGTGGCTGGACAACCGACCACAACGCGTGGTGCTGGGGCGACACCTCCATGGGCGAATTGGGGATCGGCACCACGGGGTACGGCACCAACGCCGCGCCACTGCTGGTGGTGGGGGCGCCGGATACGCGTCGCATGGTGGCTCAGAGCCGCATGACCTGCGCGATCGACGGCAAGGGCGCGCTGCGATGCTGGGGACAGAACCAGTGGAAAGCGATTCAGAAAGATGGCGGCTCATCCGTGTCCTCACCCGTGCTGCTGTCAGCCTTCGGCGCGGTGACGGACGTGGCGCCCGGGCAGCGTCACGTATGCGCGCTCTCCACAAAGGGCACTGTGGCGTGCGCCGGCGACAACACCAGCGGCCAGCTTGGCCTCGCGCAGGGCCTGAAGTCGCTTCCCGACGCGCCGGTGACGATCCCCGGACTCAGCGGCGTGACCGCGGTCACATCGGGCGATTTTCACACCTGCGCCATCATCGCAGGCGGAAAGATGGTGTGTTGGGGCGAAGGCTCGGACGGGCAGCTGGGTAACGGCACAAAATCAGGCAGCTACGGACCTTCGCCTGTGTTCGGTCTGGACAAGGTGGTGGATGTCTGCGGCGGCGCCAAACACACCTGCGCGGTGCGTGAAGACGGCACGGCGTGGTGTTGGGGCGACAACGTGTATGGCCAGCTCGGTCAGGGTCATCAGTTCGCGGCGGTGGCGCCAGCAAAGGCGAAGTCACTGAGCGACGTGATCAGGGTTGACTGCGGCGTATATCACTCGTGCTTTTTGCTGAAGACCGGAGAGGTTCGGTGTGCTGGTTATAATTCATACGGCCAGATCGGCCTGGGCTACTCAGGCTACTCGGCGATCCCGACGCCGACGGCGATCCCGCAGTCGAAACCGTGATGACATGACCCGCATTGGAGACCGCGTGAGCGCGCCTATTCAGCCCTTAATCTCTCGCCTGAAGCGCGGCGTCTTCCTTTGTGTGTGGGTTGTTGTCAGCGCCTGCGGCCCGGGTGACGACGCGCGGCCGGACGCGGTGATCGACGGCGCCACGGACGGCGGGTGTGTTGTCGCCGCGGAGTGTCCCGCACCGCAAGCGGCCTGCACTGTCGCCGTCTGCACGGCAGCGGGCGCGTGCGCGACCACCGCCGCCGCCATGGATTCGGCCTGCGACGATGGGGAGCCGTGCACCGCGGGCGATCGATGCGTCGCCTCCGGCTGCCTCGGCGCGACGCTGGTCTGCGATTGTTTGGTCGATTCGGACTGCGAGACGGCGGGGGCCGACCATTGCGTGGGCACGCAGTATTGTGACCGCACAGGCGTCAAGCCGACCTGCCGTGTCAACGCCGCCTCCGGTATCACGTGCCCCAAGGCAAAGGGGCCCTGCGCGGTCAACCTCTGCGACCCAGCCGACGGCATCTGCAAGTACGTGCCGGTGCCCGCAGCCGTCAGCTGCGACGATGGCGACCCGTGCACGCTCAAGGACGTCTGCGAGGCCGGAAAATGCGGCGGGACGCCCGATCTGGCGTGCGAGTGCGCCACAAGCGCTGACTGCGCCGCCCATGAGGACGGCGACCTCTGCACCGGCACACTATTTTGCGACGCCGCCAACTTCCCGCCGCGCTGCAAGCTGAATCCAGTGACGGTTGTGTCGTGCGGGACCGCGCTGAACGTCGGCTGTCAGGTGCACACCTGCAGCCCCAGCGATGGGCTCTGCCATCCCGCCGCCCTGCCCGACGGCGCCACCTGCGACGTCGATGGTTTTGTGTGCACAGCCGACGCGTGCAAGAACGGCAGCTGCCAACAGGCCCAACCAGGCGGTTCGTGCACGTGCAACCAGGACGCGGACTGTCAGAAGTACGGCAACAACAACGCCTGCGACGGGACGCTGTACTGCAATCAGTCGCTCAAGACTTGCATGCTGAACCCGGCGACGGTCGTGACCTGCCCGACGGTCGACGACACGGGCTGCAGCAAGACCCAGTGCAATCCGAAGACGGGCGGCTGCGAGAAGGTCGCGACGCCGGCCTTTTATCCGTGCGACGACGGCTACGTCTGCTCCAGCGGCGACGCGTGCGACGGCAAGGGGGCGTGCCAACCTGGCACCAACACGTGCCAATGCACCAGCAGCGCCGAATGCGCGAAGTACGCGCCAACCGACCAGTGCGCGGCGAAGCTGTACTGCGTGAAGCCTGAGGGGGTGTGCAAACCCAACCCGGCGACGTTGCCGACGTGTGACCAGGGCGGCGATGTGGCCTGCGCCAAGAATCTGTGCGACCCGAAAACGGGCGACTGCAAGATGACCCCGGTTCACACAGGGCAGGCCTGCGAGGCTGATAATTCGGCCTGCACAACGATCGACACCTGCCAGGACGGTGCCTGCGCGACGGCCGCGAACACCTGCCCATGTTTCAAAGACGCCGACTGCGCCGACAAGGACGATGGCGATCTCTGCAACGGCACGCTCTACTGCGATCTGGCCGCGAAGACCTGCAAGCCCAACCCCGCTAGCTTGGTGCAATGCGCGCCAAGCGGCGCTGTGTGCCTGCCAAACCTGTGCGACGCGAAGACCGGCAAGTGCGGCAAGACGCCCGCGCTGAACGGCACGAAGTGCGAGACGGACGACTTCTTCTGCACCCAGGAGCGCTGCCAAGCGGGCAGCTGCCAGGTGAGCAAGCCGGAGAACACGTGCTTGTGCTGGGAGGATGGCGACTGCGAGGCCATCGCGCTCGGCAACCTCTGCATAGGCACGCTGTATTGCGACAAGACGGCGAGCGCAGGGAAGCAGCCGGTCTGCAAGTTGAACAAGGCCGCGACGGTGGTGTGTCCGCTCGGTGACGGCAAAAGCTGTGACGTGAGCGTCTGCGCACCAAAAACGGGCAAGTGCACAGGGGTGAAGAAGGTGGTCGATGGATCACCCTGTGATGACGGCGACGTCTGCACACAATCGTCGGCCTGCACACAGGGCGTCTGCGTCGGAAAGCCCGACAAACTCGGGTTTTGCGACGACAAGCTGCCGTGCACGGTCGACAGCTGCTCGCCGCTCAGCGGCTGTGTCCACACCGCGGCCAACGCCGGCGCTTGCAGTGACGGTGACGTTTGCACCACTGACGACGTCTGCACGGCCGGGGCATGCAAGGGTGCCCCGCTTGTGTGCGCCGACAAGGGCGGCTGTGCGTCGAGCGCTTGCGATGCAGAAACGGGGTGTCAGTACGCCGTGGTGGCAGAGATCTGCAACGGCAAGGACGACGACTGCGACGGCGTCGTCGACAACGGCTGCGACGACGACAAGGACGGCTTCTGCGACGCGAAGAAGGCTGTCACCGCCGGGGCGCTGTGTTCGGGCAGCTTCAGTTGGACCGGCGGGTGCCTACCTGCACACCCGGCCATGTTTCTGCCGTCAGCGGCGACGCGGGTCGTGACGCTGAAGCACCCGCCCGGGTTCTACAGCTACGTTGGCTACCACCGCTTCAGCGCGGAGTACTTGGTGGGCCTCATGGAGACCGGCGCGACCACGACGCGGGTGTTGCGGTACGACAAGTTCGGGACAGCGCTCGGCGAACGACGGCTCCCATTGCCCACGGTTCTCGGGCTGGACGGCGACGCCAACGACGCGGCGCTTTTTGCCGCCACAGCATCCGCCGGCGCTGTGCGCGTCGACCCCGCCGGAAAGTTGGTCTGGTCGTATGTCGGGGCTGGCACCTACGTCACTTCAGTCAGCAGCGACGGCACCGACGTGTGGCTCACCGACGCCAAGCAGACGCCGGTTGTGCGCAAACTCAGCCGCAAGACGGGCGCAAAGCTAGCCGACGTGACGCTTGGGTATTCGAGCAGTCAGGGGCAGGTGGTCTTCACGAACCATCGCACGGTGGCGGTCGCGTCGGGACGGATCTGGCATGTCGCCGGGACGACGCATCTGGCGCGATTTGACGCCAAGGGCGGCTTTGATCTGGCGCTGAAGATCTTTGGTACGGGCGCTAATCAGCCGCTCAACGGCCTGTTTACAGGGCGTGAAATCTGCCTCACAGGGGCCCCCGACAACAAGGCGGTCTCGCGGACGTTACATTGTTATCTGGTGATGCCACCGGCGTGCAGCGCGGTCGGTGATGACTGCGACGACGACGACACGACGGTGAACCCGGCAGTGGCGGAGGTGTGTGACGGTGTCGACGATGACTGCGACGGCAAGGCGGACCAGGACTGCGATCGGGACGGTGACGGCCATTGCGGCGCCCACAAGGTGGTGTTGAAGGGCGCGACCTGCACAGCGGGTGATTGTGTGGATGTGGACGCCAACGCCTTCCCTGGCGCCAAAGAGGTCTGTGATGGCCTCGACAGCAACTGCGACACCAAGATCGACGACGGCTGCGACGAGGACGGAGACGGCTTCTGTGCGAAGAACTCGGCGGTTTTGACAGGCGCGCTGAGTACGAAGTCCTTGGGCGCCGAGAGCGGTTGCGCCCTGCAGACCTGCGCCTCGGCGACGCCGGATTTCCACTGCGGCGTCACGCAGTACCGCGCACCCACGCTGAACCTTGACGTGATCCGTGGCGGCCACCATCCCTTTCGACATGAGCTGTGGCTATCGCAGAGCGCAGGCGCAAGCGTGGTTCGTTATGGCGCTCATCTCGCCGAGGCGACCGGGACCAACGTCGCGGCGCTGGTTGAGACAGGGCGGTTTTCGACCAAGGCCATCAGCGGGCTCGTCGCGCTGGCCGGACATCCACAGCGAGACCGCTGGGTGGCGTGCCACAACCGCATAGACGGCGCCGGCCTGACGCTGTACGGCGGCGCGGGCGTCGACAACAAGGTCGCGGCCCTGCTCAGCTCGGGATCGTGCAGCGCTGTCGCGATCGATCCGGGGAGCTCGACGGTGTTTGCGTCGGTCGCTGGCAAGGCCACCGCGTTGGAGCGCTGGGATCTCAAGAGCGGCCAGCAGCAGACCGACCTAGCCCTGAAGATGAGCAGCGCACCCGCGGCCTGGCAGGGCGGCAAGGCGTTTGCGCTCGGGGTCGCCGGTGGTCGACTCATCGTCAATACAAAGACCAGTGTAGCGCTGTTGTTTGATCTCAAAGGTGCCTACGTCGCCGGCCTCAAGACGCAGCCAGACGTCGCCGTGGGCTTCGTTTGGGGCCCAAAGACCTGTCGCTACTCGACCGTGGCTGCGAGCGGTACGCCGCGCTTCATCTGCTACCGGCTGTTGACGCCAGATTGTGGCGCGGGCGGCGATGATTGTGATGACAAGGACGCGAGCGTCCACCCCGGTCCTGAGCTGGTGTGTGACGGCGAGGACAGCTCGTGCGACGGCGCCGCCGATGAAGGCTGCGATTGGGACGACGACAAGTTCTGCGCCGCCGGTCACGAGGTGCGCATGGGGGCGCTGTGCACGAAGAGCTTGGTCGGGTGCAAGGTGACTCACGGCGGGACCTGCTACTTTCCTACGACCTCAAAGAATATCGCTTTCTTCGCGAGTGGCCTGTGTTCTCTGGTCGGCGGTGCCACGCTGGCCGTCATCTTGGACGAGGCGGAAAACGCCGCAGCGGCGGCGGCGCTCAAGACCGCGGAGATCGCGGGAGCGGCCGTCGATGGTTTCTTGGGCCTGCACGACACCAAGCAGGACGGGATCTACGTATGGGGGCCCATCGCCAAAGACGCGACGTGGGTCAACTTCGCGGCTGGGGGCAAGAAGGCGGGCCAATCGGGGCAGGTCACGATGAGCTCGGCGGACGGCAAGTGGACCGAGCAAACGAGCACGTCGACCGCGTTCGGCGTGTGCGAACGACCGATCCCAGTTGATTGCGACGACGCGGACGCGAGCATCAACCCAGGGCTGCTGACGGACATCTGCGACGGCCTCGACAACAACTGCGACGGCAAGACCGACGAGAAGTGCGACGACGACAACGACGGCTATTGCGACAGCGGCCTCCCGGTCCTGGCCGGGGCGACGTGTAGCAACAGCTTCGGACCGACCGGCAAGTGCAGTGGGTTTACAGCCGTCACAAACGCCCAGGACACGGTGTTTTCGCGCCGGGTGGTGGTCAGCGGCGTCGGCGCGAAGAAGAACGGCGAGGACGTCGGACAGTCTTGGCCGCATGCATTTCGGAAGGAGTGGTGGAGCCAAGTGGGCGGGCAGTGGTCGCGCCACAAGGACGACGGCGGCCTCCTTGGCGGGTTCAACGGCAGCCACTTGGGCAACGCGTGGGTCGCCTCCTCCGACGAAGACGCGGTCTATGTGTATGTCAGCGACAAGCTGCAACGGTTCGACGGACTCAGCCAGAAGACGACGTGGGTGCTGCCCACGAATGGCGCAATCGAAGGCCTGCTCGGCTACGACAAGGCGCGGCTGTGGGTGAAGGTCGCCGGGGCGAACAAGATCGTGTGTGCCGACGCCAAGACCGGCGAGGGGTGTGAGTTCGAGGTGAGCGTCGCGCTGCAGGGTGGCCATGACCTGACCAAGATCGCCGTCCAGTCTGGGAAGTTGTACGTGCCCGCCGGCTCGAAGCAGCTGTTTCGCTACGACCTGCTCAGCGGAAAGCCCGAGTTTGCGGTCACAACGGGCACCGAGTCGGCCGCTGGCTTGCAGGCGACGGCGTCCGAAGTCTGCGTGGCTGAGACGACCTTTGGACTGCGACCGCGGTGCTACACCGTAACGCAGCCGGCCTGCGCTGCGGGCGGCGATGACTGCAACGACCACGCCGGAGGGACCAATCCAGCGACGGTGGAGACCTGCGACGGGGTCGATGACAACTGCGATGGGGTAAAGGACGACGGCTGCGACGCGGACCTCGACGGGTTCTGTGACGAGGGCCACGTCGTCAAGACGGCGGCCGCGTGCCCGAAGAGCTTTGGGCCTCTGGGCACGTGTCACATCGCGACCGCCGTCAAGCCTGGCGTGATGCGCGAACAGGCGATGGCGTCAACCTCCACCAGCGCGCTGACCATCTGGCACGCGGGCCGTGGGCGATGGTGGGTCCTCGATCAGGGCAAGTGGCGCGAGCATGAGGCGGACGGGAGCAACCCGACCGAGTTCGATGGGACCCATCTGAACGTCGACGCCTGGGCCGCCGCGCACGACGCTGACGCGGTGTTTGTTGGGCTCGGCACGGGCAAAGGCCTTCGCCGCCACGCGACCCAATCGGCCACGGTCACGTGGCTCAATAGCCACGCGGGCGTGCAGGGCGCGCCGAGCTTTGCGCGCGGCGCGTCGGGGATCTCGCGGGTCTGGATGAAGGTCAAGGACAAAGACGAACTCGTAGATTTTTCGCCAACCGACGGAAAGAAGGGCAACACCACCTTCAAGATCAGCTTGACTGTGGGCCACGCCATGGACGAGTTCTTCGCGGTGCAGGGAGACACCATCTGGGTCGCCGGCGCGGCGAAGCAGGCGGCGCGTTACGACCTCGCGACCGGCAAACCGGACGGGGTGCTGCTCACCAACCCCACGTACGGCATCTCCAGACTCTCAGCGGGTCTCAGCGAGCTGTGTGTCAACAACGACGGCGCAGGCCAGCTCGGCCGCTGCTTCACCATCGCGTCGCTGTCGTGCCCGAACAACAAGGGCGATGACTGCGACGACAGTGATGCCACACAACACCCTGGTGGTGAAGAGCAACTCTGCGATGGTAAGGACAACAACTGTAACAAGGTGGCCGACGAGGGCTGTGACGATGACAAGGACGGGTTCTGTCAGACCGGCAAGACGGTGCTGACCGGCGCGACCTGCACGAAGACGCTGAGCGGCGTGGGGCGTAACTGCGACGGTGAAGAAGGCATCGCCGCGAGCGCGACCGCGGCGCCGGTCACCATCGGATCGCCCGTCAAAGCCGGACAGAACCTCCAACTGAGCGGCGCCGCGTACGTCGGCTGGCACGGCTATTTTAGGGAGTGGTGGGTCGTGAAGAAGGCGACGGGCATCAAACCAGCGGTCATTGTGCGGGTGAGCAGCGCCGGGGTGACGGTCGGGTCGGTCGCGCTGCTGGGGATCGATGTGGGCGTCGCGCTGGTCGGCAACCCTGAGCAAGACGACTGGTTTGTAAACCTCGGCGACCGCGTCGAACGGCGCTTGGGGTTCAAACACGAGCGCGCGTGGCGGTCGGAGACGATGCCTGGCGCTGGGGCGCTGACCTTTGATATCAACCGCGTGCTCCATGTGCACAAGCAAGGCACGGGCACCTTCTATCGACTCGATCTGCCGACCGGCGCCCTGCTCGAGCCGCTGACCATTGCCCAGCCAAGCGACACCGGAGTTGGGATCACCGGTGTCGCGAGTGGGGGTGATCTGCTTGTGGGCTGGGCGCCCAAGACGAACCCCGGAACGTCCCTGGTCTGGCGCCGCTATCCGCTAAAAGACGGCAAACCCGGCGCCGCAGACGCTTTTACGCTGACCTGGGGCGGGATCTTACCCGGTATCGCCAACGTCGCGCGCGGGGTGTTGTGCGTGCCGAAGGCGGCTGGCAAGGGCGTGGAGTGTCGACGAGTGGCCACGATGCGGTGTCACTCTGGCGATGACTGCGACGATGACGACAAAGACGTATTCCCCGGAGCGCCTGACGTGTGCAACAACAAGGACGACGACTGCGACAACCAGACCGACAACTGCAGTGACGGTGACATCTGCACGGGCGAAGAGACCTGCAAGGCCGGGACATGCACAGGCGTCCCCAGCTGCAGCGACGGAGTGGTATGCACAGCAGACAGCTGCAGCCTCGTGGTCCAAGGCGCGCTGCAGGGAGGGTGCAGTTGGGCGCCCCAGTCCAACAACGCGGTGTGTGACGACGGCAACCCGTGCACGGCTGGCGACAAGTGCAGCAAGGGCAGCTGCGACGGCGCTGGGGTGGGCGCCAAGGCGTGCGGCGCCACGGGCACCTGCACGACGACCGTCACGCCGATCTGCGGCTGCGGCGCCGGCGCCTATTTCGGCGAGCAAAACCAGACGTGCAACAGCTGTGCGTGCGGGCCTGGCGCGAAGATCGATCACGTCGCGATCGGCACGGCCCGCGTAACGCTTGATGCCGGCGCCGACCGCGCAGTCTCTGCGCTGTGGGTCATGGAGCGGATGATTCTGGCTGGTATCCCGAGCCACTCTGCGACTCAAAATGGCGCCGGTGCCGTGCGTGCCTTCCACAGCGACGCCGGTGGCGCTTGGACCAGCCCCAGTCCGCTGATTTTGCCGCCGACGGCGCACGCTGGCGGCGCTTTTGGGCGCGCGATGACGATGGCGCGCGATCGGCTGCTGATCTCTGAGCCGGGCAACGGGCAGGCGCGCGTGCACGCCTATGTTGTGGGTGGCGTGGCTGGATGGACGTATGAAACCATGCTGACCACCCCGTCGAATCTCTACCAAACCGCTGACTTCGGAAGCTCACTCGCGTTCTGCGACGACCGGCTGTTCATCGGCGCGAGCACAGCCGAGGTCGGCGGGGTGAAGGGGCACGGCGCCATCTATCAGATGGTCTACTCCCAGGGGTCCAATACGTGGGCGGGCGCCAAGGAGGTCGTGGTGAGCCATGGTTTGCCGGCGCAGAGCAACCTGGGCGCATCGCGCGGCCTCGCATGCCAGGGCGGACGGCTGTACGCGGGCGCGCCAGGCGCGGACGGCAAGGGTGCGGTATGGCTGATGCACCTCGACTGGCAGACCGGGAGCTACGCAATCACAACGAAAATCTCGCCGCCAGCGTCCGGATATGGCGCGTCTCGCTTCGGCAACCTCGCGGTGCTCGGCCAGCGGATGCTGGTGGGCGCGCCTGGCTACGCGTCTGAGACCGGCGTAGGTCTGAGCTACACCATCTCCACCGACGGAAAGGTGACGCAGTCTGGCGTCCTGACCCGGGCCGGCCACAAAGCAGGCGAGGCGGTTGGCGCGGACATAGCGCTGGCCGGCGATCTCGCGCTGCTCGGGGTTCCGTGGCGACAGGTGGGCGGCAAGTCGAATGCCGGGGCGGCAGAGCTGTGGCGCTGGGACGGCGCAAAATGGCTCTATGTGCTCGATCTGGTCAGCAAGAGCGCGGTCGCATTGTCCGCATATGGCAACGTGCTTGGGTTCTACGGCGGCGATCCTGTCGTGGCGGCAGGCGGCGGCTCCCCGGCGATCCCCTTGGAGCTGTGGCCGAGCAAGACGTCGTGCGACGCGGCTGGGCGGTGCGATTGTCGGATCGGTTTTAGCGGCGCGCAGTGTTGGCAGGCCACCGTCTACTGATGGACCAGGGGGGGAGTCGCGATGAGGACCAGCCTGGGTCAGGTCAACATCGACCGCGACGCCATCGCCGACGGTGTGGATCGCGCGACCGCGACGGCGAGACTGCAACAGGTGGTGGCGCGAGCGCTGGCCGATCCGACGACGGTGACGCTGGAGATCCAAGGCGCGGCGCGCCTGACTGCGGGTCAGGCCCGCGCATTGCGCCAAGCTGCTGTGGTCGGTCGGAAGGTGGTGCTGGTGGTCGACGCGGTTGACCTAGGCCGGTTGGCCGTCGATCGGCTCTGTGTCCACGCCGGGGCCGGGATGTTGGTGGTTCGGGCGCCGATCGCGCTCCACGGCGACCCCGCGTTGCGTGGGCGGTTGGCGGCTGCGCGTGTGCCATGGCAGCTCCGCGACGCGGCGCCACAGCCGGCTCCGAAGCAGCCTCGCAGAACGCGGTGGCCCGACGCCGCGGAGTGGATCGCCATCGACCTCGGGATCCGACGTGTGTGGCGCGCGGACCTCCACGCCGATGACGCGGCCGACCTCGAAGCCGCCGCGCAGTCCGCAGGCCTCCACGCGCTGCGGGGTGCCCTCGTCAACATGGATGATGGCGGCATGTGGCATCACGGCAGCGAGCGCGACGGACGAGTGCTGCTGTACGTCGGCCCTGACCCGGCCGATCTCGCACGTGCCGATGCGATCGAACGAGACACGCTGGCGTGGCGCGCGGCTGGCCGTTTCGGTCAGGCCGGCGCCCGCGTCGACCCGGCCGCGAACAACGACCGCGCGATGGCCGCGCTGTTGGGCTACCCTGTGTGCTGCGGCGAGGCCTTTGTGCAGGGCCATCAAACCTGGACCGCCGACGACGCGCAGACCACCGCGGAGGTCGCCTATTACGCGCTGCGTGCGGCGCGCGCGACGGCAGCGGCCAACGGCACACCCGATCGACGACTCGGCTTCTTTAGCCCCTTGTCGGGTGCGTGTGTGCTACGTCACTACCCGTGCCGTCTCGACTGCGCCGAGTCCCTCGCTCAAGCTGCCGCCATCGACGCGGCGGCCTGGGCCCGCGATCCGGCCCGCCGGCAGCGCGACGAGGCTGCGCGGGCAGACGCGCTGCTCCTCTTCGCTAGCGGCGCGACGCTTCCGCTCCGTGGCGAGCCGCAAAGCGACGGGAGCCTGCACCACCCCACGCCGATGACGGCGGGACGACTCAGCTGGGCACCCTATTGGCAGCCGATGCTGCAGCGACTGGTGCCGCTGCTCGACAACGCGCGCGCGCTGCGGCCACGGTTTTCGCACGCCGGATCTGGGGGCGTCGACGTCATTGACGCAGCTGGCGGGTCAGCCGGACTCGCGTTGGAGGGCGGCTTCCCGGCGGGTGGCCCGCAGCGCGATTTCCCTAGATTGCTGGTGTTTCCGGCGGGTCGATCGTGGGCGTCAGCGGCGACCCCTGCGCGGCGCGGGTGATAGTCCACCGCAGGCGCGGTTGGGCTTGACCTACACCTAGCGCCTGCGGCAGCCAGGTCGCGGTCGAAACTACAACCGCCCGCCGGTCATTTCGATAATTCGACATGTGTCGAATTTTAGTGTTATCGAAACGACGCCCGAAAACAGCGTAAACACAGCTATGTATCGTTAGTCGCGGCGCGAAAGCTCCGATAAGTGCCAGGCACTTATCAGAGGCAGAGCTGCCGGGTGCCCAGCGATCGCATCAGCGTTTGACGGCCGTCGCCTCGCTCGGCAGCGCGGTCGGAACGTCATCTGCGAACGAGAAACACGGAGGTCCGACGCGTCGTGAGATGAGCTTGCCGTCGCGGCCGTAGACATCCAGCACCGGCAGGCCAGCAACCGCGGGCAGGTGCTCTCCCATCTCGACCACGCCCCAGTTGGTAGCGTCGACCTTGCGCAGCACCACGTCTTTGCGACCTGCCGCAAACGCCTCAACCTGCGGCGCGAGCTTCTTGCACGGCCCGCACCACG
>CALENB010000279.1 GCA_937910235.1 uncultured Myxococcales bacterium | reverse complement strand
CTAGTCCGGTTCTGGTGAGGGCCCCGGGGAGGCAACGACCCGGGGCTACTCTACATCGAGGCCGCACCGTGCTGCGATCGCCGGCGTCGCCTTCGCTAGTCACCGTCGCGAGCGCCTTCGTGCCGTCGCCCGCCACGCCCAGGCATCGCGCGCGAAACCAGCCCTTGTCCATCTGGGCCTCGGTTGGGCCACTCCCAGGAGGCGGACCAAATCGACGCAGCGGTTTGCGACCCACGGCGCTTTGCAGAACGCCGCTCACCGCGCCCATGCCGAGATACGCCGCCCACGCCGCGCTCTTTCGCGCCGTCTCCATGCACTCTGTGTAGGCAAACGTCTCGCCGTAGGCCTCGCCTCGCAGCGCCAGGAGGGCGTTGCTGCGCCGCACGACGCGGGTGTTCACGGCCGCCATGACAAACGGCGCCGCCATCGGCGCCGGTCTGCAAGTATGGGGTGCGCCCGCGCCTCACATCAACGGCATGCCACGCAGCTCGGCGGCGAGGGTCTGTAGGGCCGCATCCCGCGGGCTGTCGCGGCGCCACACCAAGCGAAACCAATCCTGCACCGGCTCCACGTCGGCCATGAGCTGCACGAGGCTGCCGGCGTCTAGGTCAGCCTGCACGTAGTACAGCGGCAGCACGGCCACGCCGCGACCGGCGACGACCAGCTGTCGAATCGCGGCGATCGTGCCGACCCAACGGGTCTCGCCAAACGTCCAGGCCGCTGGTCCCGCGCAGGCATCGAGCAGGTAGCGAAACAGCGGCAAGTCGGCGTGTGCGTCGATCAGCGTGTGGGCCGCGCTCTCTTTCGGACCGGTCAGCGGGCTGACGGCGACCAGCGCAGGCGCCGCGACAAAGGCGTATCGCTCGGCGTGCAGCGTGGCGTAGGCCAGGCCCGGCGTCGTCAGTCGGAAGCTGGTCACGACCGCGTCGACCAAGCCGGCGCGCAGCGCGTCGAGCAGCGCGTGGCTGTCGGAGAACCGCAGATGCACCGTGCGGTGGGGGGTGTCGAGCGCCTCCAATGCGGGCAGCAGCCAACTCAGCCCGAGCTCGTGGCGCGTGCCGAGCGTCAGCGTCAACGCCGGCGTGCGGCCGTCGTCACGCACCAGGGCCGGCAAATCCGCGGCGCTAGCGAGCAGCTGGCGCGCCGCGGGAACCAGCCGCTCCCCTGCCGGCGTCAGCGCGACCCGGCGCGTCGTGCGATCGAAGAGCCGGGCGTCTAGTTGCGCTTCCAGGCGCGCGATACGGTCGCTGAAGGCGGCAGGAGACAGGTGCACCTCCTTCGCGGCGCGGCGAAACGAGAGGTGCCGTGCAGCGGCAGAGAAGCAGGTCAGGCTGTCGAGATCCATGGTGCGTCCTGTGTGGAGCGTACGTCAAATCAGTATACTCGTGTCTTGATCATACTGATTCACAACATCGCAGGAGACAAGCACAGTGGGTCTCCAAGGCGCGATAGTGCGCGCGACCCCAGGAGTGCCCCATGCGAGACATCATCCACAACGTCCCCGTCCGACTGCGCCCCCGCCTCCTCAGGCCCGAGATCCGGCGGCGCGCGCTGCGTGCGGCTGCCGCCGTCGCTGTCGGAGCCGCGGCTGGCTGCGTCACGGTCGATGAGCCCGTGACGAGCGCCGCACACCTCTCTGATGCGACCGCAAACGACGGCCAGGGTGGCCTGGACGGCGTCGGAGGCGCTGACGCCGGTCGCACCCAGCGACCCATCTCGACGCTCGCCAGCCGCGCGGCGGACGCGTCATCGGGCGCGGACACGGCGGCGTTTGACGACGCGGGCGCAGCTGCGACGCCGGACAGCGGCGGCGCGGCGGACAGTGGCGCGGCGGACAGTGGCGCAGCGGACAGTGGCGGCGGGGCCGATGCGGGATCGCAGTCGGATGCGACGGCTGACGCTGGTCCGGCGCAGGTCGTCACCACCGGAAGCGTCTGCCGCCAGGAAGCGGGCTGGGAGTCGTACTCCCGCTGCTGCCAAGCCAATGGCTGGGACTGGAACAAGGGCTGCATGGCGTGGGGCCCTCCCGCGCCGCCCGAGGTTGATGAAGCGTGGATGGCGGCCCTGATTCATGGGCTCACGGACGAGGTGACCGCATGAGCGCCCAAATCCTGGACCTGCGCGAGGACGCGCGCCGCCGGCCGTTGCAGTTGACTGACGCGGCCCACCTCTCGAACTTTGACCGACGCAGCGCCATCGTGACCTGGCAGGGCCGCATGGTGAATGAGTGGGTGTCTGCGCGGATCTTTCGCGAGCTGCGCGCGCAGGCCGTGGACGCGGGGCTCAGCGGCGCTTGGCGAGATCGGCTGGCCCGATTTGAGGCCGATGAATACCGCCATGGCGCCCAGTGTGCCGCGGCGGTGGTCGCCCTCGGCGGCGAGGCCCGCGCCGAGCTGCCGACGCTGCCTGCGGTGCCGGCACATCGCGAGACGGACGCCCTGGAGGCGCTGCTGCGCAACGTGTTGAGCGTGTCGTGCCTGAGCGAGACGGTGGCGGTGGCGCTGATCAGCAGCGAGCGTATGGAGAGCGGACCTGCGGGGCTGGAGCGGACGTTACGCGAGATCTTGGCCGACGAGGTGGGGCACGCACGTTTTGGCTGGCGGCTGCTTGACGAGTTGACGCCGAAGATGGGATCGGCCCGGCAGGCCCGGCTCAGCGGGTGGCTGCGGCTCGCGTTCGGCCACCTTGAGGCCCACGAGCTGCGAGAGCTGCCTGCGGGCGCCGCGCAATCGGCGGCCGCGGCGTCGGTCGGCGTCTGCGATGGCGACGAGGCCCGGCGTCTGTTCTACGACACCATCACGGATGTGATTGTGCCGGGTCTGGAGCGCCGTGGCCTCGCCGCCGCCGCAGCCTGGCGCACGCGCATCGCCGCCTAGTCCGCTCAAGCGCCGCGGCCTCATGCAGCGTCGCTCTGGGCCGGTTCGCTGAGCGTCGGCAAGAAGGGCGGCAGCGGACAGCCCAACGCGTCCGCCACGCCACGCAGCAGCTCGCCCTCCGCGAGCGTGACGCGGCCATCGGCCATGACGCAGTGCGCGGCGGCGTCGAGAAACCGCTTCTTCGCCACTGGCACGGCCGTCTCCAAGCGATCCAGGGCAGCGTCCACCGCGCCAAAAGTGCACGACGCCTCGCTCTGCTGCGTCATGTGGCCTCGCCAGGCCGAGGGCAGCGACGCCGTTGCGTGCGAAAAGGCCAGCGCGGTGGCCTCGTCGTCACCCGGATGTCCGACATGGGCCAACGCCGATAACACGACGCTCGCGGCCGGCCCCACCGCGCGCAGCGACAAGAGCTGCGCCGTTGGCGTGCGGCCGCCCCCGACGTGGTCGACCATGCGTCGCAGCAACAGCCGCCCGAGCGCATATTCGAAGACCGACCGCCGCCGATCCGCGTCCGAGAGCGCCTGCACCACGCGCGCAAGCGTGGCTTGCTGGGGCGGGCTCAGCCGCCGCAAGGTCGGTATCGCGAGCTCCACCAGCGGCAGTCGAAGGCGCAAGTCCAGGGCCTCGATGTCGACGCGGTAGCGGAGCGAGGCCTCGGCCAGCGGCCCCGAACTCAACTCGGCGATCGTCGTGAGCTGCGAACGCCGCACCGCCGCGTCGCCATCGAGTAACATAGCCTGCACGACCGCGACGGCGTCAAACGGGTCGTGGACTGCGTCGCGCAGCGGCGTGGGGATCGACGCCAGCAACGTCTGACTCCACGCCAGATGCGCGGGCGCTGGGCTGCCGACCGCGGCTGTGATGTCGACCGCCGGGAGGATCCGGCGTGGCGTGGCGTGGCGCGCCTCGCCCAGACCCACCAGGAGTGGCTGGCCAAGCGTGGTCGCAGCCGTCGTCGTCGTCGACATCGCCTCGTCCGGCGGCTGCGTCCGAGCGCGCGCCTGATCCAGTGTGGGGTCGAGCGCCAGGGCCATAGTTGAGTCCAAACTCTGGGCCACCTGTTCCCCGACGACACGATCGACAACGGGCGGCGCTCGTACCACAGGCCACCGTCCGTCGAAGCTTGCGTCAAGGCGCTTGATCCGCAGCATCAACGGCGGGTGCGTCGCCAACAGGCGGGCGAACCACGACGGCTCCGCTGTAGCGCTGAAAAACAGGTGGGCGAGCTCCTCGACCTCTGGATTCTCCACCCAAGAGCCGTGCGCTGCGCCGCCGATCTTCTTCAACGCGCCGGCGAGGCCGAGCTTGTCGCGGGTGAACTGCACCGCCGAAGCATCCGCGAGCACCTCGCGCTGACGCGACACGGCGGCGCGAATCAGCTTGCCCGCCAACAGGCCCATCCAACCAAGCAGCCACAGCAGCACGCCGGCCAGGGCGAGCGGCCAGGCCCCGCCGCCTCGCCCAGTGGCGCCGCTGCGTCGACCACCCACGCCGGCACGCAGCAGCGTTCGCCCGACGATGCCCACCGCCAACAGCCCGTGTAATAGCCCGATCAGCCGGGTGTTGAGCCGTGTGTCGCCGTTGAGCAGGTGGCTGAACTCGTGCGCGATCACCCCCTGCATCTCCGCCCGCGAGAGCAGGTGCAGCGCGCCGTGGGTCACCACGATAGCCGCGTCTTGGGGCGTATAACCGGCCGCACAGGCGTTGATGCCTGGTTCCCGGTCGAGCACAAACACGAAAGGCGTGGCCATCCCCGACGCGATCGCCATCTCTTCCACGACGTTCATGAGCTGGCGTTCTGCCGCCGTCGTTCCAGGCCGGCTTGTGATCACTTGGCGGCCACCGAGCATCAGCGCGACGGAGCCGCCGCCCGCGTCCAGCGCGCGCAGCTTGGACCAGCTCCCGTACCCCACCACCACCGCTGTGCAGCCCACTACCCAGGCCAGCAGCGAGGGCTGCCACCACGACACGAGGAGCTGTTGGTGACGTCGCAGAAACAGGACTTCGGCGCCGAGCGCGACCGCGTAGATCGCGGCCACGAGCAGCACCAGCGCCACGCAGAGCAGGGCCACGAGTCGCGCCGTCGTCCGGCGGGCTTTGTCCTGTTGCTCGTAGAAGTCCATCGGCGGCTCCGCGCCCAGCTAGCTCGTAAAACCGGTCTTCGGCGCCGTTCGCTCCGTCGCGTCGAGGATCTCAAACAGCGCCGCGCCCGTAAATCCGAGCGCGCCGGCCAGCGCGACGGTCGGAAACTTCTCGCGTTCCGTGTTGAATCCCGTCACCGCGTCGTTGTACGCCTGCCGCGCAAACGCGATCCGATTCTCGGTGCTCCGCAGCTCTTCAGTCAGCTCGCTCATGGTGCGATCGGCCTTGAGCTCTGGGTGCGCCTCTACGGTCACCATCAAGCGACTCAGCGCGCCACCCAGCGCCGACTCGGCCCCCATAAGCTGACTCATCGCGCCGCTGTCGCTCGGGTCGAGCGCCGCCTTCTGCTCCGCTCCAACCGCGATATTCCGGGCCTTGACGACCGCTTCGAGCGTCTCACGCTCGTGAGCCAGATAGCCCTTCGCGGTGTCCACTAGGTTCGGAATGAGGTCGTACCGACGTTTCAGCTGCACATCGATCTGGCTGAACGCGTTCTTGAAACGGTTCCGCAGCGTCACCAACCGGTTGTAGAGCGTCGTGAGGAAGATGACGGCCATGGCTATGATGGCCAGCGCGATTACGAGTCCTGTCGACATGAGCGAGTCCTCCAGAGAAGCGAGCCGTGGTAGCGCGGCGTCGCACGCGGGGGCACGCACGACATCGCAGTCGAAGCTACCGTTGCCGTGGGTAGCTGGCTGGCGACATAGTAGCGACACGAACGCGGCGCGCCTAGCAGGTCGCCAACCGCCACCCAATCCTCACCGCAATCGTTATGGCGCGCCTTTTGCCCGCCGTAGCTCAGCCCTTGGAGCAAAGTCATGGCCTACAACGACCTGGATTCCGCAGCGCAGACCCGCATTGAGGCCGCTGCCTTTCGCCGCATGCTCGCCCATCTGGACCAGCGCAGCGACGTGCAGAACATCGACCTGATGAACCTCGCCGGCTTCTGTCGGAATTGCCTGTCCACCTGGCTAGGCGAAGCGGCGCAATCGGAGGGCGTCACGCTCGACAAGGCCGCTGCCCGCGCGGTCGTGTACGGCATGCCCTACGAAGACTGGAAAGCGGCGAATCAGACCGCCGCGACCGCCGCGCAGCTCGCCGCCCACGACCACGATCATCCAAGCTAGGCGACCTGCGGCTAGCGCACGAAGATGCCGAAGTCCACGTGCAAGATCGCCGACTCTGGGCTGCACTTGTTGGACCACACCGAGTTGCCGCAGCCGTTGTTGTTCACGAAGTTGCTGCCAAAGCCCATCGGGCCGGGGTGATAGCCGAACGATGGCATCGCCTCGTACGTGAGCGGGTAATTGCCGCTCGTCGGACGGATGTGGTAGCCGCCGTAGCCGCCCTGCACATTGTGGCCGTTGCAGTTGACCTGACCACACAGCGGCTTGAAGTCCGTGCCGAATCGAACGTTGTTCTTCGCGTCGCTGCCGCCGCTGCCGGTCGAGTTGACGATCAGCGGTAGGCCGTGGTCGATGAACACGTCACCCGCGTTGCGTGTGTAGGCGTTCTTGGCGACCGCGCCTGTGCGAGCCGTCACCGCGGCGACGGTCTGGTTGGCGCCCGACGCCATGATGGCGCTGACCGATTTGCCCTTGTACGTGCTGTTCACGGTGAAGCGCGCCCACGTCTCCTTACCCTTGTAGTCCTTGCCCTCCTCGTGCGCGACGACGAGCAGCTCGTTGACAGGCATGCCGCTGAACGCGCCCTTGTTCTTGTAGTCCGACGTGAGCGCGCTCGTGACGGCACCCACGCCGCTGTCCCCCAGCCAGAACGTCGTGTCGGCGTACGAGCGCATCGTGGCGTCGCTCGTGTCGAGGTTCCACACCAGCATCCAGCCGCCGCCGTCGTGCACCATGTCGCACCAGGCCTGGAACTTCGCGATCGGCCCGATGGTGCTGTCTGGATCGATCCAGTAGACCCCGCTGCCCTTGCTCTCGCCGGCCGTCAGGATGGTCTGGCAGCTTGGCGCGGGCTTGTTCTCGCTACCGAGCGGGGCCTGCACGGTGATGTCGAACTTCTTGCCGTCGCAGACGTACAGGTTCTTGTCGACGCTGTTGTAGTAGAGGTAGCCGAGGTTGGTGCCGTCACACGTCACCGGCGGCTTCGCGGCGACCTGCAATCGGAGACCGTTCTTGGCCTCCAACACGCCGTTCGCCGCGACCTTCTTCGTGCTCTCCGTGCTGAGCTTGATGCTCCAGGTCGTAATCCAGCCGTCGGTCTTGGTCGTCAGGTCGCAGTACTTGGCGTTGCCGGCCGCCTGCTTCACACAGAACTCCGAGTCCAACACCTTGAGGTTCCACAAACCCTGGGCGTTCTTGCCGACCCACGCGCCGATGTCGCCGCTTTTGGGCTTAGCCGTCGGGCTGTAGGTCTGGTTGAAGATCTTCTCGTCTTTCTTGCCACACGGGTCGCACAGCACCCAGCCGACCTTCTTGTCGTCCGGCGGCAGCACGGTGATGGCGACGCCGCTCAAGTCCGTATTCTCAACGCTAACGCTGACAGAGATCGCCTGCACCTTGCCCAAATCCGGCACGGCGATGTTGCTCACAGCCTCCTTGCCCTGCTTGTCTGGGATCGGGATGTTCTTCATCTGCGTCTCGATGACGTCGACGAACTGATTGGTCAGCAGATTGTTGGAGATCTCGTTGAGCCCGTCGCTCGGCAGCGCGGTCGGATCCATCGCCTTCACGCACTGCAGCGTGCCGTCGCCGTTGATGCCCTTGACCACCTCGCCAGCCTTGCTGCAGACGCCGCCGGGGACCTTGATGCCGCTGAGCTTCGAGCCATCGCCGATGAAGCTGGTGGCCGTGACTGTGCTCGCCGCCAGGTCGCCCGTAAACGTGCCGTTCTTGGCCTTCACGCTGAAGCTGCCGAGGTCCACGTTACCGTCAAACTTCAGCTCTGCGACCGAGACGCAGCCTGTGCAGGCCAAATCCGTCGCCGCGCCGCCCTTGGTTTGGGAGCCCGCGTAGTTGAAGGCGACCTTGGCCGAGGTGACGCCGCCGGCGAGGGCCGCGCCGCTCACGCAACCGGTGCACGACAGCCCTTCAGCGAGGGCGGCGAGCGAGGCGTAGGGCACCGCGTGCAGCGGCGAGCGCGGCAGCTCGGGATCGGCGGCGACCTGAATGCCCAGCCACGGCGTCGTCAAACCGGCGAGGGTCGCGGGTGTCAGCGGCTTGGTGACGCCCAGCACATGCGAGAAACGCCCGCCCTTGAGCACGATGGCGACCTTGGCCTCCTGCCAAACCGCTGTTTTTGCGGCCTGGGAGGCGTAGATCGAGAACGTGAGCGCGTATGTGCCGTCCGCCGCGCTGCCGCCGCCTGCGCTGGTGAGCACGCCCTCGACGGTGGTGGTGGTGGGGACGGTCGCCGCCGCACTCGCCGCCAGCAGGGTGCAGCAGATGAGCGTGAGGGCGCGGAGCGTTGTTAGAGTTCGCATCGTGGTCCATGGCTTCGAGGTCGGAGTTCCGGCGCAGCCCGAGCTGTGATTCAGCCCCGTTCGGGCCGAACCCCACTGTCTCTGGGCGGTCTGGCGCAAGTTACACCAAACCAGCGGCGCTAGCGAACCCAAAAACGGCGCAAACTTGCCAGTGTTTGCGCACGCTGTGCCGCCGGTATGCGCGTCGAATCAGCCAGCAAGCTCGCAGCCTCACGCTCGAAAGGCGGCACCTTCGCGCCTCGGCGCTGCAGCTCCGCCATGAGGGGGGCGTCCCACGTCACCAAAAACACCGTGGTGTGACCGAGTCGCACACCCACCTTGGGCACGTAGCCCTCTAGCCCCAGGTAGCGAAACGCGAACGCGCCAAATACCAGATGCAGCCTCCGCGTCTCGACGAGGTAGGACCGCGGCGCGTGCTTCTCGTGCCCGACGCGGCCGCGGTGCGTCAGGGGCTGGTGCGCGATGACACCGTCGGTCAGCCCCGTCTCCGCTTCGACGGCGATCGGCACGCCGGTTCGATACACCAGCCGCGCTTGACCACCGATGTAGGCGGCCCGCACCGGCAACCCGGCCAGAAAGCCGCGCAAGACCGCCGCGTCGCGCTCGAGACGCGCGGTTCGCACGGGGTCGTAATGCGCGCGCTCGTCGACAACGCCGCGCACGCTCTCCTGTGGTCCAAGCGCGGGAGGCACCAGCGCCACGATCAAGCAGAGCGCGAGCGCCAGGCCCGCGACGAGGCGGTCACGCCGCGTTTGCGCGCCCGCCGTCGTCGCCCGCTGCGGCCGCAGCGCGACGACGGCCTCTTCGAGGACCACCCACGCAAAGGGCAGGGCGGGCAGGAGCAGCCGGGTGTGCATGAAGCCGCCGCCGACCTTGACGACGTAGAGCGTGAACGCCAGCGCGATCGCCAACGCGGAGGCGAGGCGCGCGCGCCGCTCGGGCGCTACGCGACCCATCAGCAGCGCCGCGCCACCGAGCACGGGCGCGACGGCGAAGAGCGGCAGCTCTCGGACGAAGAGGCCGAGGTACACGAGGCCCTGATCGAGCCACCAGAGCTGGGCGGACTTGGCGTAGTAGGTGTTCGGAAAGAAGTCGCCGTACGTCACGACACGCCACGCCGTGAAGGGCAGCCACAGGGCCAGAAACGCGCCCCCGAACGCAGCGGAGGCAGGCACGCGGCCCTTGAAACCGGCCTTGCCGGCACCCAGCAGCACCGTCAGCCCGGTGATCGCGGCGATGAGCAGGCTGTCGGGTCGGGTCATGACCGCCAGGGCCATCACACCGCCGGCGACCGCCGCGCGACGCTTGGGCAGCGCCCGGGTTGCGTCGTCGTCGCGGTTGGACGTGACGAGGTGCCAGCCCCACACCAACAAGGCGAGGTCTGCTGCGGTCTCAAGCCCGCCAGTGGCCCAGATCTGCAGCGGCCGGCTCACCGCCACGAGGCCAGCGGCGAGGGGTAGCCACGGCGAGGCGGCGCCGCGGGCGAGGATGAAGATGAGCGCGCCGTACGCCGCCAGTCCCGAGACGATCGACCACAGCTCCGGGGTGACACCGACGGCCAACCCAAGCGCGATCCAGACGGTCCAGAGCGCGTTGGTGTACCCCTCGACGACGTCTGCGCCGGGGCCAAAGTTGAAGACGAGGCCGTGGCCATCGACGAGGTTCTTGGCGTAGCGGAACGAGATGAAGGCGTCGTCGCAGACCCAGCGCCATCGGCTCGCCAGGGCCACACCCAGCAACGCCAGGACCGCGGCGAACACGAGCCCCGCGCGTCCGGCGCCAGCGCGCGTCGCCCCTCTGGAGGCGCTGGGCGGCCGGCTACTCTTCATCCCCGCCGATGTCGCCGCCGCCTGTCGGCCCAGGCCTGACCGCCTGCGGCCACCCCACAAACCTGGGCACGTAGGGCGCCTCGGCCACGAACTGCGCCTCGGTGATGATCCCGTTGGTCCGCATCTTGTTCATGATCCCCACCATTCGGGTTTGCCACCACGGGGTCCACTTCTTCTGCTCAAAACGCTTGTGACCACACTTGGGGCACGGCTTGTTCGCCGCCAGGAACGCCGCCTCAAGGGGCGTGAGATCGACGGCGTCCTTGTCGAAGTACAGCTTCGCGCTGCGCTGAATACCGTACAGATGCGGAGCGAACTCGATGCCGTTGATGTAGATCTCGAGGATCCGGTCCTTGATGGGCTGCTCATCGTCCTTCGCCGCCTTCACCGTCTCGGCGTCGAAGAGGTTGCGCTCCATGTGCCAGACGATCAGCAGCTCCTCGAACTTTCGACCCAGGTACTTGTCGCGTGTCAGGAAGATGTTCTTCACCAACTGCTGCGTGATCGTCGAGCCGCCGTACACAAACCGCCCGAAGTCGAGGCACATCTTGATCGCGCGCGCCGTCAGCCCGAGTCGCACGCCCTTGTGGTGAAAAAACGCCGCGTCTTCCGTGGCGATCATGGCGTAGGGCACCCACGGCGGCAGCTTGTTCAGCGCCACCCAAGCGTCGCTCTGCGGCCCGATTAGCTGGTCTTCCAGGATGGTGCCGCTCTCGTTCACCGGCCGTTTGAAGGGCCGCGCCAGCGCGGTGACGTCGAGCTCGCCAAACTGCGTCACCGTGCACGCGTCGTCGTTCAGTGAGGCCTTCAGCTTGCCTTTGTAGGGATTGTCGAGCGGGATGCGCAGGTCGAACTCGCCGGCGATCTGGCCCTCCGCGGCGATCGCGCCAATCGTCGGGATGAGCGACGCCGGGATCGCCTTGGCGACCTTGCCGCAGTCCTGCAGCGGCGCCTGAATCAGCAAACGCACCTCTGGCCGCTTCTTCAGCGCCAGCGCCTCGAGCGTGACGTCGAGCTTGGCGCCGCCGAGATCGAGTGAGGACAGGCGCAGCTGCATCTGGGCAGGCTCGGTTGTAGCGGTGAGGTCCACCTGCCCGCCGAAGGAGAAGTCGTCGATTGGGCGCGGCGCGATCCGCCACCAGTTCACGCCGACGTGGGCCACGGTCACTTTGCCCGTCAGCGCGACCTCGGCTGGCGTGGCTGCCTTCAAGGTCAGGTCGAGGCTCAGATCGGCGTCACGCTGCACGCTCGCGGCCTGGCCAATCGTCGACAGCGCCCGCGCCCAGCCGCCGCCGGCGAGCTTGAGGGTCGCCTTGGCCAAGTGACCACCCGGCGCCGCCTGCAGCTCGAAGCGCGCTGGTCCCCACCCCGTCTCCGCGAGCACGGGCTCGACACGCACGCTCAGGCTGCGACTGCCGTCCGTCAGGCGTCGGCTCAGCGACACGGTGCCGTCCCGCAGCCCGCCAAAAGGCTGGCTCGCCGCCGGCAGCAGCAGGTCGATTCGGGCCTTGGTCACCTGAAGCTCGGCGCCCGCGAGCCCATCCAGCCGGCCAAAAAGCGCTTGTACGGCCGCGTCGGCACGCGTCAGGCGCTTGTGCAACGCCCGCAATGGCGCGATCGCCGCTTGGGTGGCCGGGACACGTTTGCCTCGCTTGGTGCGCCGCTTGGCTCGCTTGCCCTTGCCCTTGCCCTTGCGTGTGTGCTTGCCCTTCGCGCCCCTCTTCCGGCCGCCTGTATCCGCGTCGTCGTCGTCGTCGTCGTCGTCGCCGTCGTCGTCGCCGTCAGCTCTCTTGCCGCCGTCGCCTGCCTCACCTGTGGCGGCCGTGGCGCCTCCCTCGGACGGTTGGTCACCGTTGCCCCGCAGCCGCTCCACGGCCCAGTAGGCGCGCGCGCCGCCCGGCAGCTGCTGCAGCCCGCTCTCACGCCAGCGCAGCGCCAGCACCGGGGCATCCAGCTTCACTAGCCGAACCGCCGCCAAGCCACCGCGTTTCGCCGCGTGGACCTCCACCCCCGCCGCCGAGGCGCGGCCTAGGTCGCCTGGGAGCTCGGCCTCGCCGCCGGTGGCGCGCAGGATCACGCCGCCGTCGTCACCGAGGCGCACGGTGACTTGCTTCACGTCGACCTGCCAGACGGTGTCGGCGGCTGGCCACGCGCGGCCTTTGGTCTTGGCGACCCCGCCTTTGGGCTTGGTTTTCTGGCCTTTTCGCTGCGGCGCCATCGCCCTCACCAGCTCGGACTGCGGCAGGCGCAGGTGAATCGGCCCGACCGCGACGCCATCGCCGCCCTCGAGCAACCCCACACGCGCGATCGCCACCACTGTGGCCTCGCCTTTGCGCAGCGCGAGCCCTTCGACGCGGGCGCCATCCACGCTGTCGTAGCCAAAGCCGGCGAGCACAACCGCGTCGACGATCGCCGGCATCCCGGCGATCTTGGGCAGCGGCAGACGCAACTCCGGCGCAAAGCGCGCCGCCACACGCGCTGGTTTGTCACCCTCCGCCGGCAGCAGCTTGGCGCTCAGCTTGGCCTGCGCGGAGCCCGTCAGCGTCGCGGCGACGTCACCGCGGCCTTTGGCGGTGTCGACGTCGATGCGCATCCCCGACAACTTCAGTCCCTTCGGGAGCAGCTCCGCGCCCTTGCCGCTGACGACGACCTGAATCTCACCGTCGGTCAGGCTGATCGCTGTGCCCGTCCGCACCGTCGCCTTCTGCGCCGGGGCCACGGCGACCGAACGCCGCCCGAGCGCTTGTCGCGCTGCCTGAGCGAGCTTCAGCAGCTCCGTGGGTCGGCCGTCCACCACCTTCACGTGCAGGCGCAAGCCGGCGACGCTCAGGCGCTCGGGTCGGCGATGGCCTGCGAGGGCCTTCATGGGTGAGAGCGACGCTTCTACCCGGACCACGCGGAGCAGGTCTGTGCCGTCTGCCCGCACGAATCGCAGGTCCGTCAGGGTCGCGGTCCCCGTCGGGCTCACCGAGATGCCGGAGTGTTCCAGCTTCAGCCCAGCGTTGTGGGCGACCCGCTGCAGCCGGGTCTGAATCTCGCCAGCGCCGTACATCGACACGCCGACCGCCGCCGCCGCGATCCCGCCGATCAGCACAAGCGGCACCAAGATCAGCAGCCGCCGCCCACGTTTGCCGCCAGCCTTCCTCGCTCGGTCTGTCATCTGGCTTGTCCCTGCGCTCTGGCCGGCCGAGGTCCTAGTCGTCTTTGGGCGCCGCGGGCACGGCGCTGGGCTCAGCGGCTGGGGTCTCGACGGCCGCCTCTGGCTTGGGAGCGGCCAGCACCAGGGCGTCCGCGATCACCTCCGCCATGTCGAAAGTCTCGACTCCCTCGATGTTCTTCTCGCGCAGTCCGTCCTTCACCATGGTGAGGCAGAACGGACAACTGACGACGATGGCTTCCGGTTTTGTCTCCATCGCCTGCTCAACACGCAGCTGGTTAACCCGCGTCCCGATCTTTTCTTCCATGTACATCCGCGCGCCGCCGGCCCCGCAGCACATGCCGGTCTGCTTGCTGCGCTCCATCTCGACGAGCTCCAGGCCCGGCACGGCCTTCAACGCCTCGCGCGGCGCGTCGTACTCGTCGTTGTAGCGACCGAGGTAGCAGCTGTCGTGGAACGTGATCTTCATCCGTGCCGCGCTCTTCAAATCGAGCTTCCCTTCGCGCACGAGCCGCCAGATCAGCTGCGTGTGATGCACCACCTCAAAGTGGCCGCCCAGCTGCGGGTACTCGTTCTTGATGGTGTTGAAGCAGTGCGGGCACGAGGCGATGACCTTCTTCACGCCGGCTTCGTTCATCTGCTCGATATTCGCCGTCGCCTGCTCCTGAAAGAGGTACTCATGGCCCATCCGGCGGGCCGGATCGCCCGAGCACTTCTCCTTCTTGCCGATGATAGCGAAGTCGACGCCGCCGGCGTTGAGGATCTTCACCACCGCCTCGGTGACCTTCTTCGCGCGGTCATCATACGCGCCCGCGCAGCCAACGAAGTACAGCCACTCGGCGTTCGGGTTGGTCTTCAGGTCGGGTACATCATCGCGCTTTTTCGCCCAAGCGCCGCGTTTGGCGGACGAGATGCCCCACGGATTCGACTTGTTCTCCAGGTTGTTCAGCGTCACCTTCAGCTCCGGCGGGAACTGGTTGAGGTTCAGCACCATGTGGCGACGCATGTCGATGATCTTGTCGACGTGCTCGATCATCACCGGGCACTGCTCCGAGCAGGAGCGACACGTCGTGCACGCCCAGATCGCGTCCGGGTTCACACCGGCGATCAGCGGCGGCACCTCGCCCTCTGCGACCGCCACCGCCGCCCCACCCGCCAGAATTCGCGGCGCCTCATCGTAGAGGTGGGCCTGCAGATCTTTGATGATCAAGGCCGGATTCAAGGGCTTGTCGGTGTTCCAGGCCGGGCAGTTGACCTCGCAGCGACCACATTCGGTGCAGGTGTACAGGTCCATGGTCTGCTTCCACGACAGGTCCTCCACACGTCCGAGGCCGAGGTTTTCCCCTGCGATGATCCGCTCTTCGATGTTGTCGATCAGGCTCAGCGCGCCCTTGGGCTCAAGCCGGCTGAGGAAGACGTTCGGCAGCGCCGTGATGACGTGGAAATGCTTGGAGACGGGCAGCAGGTTCAAAAACACGATGATGATCACGAGGTGGAGCCAGAAGTTGACCTCACCGAGCCAGTGCAGCGTGGTGGCCGACAAGTTGGTGCTGTGAAACAGACTGGCCAGCGCCGCCCCGACCGGCGCGTGCGCGATCTGGGCGAAGTAGACGCTCGCCTGCGCCCGGTTTGCCTTGGCTTGGCTGCTGATGTGGAGGCCGTCGTAGAGCAGGTCCGTGACCATGATCCCGGCGATGAAACCAAGGATCACCAGCGCTTCGATGCTGTAGTGGATGCGCGCCGGCTGCTTGACGAGGCGGATGTAGAAGAAGCCACCGATCGCGACGAGTACGACGACCTCTGTGATGTCCTTGCTGAAGTCATAGATGCTGTGCAGGAAGCCGGGCAGCGCGAAGGTTGGATCGAACAGGTTGGCGAAGAGGACCACCTCGCGGATGCCGAGGATGCAGAAGCCCCAGAACGTCAGCGCGTGGAGCACGCCGGACAGGGGCTCCTTGAACATCTTGCGTTGCCCGATCGCGATCTTCATCAGGCGACCAGCGCGTTCGGCCAGCAGATCCCAGCGCTTCTCCGGCCGGCCAGCGAGCAGCAAGCGGATCCGGACGTACATGAGTCGAGCGAAGATGCCGCCGCCGACGAGCAGGAGCAGGGCGCCGAAATAAACGCGATATCCGTAGTCTAGCGTCTCCATCTCAACCTCCGATAAGTCTCACGGCACGCACCGCCCAGGTGGGTCGGCCATGCAGCCCACAGGCGCGCTCGCGCTGGGTAGGCGGCAGATCAGCTGCCGGATCGTCGAGCCGGGCCACCTCAAAACGGGCGTCACTTCGCATCTCCGCTTCAGCCCAATCAGCGTAGCCTTCCACATCCGTCTTCACGAGCAGCTGGCCGCCAATCTTCAGCAAATCCGCCGCTTCCGCGACAAAATCGCCTGAGACGAGGCGTTTCTTCATGTGGCGCGACTTCCACCACGGGTCGGGGAAGAAGGCGAGCAACGTGTCGAGGGTGCCCGGCTGGACCACCATTGGCAGGCACGCGCGCGCATCGACCAGGGCGAGACGCGCGTTGACCACGCCACCGCGCACGAGCCAAGCGTCGGCGTCTTCGCAGAACTTCTTCCGGATCTCAAAACCGAGGTAGCGCACGTCGGGGTTCGCCTCGCAGAAAGCCCGAGCGAACCGCGCCCGCTGAAAGCCGATCTCGACGACGAGCGGCCTGGGATCCGCCGGGTCGCACCAGGCTTTGAGCGCGACAAGATCGGCATCGTTGAAGATGGGATCGTGCAGGTACGTGCCCGTCAACTGCGTCGCCGTTCCGTGCTCACGGCGCAACGCCATCGAGCCGCCGACTAGACGCGTGTCCACGGTGCGGCCCGCGCCGGTCCCCGAGGGGTCGGTTTTGCTGGGGGTCTGATCGGGTTTGTTGAAGTCTCGGTATGCCATGGCCGGCGCCTTATAGCGCACTGCGTCATCGCTAACAATCGGTAGGTGGTGGCCAAGCTTGCCAGGGGCCGTGGGCTCAGCTATCTCCGCCCCTGCGTTGCCGTGCCGTGTTGCCGTGCCGTGGTGCGGCGTGAACTGCTGTGCGTGACCGCGCGTGACCCTGTGGAGGTGCGGCGCTCGGGGAGGCCAGATGAGCGAATCGCCCGAGGACCGCCCCACGCAAGGCACTGGCGCTGCGGCGATCAGGCCAGCCAGCGCCGCCGTCGCGCCGCCGGACCGGGACGAGGTGAGCGCCAAAAAGGTTGGATTTGCGGCCTCATTGGGCTTCCTGCTGGTGTTGTTCAGCACCACCGCGGCGCTGGTCTCCGCCTTTCTGCTTTGGCGTGGTGACCCTGGCACCGATGTGCTCAACGCGCTGCCGAAGGGCTGTGACTGGGTGCTCATCGCCGAGGATCCGGTCGAGCTGCGCGCCGCCATCGCTGACGTCGCCTCGTGGCACATCCTGCCGCCCGCCCTGGTTGCGCCGCTGCAAACCCACGCGCGGCAGCTCGCGGCTGATCTTGATCTTGCCGGTGGCGGCCTCGATCAGCGCGCCGGTCTTGGGCTGTGTCGCTATCGCGGCGCCATCGCGCTGACGGTCGGCCTGCGCCCCGGCGCTGTGGACCGAGTCAGCGCGCTGCAACGCGTCGCTGCGCGGCGTGCGGGCCTCGATCCAGCGGGCTGGACCCCCGGGGCCTCGGCGCAGGGGTTCGTCGCCTACAGCCTCGCCGACGCGGAGGGGCGGGCGGCGGTCGCCCTCCTGCAGGGCGAGAGCCGCGCGCTCGTGGTGTGGGCAGATCCGGGCGCAGACGCCGACCAACGGCTCAACGACGTGGTGAAGGCGACCCAGATCGCGCCGATGCGCGAGGACGTCGTCGTCCGATCGGCGATCGAGCGGGTCGGCAGCGGCGCGCTGCAGATGGCCTTCGCGCCGGCGGCCTTGCAGCGCGTCGCGGCGGGCTGGCTGGCGGGGCACGTCCCAGCTGAGCTGATCGGCAAACACGCCGAATATGCCGGAATCTCGGCACGACGCGACCTCAGCAATCACGAGACGCACCTGCATCTTCACGTCGGCGCTGGTCAGCCCGGCGTGGCTTGGCTCAAAAGCCTGTTGGACCCGGTCGGCACGCTGGCGGCATCGCGCCACCTCGACCGCGACGCCGTCGCGGGCGGCGTCCTGCGGTTCAGTCCTGACGCGCTGAGGCGTCACGGTCCTTGGCTGCGGCGCAGCGCGCTGGCACGCGCCCTCATCGATCGCGTCGGCGTGTCGCGTCCAGCCGGCGCCGCAGCGCAGGACGCGGCCGTTCGCCTCGGGACCGTGCTGACCGGGCACGCCGTTTGGCAGCTCGGCGGCGGTCCGACACCGTGGCGTCTCGCCGCGCAGGTGCGACCGGGTCAAGACGGCGCCGCTGCCGCCCTGCTGCCGCCACCGCGACCCGATCAGGCCGTCGACGCTGCCGTGAAAGATGGCTGGCTGGTCTGGGCGCCGGGCGATCCTGGCGCCGCGGTTGTCGCCTCCGCCGATCTGCTCGCCAGCACTGGCCTTGGCGCGAACCTGCCGCAGGATCAAGCGCGGATGCTCGACGAGAACCAGGGATTCTATCTTGGTGAGGGTGCCGAGTTGCCGGGCCTGACCCGGGGCAAGGTCCAGTTCGAAGCGCTGTGGCTGCCGACTGGCTTGGTCGCACATCTCACCTTCCCCACGCCGAAGCGGACCCTAAGGGCCCCCTGACGCGCCATCGGATTGGATCCATGCTGAACAATTACGCCCCGATCCTCGACAGTTGCGAGCCCTTCGTCATCGCACACCGCGGGTTCTCGCCGAGCCTGCCAAAGCAGCTCCGCGGCATGTCCATCCCGGACGCCAACGTCATCGACCCGCAGCTGCGCGAACACGCTGATTTCCTCGGCCTGTTGCGCCATCTCGACACGCTCTGCTTCGGCCCTAACGGCATGCCCATGCCCTCGTGGGTGTTCTACGACTGCGCCGTGATGCCCGGCGGTTTCTTCGGTCTCGCCATTCGCGCCGCGCGGCTGGAGCCGTGGTGCCTCGAAGCGATGCAGGTGCCCGCCGGGTACACTGGTTTGGTGCCCGTCAGCCAGCTCATCGCGATCCCGATGCTCGCTGGCTTCGCCGCGTCAGCCACGCCCGACACGTGGCTCGTCTACTCGTTGGAGTCGATCAATCAGGTGTCGCCAGGGTTCGCCCCGGCCGGGCTGCAGAAGCTGACGCTCGCCCTGGGGCTGCAGCTCTTCCCGATTCGTACCCTCTACGGCACCACACAGTGGCGCGCGCACAAGCTCGCGACGTACGTCGATCTCGGCCCATTGGAGCTCGTGACGGCCTACACGCCAGCGCACAGCCTGCCGCGCACCCTGAGTTTCCGCATCGATCTGCAAGACGTCCACCTGGAGACCCTGCTCGCCGGGCCAAACGTGCACGCGATCGCGCAAGCCCCCAACGGCTGGATCGACCCGGATGACGCCGACGCGCTGATGGCGCTGCAGGCCGAGATCGAGGCGGGTGCCTGCATTCAGCTCGTCGGCCGGCCGCAATACTACGGCGCGCAGATCCGCATCCCCATCCACAGGGTCGGCGCGCCGAAGCCCCTGGAGGCCCGCTAATGCAGCTGCCATTCGCCGTGCGCAATCCATCGTTGTTGACGCAGCTGACGCCGTATGTGGTGGCAGCCCCTTTCAATCGCCCGCTGCTCGACGTGTCGCCGTTCGGCGCCTCGCCAGCGACCGTCATCGACCCGACCAAGCTCGAGAGCGCGTCGTTTCTCGATCTCCTGCATCGTCTCGACGGGCTCACGTTCGGCCCCGAAGGTATGCCGATGCCGAAGTGGGTCTTCTACGATTGCGCCGAGATTCCGGGCGCGATCTACGGCCTCGCCTGCCCGGCCGAGCGGCTGTGGCCCGTCGCCCGCGAGCTGTTTCAGGTGCCAGATGGTTACGCCGGCTTGGTGCCGCTCTCGATGTATATCGCCCTCCCGATGCAGACCCGCGGCGTCTGGTTTGGCCACAATCTCGCCTCCGCCGGTCCAGCGCTGCGCACCGCCGGTCTACTGGACGTCGACCTGCGCGGGCTCGGCGCGCTCACCAAGGGCTTGGCGCTTCGCTGCTTCGGGGCGCGGACCTTCTGGGGGGCCACCCAGTGGCTCTCCAAGGCGCTGTTCATCCACGTGAAGTTTGGACCGCTTCGGCTCGCCACGGCGTGGACCCCGGCACACTCCGAACACGAGACGCTCACGTATGGCTTCGACGTCACCGACGCGAGCCTGCGCGCCTCGATGGGCGATCCAACGGTCACGCTGCCGAAAATAGACCCCGATTTCTGGCTCGAGGGGCACGACACCACCGCCATGCGCGACCTGCAGGACCGCATCGAGGCCGGCGAGCGCTTTGTGATTCCCGGGGCGCCGAGGCACAGCCAGGGCGCCGTACACGTGCCGATCACGCAGGTGCCCGCTTGGGGCCCCGGTCTCGGCCACGGTCTGGGCGGATGACCCACCCGATTCGGAATGAACGCCTTGCGCCTCGGGTTGGGCCTCTCTATATTCGCGCACCCTTTCACGCAGAGGCATGCGCCTCATTGGACGCCGAAGGGCAACGGACAAGGAGCAGAGCATTATGGCTGGCAAGAACGTGTTGACGCTGACGACCACCAACTTTGAGGCCGAGGTCTCTAACTCCGACCTGCCCGTGCTGGTCGACTTCTGGGCCACCTGGTGCGGACCGTGCCGCGCCGTCGCGCCGATCGTCGAGCAGCTGGCCGGAGAGTTCGAGGGTCGCGCAAAAATCGGCAAGATCGACGTGGACGCGGAAGGCGAGTTGGCACGCAAGTTCAACATCAGCTCGATCCCGACCCTGATGGTCTTCAAGGGCGGCGAAGTTGTGGAGCAGGTGCTCGGCGCGCGGCCCAAGAGCCAGCTCGCGAGCCTGCTTGAGAAGCACGTCTAGCTGCTAAACCCCGCGTGATTCGAACGGCATGACCGACGCGATCAGGCGACCGGGCACGCGCAGGCCCAATGTCTAGGCGACTGGAGTTGACGATGAACAAGAACGTGATGATCGGCCTCGGTGCCGCGGTGGTGGCGACGCTCGGCTTTGTCGCCTTTGGGCTCTCGAGCGGTGACGACGCGGCAGGTCCCACCGGGGCCGGCGCCGACGTCGCCAAGGTGGGTGGCGTCGCCACAGCCGCCGCTGCCGGCGCGAACGCTGACCGAAAGGTCACGCGTGATGAGGAGAACGCCGAGCCACCGAAAGACGAGAAGAAGGACCTAGCGCTCCCCGGGCAGCTGCCCAAGCTCAACCTGCCAGAGGTCGCGGCCACGGCGCTGCCCGTAAAACCGCACGGAAAGTTGGAGATCGAGGGGGACTTGAAGGAGGTGGACGCCGAGCTGGCGATCCGCACCGTCTTCCCGAAGATCCGCTCCTGCTACGTCGAGCTGCGCCAACGTGCACCGCAGGCGAAGGGCCGTATGTTGATGCGCTTTCGCGTGAAGACCGGCGAGGACGGCAAGGCTGGCACGGGCGAGCTCTACCTCAAGGAGACGCAGTTCACCGATCCGACGTACCTAAGCTGCGTGCGTGACGCGATCGACAAGGCCAAGTTCAAGGTGGACGCGTCTGCGGTGAACGGCACCGTCACGTTCCCGATGCACCTCGCGCCGGAAGACGTCGACAACCACAACAAGGAAGCCGCTGCGGCGAAGTAGGCGTCGTCGCGGCAAGGACGAGTCGCGGCAAGGACGAGCCGAGGCTAGGACGAGCCGAGGCTAGGACGAGCCGAGGCTCATACCGACCCAGCCACCCAAGAGACAGAGCCCGGCCGTGGTCGCGAGGTACATGCCTGCCTCGCGATTGCGGCCGCTCTGCATCAGCGTCAGCAGCTCGGTGTTAAACGTGGAGTAGGTCGTGAAGCCGCCCATGAACCCGGTCATGACGCCGAGCCGCACCGCGGCGAAGCGCATGAAGTTGCCGTCGACGCCAGCGCCGCTGCTCAGTTGTCGTGAGACGAGCCAGCCGAGAACGAGGGAACCGACTAGGTTGACGGCGAGCGTCCCCGTCAGCGCTGGCCACGGCGCCGTCAGTCGTGCCGACAGCAGCCGCAGCCCGAGCAGCGACACGCCGTAGCGACAGACGCCGCCGAGACCGCTACCGACAAACACCGCTCCGGCCAAGCCCCAGGTGCTCACGACGCGCCGTGCCCGGTATCAGAGCGGTGGTCCACTAGGGTGAGATCACGAAGAAGCACTTGGGATTGCCCCCGAGCAGGCCGCACAGCGCGCAGTACGGTGTGGTGTGTTTCGACCCTGGCACGATGATGCACTTGCTCGGGTTCTTGCCGACACATTTAGCGGGAATGCAGGCGAGCTTATCGGCTGTACACGCCGTGCCGCAGTAGCAGGGCGGAGCGGTCTCGGGCATGGTGTTGCACTTACACTTGTCCGCCATCTCCTGGCCGATGTACTTGCAGCCCGCCTGTTTCTCACAGCCGCTGATCGCGAGATCTTTGCAGACGTACTCCGGGCATTGGACCTTGCCCGTGCCGCTGGCGCACTCATCACCGCACCAGCAGTCGGAGTCCACGCCAGTGCAGAGCGCCGCCGCGCAAGGCGTCTTGGTGGCGCTGCACCCGTCGCCGCAGTAGCACTTGCCGGACGACGGGCAATCCTTGAGGAACTCGCACTGGTCGTCGTACTGGCTAAATAGCTCGCGGCTGGCCGACGCGATCCCAACGCAGGAGGCCTGCACCACGTCCGCTTTCGCCGTCGGTGCGTCGACCGACCCAGCGTCCACGGCCGCTGCCGGCTTGGCCGCATCACCACCGCAGCCGGACAGCGGCACCGCCACGACAAGCGCCGTGATCAGCGCTGCGGGCCCGGAGAACCAGTCAAATCCGGCGGGGCGCGGGATGGACTTCTTGATCATGAGCGCGCGCTCCTCGGTCCGATTCGAGGCGTGGGTGGACCAGCTGGGGCCGCAGGGTAGCGCTCCCACGCGCCCGCGGCCAACCCCCACCTGGGCCGATAACGCGAATCTCGGCCGCGCGCGCGCTGCGATGCCGTATCTGCGCGGCCCCTCGACACCCCAGTCACGTCAAAATACCTTTTCGCCGCTGTACGATTTTGGTACAGTCCGCCGCGTCGAGTGCGGTTCTAAGCCGCTCGGCATCCCGAAGTTGAGCCCTGACTCTCTGTAATCTCACCGGTTGTAGCAGCGCGCTCGCCACGTCCCGAGGGACGTTCATCCACGGGTTTGATCATGTCAGCACAGATCCTCAGCGTACGTCTCCCGCTCACACGAGCGACCGCCCTGCGCGTCGTCGGGCGCGCGGCGGCGTGTGTCTGCATCGCGCTGTTGAGCGGCTGTGGCACGTCCGCGGGCGGCGGCGGCGGCGTACTGGCCGTCGGTGGCCAGCCGGGCTCGCCTTGCGACAGCAACGTGCACAACCAGGGGTGCAACGGCCTGATGAAGGTCACCTGCGAGTCAACGTCCAACACGTGGACGGCCGCTGGCAACTGCGCCGGTGGCGAGGTCTGCATCACCAAACCCGATCCGGCGGACGCGACCAACTTCAAGAAGCTCTCCTCGTGCATTGCCCTCGCCACCGGCACAGACGCCGGTACGACCGACGCAGGGCTCGTCACCGACGCGACGGCGCAAGGCGACGCTCAGGCCACTGGGGACGGCGCTGGCACAGGCGACAGCGGCCCGACCTCATCGGACGCCGCTATGACCGACGCGACGACCGGTGACGCTGGCACCACGACCGACACCGGCTCCGGACCGGTCGGCGGCCCCTGGTTGGCCTGTGTCACGAAGAACTGCGCGGCGCAGTGGGGCGCTTGTTCGGCCAGCGCGGCGTGTAAGACCGCTGGGCACTGCATGGACAGCTGTGGCGACGACAAGAAGTGCCGACAACTCTGCTTTGACAACACGGGCGAGGGCGCGCAGGACCAGTTGATCTCGCTGATCATGTGCGCCGATCAAACCGAGTGTGTCGCGGGACCGGCCGGGCCAAAGTGCGGCGACGGCAAGTGTGAAGCCGGTGAATCTCCAATCACCTGTGCCCTCGACTGCAAGACGACTGGGCCACAGTGTGGCAACGGAAAGTGCGAAGAAGGCGAGTCCTCCGCGACCTGTCCCGCCGACTGCAAGCCCGCGACGCCGCAGTGCGGCGATGGCAAGTGCGAGACGGGCGAGACGCCGCAGTCCTGCTTGGCCGACTGCAAGCCGACATGTGGCGACGGCAAGTGCGAGTTGGGAGAGTCGAAAAACACCTGTCCGCAGGATTGTGGCGCCGCGACGGTGTGCGGCAACGGCGTCTGCGAGCCGGGCGAGACGGCCTCAAGTTGCGCCAAGGACTGCGGCGTCAAGCCGACCTGTGGCAACGGTAAGTGTGAGACCGGCGAGACCGCGAGCAGCTGCGCCAAGGACTGCGGCGGCGGTGGCGAGTGCGTGGCGACAAAGTGCGCGACCCTGTACAACGGTTGCATCTCAAGCAGCAAGTGCCTCGGTATCATCTACTTCGCCATCGTCAACGGCTGCATCTCCGACAACAACTGTCAGGATAACGCGTGCGTGACTTCGAAGTGCGGCAAGCAGGCGTCGGACTGCCAGCAGGACACGGGCTGCAACGCGGTCCTCGGCTGCCTGAATCAGTGCACCACCAAGACGTGCCAAGACCAGTGCTTTGACCAGACCGCGATGACTCAGTATGAAAACCTTGGCAAATGTGCCCAGACTAATTGCCCCAACGGCTGATTCTCAGGAGACGCCATGTTCCGTTCCCCCTCTCTCTATGCCGCGATCTGCGCGCTCTCTCTCATCGGGCTCGGCGCCTGTGGCAACAGCGCTGGTGGCGGCGGCGGCGGCGTGAAGTTCGTCGGCGCGCCCGCTGGTAGCGCGTGTGACACGACGTATCACAACGAAGGCTGTTTGGCCGGCGCGGCGCCAGTCAAGACGGTGAAGTGCGTGGACAACGCCGGCACGAAGACTTGGCAGGACAAAGGCGCCTGTGGTGCGTCCCAGTACTGCGTCGAAGAGAGCGACCCGGGCGATCCGCAGGGCATCAAGAAGCTCGCGATCTGCAAGGACGTGCCGACGGCCCAGACGGGCGTTGACGCCGTCGTCGCTGGTGACGCGACGAGCGGAACGGACGCCGCCGGCGACGCTGGTGTGACGACCGACGCTGGTCCGACGAAGACGCCAGCTGAGCAGTACGCCTGCATCGAGCAAAAGTGCCCGACCCAGGCTGGGGCTTGCGCCGTCAACGCCAAGTGCGCGGCGCTTATCGCTTGCGCGAAGGCGTGCGCCGACAAGGCCTGCCGGAGCAAATGTGGAGAAGCCGTTGGCGAAGATGCGGTCGTATTCGGCCTGTTTGTCGCGATCGATACGTGTGGCAAGGCGCAGAAGTGCATCCCGGGTGAGCCTGTTGGGCCCGTGTGCGGCAACGGCACGTGCGACGACGGCGAGACGGCCGCGTCCTGTGCGAAGGACTGCCAGACGACGACAGGTCCGAAGTGCGGCAACGAGAAGTGCGAGGAGGGTGAGTCCCCCACGACGTGCCCCATCGACTGCAAGCCTGACGGGCCGAAGTGCGGCAACGAGAAGTGTGAGTCTGGCGAGTCGTACGCGACGTGCCCCACCGACTGCCAGTGCAAAGAGAGCGCGGAGTGTGGCAGCGGCAAGGTCTGCAACGACGGCGTCTGCATGACGCAGACGACCACCAAATGCGGCAACTTCAACTGCGAGTCGGGCGAGACCGCGGCGAACTGCCCGCTGGACTGCGACGCCGACGCAAAGACCGCGATTCAGTGCGTTGAGAAGAACTGCGGCAGCGACTGGACCAAGTGCAAGGCCAGCACGAGCTGCGTCGACGCCCTTATCTGCATGACGAAGTGCACGGCGGAGTCGTGCCTCAGCGCCTGTGCACAGAAGGCGCCGAACGATGTCTCCACCTTGATCGCGGTCGGCACGTGCGCGCAGAGCAAGTGCGACACCTCGACGACTGGCCCGAAGTGCGGCGACGGCAAGTGCGAGTCGCCGGAGACGGCATCGACGTGTCCAGCGGACTGCAAGGTGGCCGGCAGCTGCACGAGCACCTCGGACTGCAAGTCGGGCGAGACCTGCACCGCCGGGAAATGCGTCGCGGGAACGAGCGATCCC
>CALENB010000278.1 GCA_937910235.1 uncultured Myxococcales bacterium | reverse complement strand
GCGGCGGGCGGTCTCGCGCTCATCGGACGTGCTCATCGGTGGGTGATTCCGACCAGGGCGAACCTCAATCCGATAGCGGGCCTCTTCGAGCTCGCTCTGCAGCTTGTGTTTGCTACGCACCACCTCCTCTGCAGCCAGAAATTGCAGCCCGGCGGTCTGTGCGCGCTGCAGCCGCGCCAGCACCTCGTCGGCCGGGATCTCGGCCGTCAAGTCGATGTCCATGACCTCGTCGAGCGAGCGTGTGCCCAGGGGCAGCGCCGGCGCGAAGCAGAGCACGGGCTTGGGATGAAAGCCGTCGGAGTAGCGCAGCGGCAGCCCCGCCCGTCGAAAGACACGCGGCAAGCTGCGCACCAAGTCGAGGTGACTCGTCAGGCTCTCGGCGCCTTGTTTAGAGAACCGCAGGCGGTAGCGGTGCACGGGGCCGGCATAGGGCGGCCGCGCAGGTCGCTTGGCCGTCATCCCTTTGCGCGGCTTGCCCCGAGCGTTAAGAGATGGATCGCGTTCTGGCGTGGAACTATCTACTTCAACAGAGGTTAGATCGTATCTGTTGTTCGGCTCATCCGCGCCAGCATCGCTGTCCACGCCAGCGGCTTCGGCCAATTCGGCGTCGTCAGCCGTGTCGTCTTCGGGATCCACCTTGGGCGCCAGACGCACGAGCGCGCCGAGCTGGGTCAGGAAATCGAGTCGTTCATCACGCATGCCCTTCATGTCGCACGCCACGCCGCAGTGGTAGCAGATCAGCTTTCGCTCATCCGCCGCGGCCTCTGCGACGTTGGTGTGGTGCACCTGCATGCCCTTCGGCTTGCCACAGGGCGGGCTGAGGCGATTCTTGAGCGAGCGTTTCCACTCTCGCAGCAAGAATCCGTCTGCGAGGCCGACATCGATGTGATCCCACGGCAGCGCGACGTCTTCCCGCAAGCGCTCCAAGTAGCGCTCAGGCTTCAGCTCCAGCTCGGCGAACGCCTCTATCCAGGCGTCAAAGCGCAGGTGTTTGTCCCATCCATCAAACCGTGCGCCCTTCTTCCAGGCCAACTCGATCGCGTCGCCGACCCGTCGATCGCCGCGGCCAACGACACATTCTAGGAAGCTGATTCTGGCGTCATGACGGCGTAATTTCAGCTTATTAGACTTGCATCCATGATACAGAATATCATGTTTGTGGGCGATCTGATCCGGCGTGTCCATCGCCGCCCACTGAAAGGGCGTATGCGGCTTCGGTACGTGCGAAGAGACGCTGACCGTCACCTCGGCGCTGCGTTTGTACTGACGACCGATCTTTCGCATCATCTTGGCGGTCTCGACGATGCCAATCACGTCTTCTTCTTCCTCGGTTGGAAGACCGATCATGAAGTAGCACTTAACCCGCTGCCAGTTCCGCGAGAAGACCCGGTGCGCCGTGGTGTGGAGGTTCTCTTCGCTGATGTTCTTGTTGACGACGTCCCGCATCCGCTGGGTGCCCGCCTCAGGAGCAAACGTCAGGCTGGTGGCGCGGATCGAGCCGATCTCCTCGAGCAGCTCCTCGGCGAGGCCGTACGCGCGCAAGCTCGCGACGCTAAGCGTGGTGTTGCGGCGGCGCAGCTCGGCGGAGATCTCTTTGATGAGGGGTGAGATACAGCTGTAGTCGGCGGTGGAGAGGCAGCTGAGGCTGACCTCGTCGTAGCCGGCTTTGTCGATGGCGCCCATCACCGCGTCGATGACGGCTTTGGGCGAGCGCTCGCGCACCGGGCGATAGATCATGCCCGCTTGGCAGAAGCGGCAGCCCTCGGTGCAGCCCCGCGCGATCTCGATGCTCATGCGGTCGAAGATGGCCTCTGCGGCTGCCACGGGCGCGTCGTCTGGGAAGGGATAACGGTCGATGTCCTCGATGATATGGCGCTGCACGCGCGCTGGCACGGCCGCGTCGGTGGTCCCGGTGACGACCTCGAAGCCGCCGTCGTCGACCACATCGCGTGTGTAGAGATCCGGGCAGTAGATGCCACCCAGCTTCGCCCAGGCCAGCAAAACCTCGCGCCGCGCCCAGCCCTCGCGCTTGGCGACGCGCAAGACCCGCAGCATCGCTGGCAGGGTCTCTTCGCCGTCGCCGATCACCAACGCATCCACAAAGGGCGTGATCGGCTCCGGGTGCGTCGCGGACGGTCCACCGGCGATCACGAAGGGGTCGTTTTCGCCACGATCGACGTTGCGCAGGGGCACGCCGCCCAGGTCGAGCATGTTGAGCACGTTGGTGTAGGTCATCTCGTACTGCAGCGAGAAGCCGACGACGTCGAAGTCTGACAGCGGACGCCAGGTCTCCAAGCTCACGAGCGGCAGGCTCAGCTCGCGCAGCTTCGCCTCCATGTCGATCCACGGCGAAAAGGCGCGTTCGCCGAGCGCCCACGGCAGGTCATTGACGAGCTTGTAGAGGATCTTGGTGCCCAAGTGGCTCATGCCGATGTCGTAGACGTCTGGGAAACACAGGGCGTAGCGCACGTCGATGCTGTCCCAGTCCTTCGAGACGCTCTGAAACTCACCGCCCGTGTAGCGCGCCGGCTTCTCGATGCGATGCAGGATGTCTTGGTAGGGATGTCGCGGCGTGGTCATCTGCAGGCTCCGATCCGGCTGGAACAGCCTGGGGCGGCGCAGCGTGGTTGCGACGCAGGGCTAGGGTCAAGCAAAAGCTGGTGCACTGGGCGGATTATTGGGCGTTTCAGCAGCATGCCCCCTCCTCCCCCAGACTCGGATTCATCGCGCCGAAGAACGGTGTGACTTCAGGAGGGTCGGCGGGCATGTTCGCGTCTCTGTTGGTGTTGGTGCAGGGTGAGGCGAGCTTGGAGAACCCTTGGGTTGGCGGGCGCGTGTCAGTCGAGTTCGTCTTCGTTCCATCAGGAGGTCCCATGTCACGGCAGTCGCACTTTCAGCGCCTCAGCGCTCGAACCTCCCGCGCTCTGTTGCACCGACTGCTGCTTCTGCTGCTCGCCGGCTCGGCTGTCGCCGCCTGTGGGCGCGCCGACGCTGCGGGACCAAACGCCGCCGACAAAAAAACAGCGAGCAAGGCGCAGCCCAAAGCCAGCGCCAAGGCCGGAAAACAGCAGGCTAAGGCGGAAGAGAAGGCGTCGCGTCATGACAAGAAGGGCCACTGGAAGCCGCTCTCGGCCCAGGCCAAACGTGTCATCGAGGGTTGCGGAACGGAGCCGCCATTCTCCGGGAAGTTCCTGACCCACAAGGGCAAGGGCACCTACACCTGCGGCCGCTGCAACGCGCCGCTGTTCGCCTCCACCACCAAGTTCAAGTCGGGCAGCGGCTGGCCGAGCTTCGACCAAGCGTTGCCCGGCGCCGTCAAAGAGGTGCGGGACGCGGACGGCTCGCGCACCGAGATCCAGTGCAGCCGCTGCGGCGCCCACCTCGGCCATGTTTTTCGCGGTGAGCGGATGACATCAAAGAACACGAGGCACTGTGTCAACTCTGTGTCGCTCGGTTTTCAGGATGGCCCGGTGCAGGAGGCGTTCTTCGCCGGCGGCTGCTTCTGGGGCGTGGAGCATCTGCTCGAGTCGATGCCGGGGGTGTTGAGCGCCACCAGCGGCTACATGGGCGGCACCAAACATGCGCCGACGTACAAAGACGTCACCAGCGGTCGCACTGGCCACGCCGAGACGGTGCGGGTGCGCTTTGATCCCAGAAAAGTCACGTTTGAGCAGGTGACCCGGCGCTTTTTCGAGATTCACGATCCGACCCAGGTCGACCGCCAGGGCCCTGATCGGGGCACCCAGTACCGCTCGGCGATCTTCGTGACCGACTCGGAGCAGGAGGGACAGGTGCACCGGCTGATTGGGTTGTTGCGCAAGAAAGGCGTCAAGGTCGCGACCAAGGTCGAGGCGGCGGGCACCTTCTGGCCGGCCGAGAAATACCACCAGAACTGGTACAAGCGGAAGGGTAGCGAGCCCTACTGCCACGTGCGCACCGAGCGATTCTAGGGCATCACGGGACCTCGGCGGCGCCAGTGATTTTGGCGTGGGGACTCCCGCGAATCGTCGCGACGATCTACGCTGCGGTCCATGCGAACACCATCCCAACGTCTGCGTCTCCTCAGTTGCCAGCTGCTCATTGTGCTGACGTTGCCCAGCGCCGCCGTCGCGCAGCAGCCGACGCCAGCATCGACGCCAGCACCAACACCGACGGCAACACCAACACCGACGGCAACACCAACGCCGCCAGCCGCGCCCGCGCAACCGCAAGACGCCCTCGCGGCGCCGCAACCTATGCCGCCGCCCGCCGCTCCGAGCCCGGAGCTCCGGCCTAGCGTGCCGCTGCGCGACACACGTGGGATCGATCCCGCCGCCCACAGCACCGCCGCTCGGCGGCTTCGTCAGCTCGCCGCACCCACGTTCGCGATCGACATCGTGCGCATCTTGGACGCGGTATTTTCAGTGTCGTATGGCGGCGCGATCTCGCCGAGGCTGGAGGCTGGCGCGGTGTTGGCCGCGGGTTCGCCGGAGCGTTCGCGACTCGACCGGTTTCACAACGCAGAGATCGGCGCCTACGCCTCCTGGTTCGGGATGGGCAGCCGCAATCGCGGCGTCGGCCTCACCGCACGGACGCGCTATCTGTACGGCTGGGGCGAGGGTACGAGCGACGCCGGCGCCAAGATCGAGACGTCGGCCCACGCGTTCGCTGCGAGCGGGCTGGTGATGGGACGCTACACCACGCTCAGCGGTCTGCGCCTCGAGGTGCAGGCCGGTCTCATGTGGCTGAGCAGCCGCGCGTCTGCGACCGAGGGCGACACCACCGAGAGGTCCAAGCTCGACGTGCCCCTGAACACGTTCAGCATCCTGATCGGCTGGACGTTCTGAGCGTCAGTCGAAGATTCCTGCTGCGCCAAGCGCCTTTCTCCCTGGCGGCCCCGCGCCGTAGCCACTATGCTGGCCGTGGAGAGTGAGGTGCTGCGCAGCTCTGCGAGGAGCCGAGAACATGAGCATGAACCCACGCCGCGATGCCCATCCATTCGCGTTTATTGGTCTTATCTGTCTGCTGACGGCGGCGTTCACCGTTGGCTTCAGCGCCACGCCGCGCACCGCTGAGGCCTGCGGCGGTTGTTTCAGCCCGCCCGGACCCAACCTGGTGGTCCAGGACGCCGAACGCATCCTGTTTTACCGCGATCCGGTGACGAACAAGACGGTGGTGCACATCGAGGTCCGCTACTCCGGGCCCGCGCAAGATTTCGGCTGGGTGCTGCCGCTGCCGAAAAAACCCAAGGTCGGTGTGGGCAACAGCTACATCTTCGATCGCCTCGACCAGGCGGTGGCGCCGCGCTTCTACACGAAGTTCTCGAACGCCATGGAGAACTGCCACTTCAGCGACGCCGCGAACTCGGGCTTCGGTTGCGGCGGCAGCGACATGGCGGGCTCGACCTCCGCCGCGCGGGAGTCGTCGCCAAACGTTGGTTTTGCGGGCACGGATGCCGATGGCAAGTCAGCGGTCACGGTGCTGGAGAAAGCGCAGGCGGGGCCGTACGACTACGAGATCCTGGCCAGCACCGACAGCAAGGCGCTGCTCAAGTGGCTCAACGACCACGGCTACAACACGCCGGACAAGGCGTTGCCCATCATCGAGAGCCACCTCAAGAAGGGTGACGTGTTCGTCGCCTTCAAGCTGACCAATGGCGTCGGCGTCGACGAAGTTCGCCCGGTGACGCTTGAGATGGACGGCGCGGACGCTTGTGTGCCGCTGCGCCTGACCGCCATCGCCGCGAGCGACAACATGGCCGTCGTAGTCTACCTGCTCGGCGCTGGCCGTGGTGTGCCTAAGAACCACATGCACGTGCGTGTCAACGAGACCAAGCTGCGCTGGGCGGGCGGGGTCAACAACTACACGCAGGTGCTCGCCGCGGCGATCGATGAGGCGGCGGGACGCGCGTTTGTCACCGAGTTCGCAGGGCCGGGCAAGACGCTGGAGGTCGTTCAGCCGGACTTCGGTTTTCGCATTGACTCCACGGCGCTCTTTGCTAATGCGATACCTAATCCATCGAGTTCAAATTTCAACGCGGCGCCGCCCGTGACGACCATCGCCAACTCGATGTGGAAAGCCGGCGCGCTGTACGACGCCAAGTTTCTGAACGCGGACAAGTTCAAGGACGTCACCTCAAGCCAAGACCTCGTCGCGGCGTTGCAGGCGAGTCAGTTCCTCGTGATCCCGGAGACGGCGGCGGTCTTCGAGAGCGCCACGAACCTCGCCGCCTCAAGCGGCAAGACGGACCTCGTCGATTTCTGGACCAAGGTGCGCGCAAACGCCGCAAAACCGGTCTACACGTCGGCAAAGTCACCGGTGGACGGCAGCAAGCTCTTCACCGACTTGAAGGTCGGCATCATCGAGCCGATCTACATCATCAACGACGCGCTGAAGGCCAAAAACATCACGCTGACACGACTGCACATGCGCATCTCGCCGGACGAGATGGACCGCGATCCGATCTTCGGGTTCCATCCGGGGCTGCCGCCGGTGACGATGAACCACACCGCGGAGCTGAAGGCCGTCTGCCTGAAGGGTGACTCGAACGACGACGCGATGCGGCTGACGCTGACTTCTGGGTCGTGGATCTTCCCCAATACGCGGTCCGACTTTCAGACCAACTCGACAAACCAGACGTCGACCGCGGCGACCACGAACATGACGCAGGACAGCCGCTTCAAGGATGCGCCGTTCGCCAGCCACATCGAGGTGCTCGAGGAGAGCGGCGAGCCGATCCCAGTGCCGACTGCGCAGATCGTGCTGGTGGATACCGCGATCGCAGGCG
>CALENB010000277.1 GCA_937910235.1 uncultured Myxococcales bacterium | reverse complement strand
GTAGCGAGTTAGGGCGGGGTGTGTGGAGGAGTGAAGGAGAGGAATCATAAGGAGAGCGCAGCAAACAGCATAGTTGTACCGGGTACTACCGGGTGACGTGGAATCAACGCGGTCATGGCTATGACGCCTACACATGGCTGTACCGCAGCGGTACGCAGATTCACTACAGCTATCAGCGACTCTATGGCTCGACGTCCACCTATCACGCGCAGACCGGCAGCCGCATCTTCTTCTTCGACGTGAACAACTACTTCAACATCAAGTTCAACAGCAACTACAACGCGTGGTATGCCAACGACACGACCCTTGAGGTTGAATTCATAGGCTTGTAGCGCTCCTGTGACGCTCGCTTACGGCTGGAGATCTCGATGGATGCAACGGAAACCCTCATCATTGGTGCGGGGATCTCAGGGCTGAGCCTCGCCAACTACCTGCCCGAGGGCAGCGATTGGCTGTGTGTGGAGCAGCTGCACGAGGCGGGTGGTTACTGCCGCACCATCAAGCAGGACGGCTTTGTCTGGGACTTCAGCGGCCACTTCTTCCACTTTCGCAACGCCGACATCGAACAGTTTCTGCTCGACCGGATGCCCAAAGGCGAGGTCGTGCGCATCGACAAGTCGAGCTCGATCCTCTTCAAGGGCCAACGCGTCGACTTTCCGTTCCAGAAGAACATCCATCAGCTGCCGCTCGACGACTTCATCGAGTGCCTGCACGACCTCTACTTTCGCGAGGGTGATCCCGACGCCGCGGAGACGTTCGAGCAGATGCTCTACAGCAAGCTCGGCCGCGGCATCACCGAGAAGTTTCTCAAGCCGTACAACGAGAAGCTCTACGCCTGTGATCTAGCGACGTTGGACAAAGACGCCATGGGTCGGTTCTTCCCCCACGCCGACATCGCCGACATCATCCAGAACATGCGGCACCCTGATAATTCGAGCTATAACGCCCATTTTACGTACCCGAAGGGCGGCGCGATGGAGTACGTCAACGCGCTGCTGCATGACCTCGACCCGGCGCGTCTCCGCTACAACGAGCGGCTGGAGTCCGTCGACTTGCAGGCCAAAGTCGCCACCACGAACCGCCGCCAGATTCGCTTTGAGCGCATCGTCAGCGCGGTGCCTTTTCCGAAGATGCTGGACCTCTGTGCAGTGCCGTATGATGCGTCGCTCTATACCTGGAACAAGGTGCTGGTCTACAACCTCGGATTTGACCGCAAGGGCCAGACGCAGGACCACTGGATCTACATCCCTGAGCGCGACAAGGTGTTTTATCGGGTTGGTTTCTACGACAACATCTTCGCCACGCCGCGCATGAGCCTCTACGTGGAGATCGGCCTGAAGGCGGACGCCGAGGCGGACATCGAGGGCACGCTGCCGACCGTACTCGCCGACCTGAAACGCGCCGGCATCATCGACGCGCACGAGCTGGTGTCGTGGCATAGCGTGGTGCTCGATCCGGCCTATGTGCATGTGAACGAGCCCAGCCAAGCGGATTTTCGGGTGCGCCACGCCGCGCTGGCCGACGCTGGGGTGCACTGCATCGGCCGCTACGGCGCCTGGAAATACTGCAGCATCGAGGACAATATGCTCGAAGCGCGCGCGCTTGCCGGCACGTTCGCCGCCGCGGCCGGTCCACCCGTCGCCAGCGCCGCTGCCAAGGGCGCGGGGCGCGGGTAATGCGCGCGTATCTCGACCTCATGCAGCGTGTGCTCGACGAGGGCACGTCGAAGACCGATCGCACCGGGACCGGCACGCTGAGCCTCTTTGGCGCGCAGTGTCGCTTTGACCTGAGCGCCGGGTTTCCATTGGTGACGACCAAGCGCGTCCACCTCAAGAGCATCCTCTACGAGCTGCTGTGGTTTCTCCAGGGCGAGACCAACGCGCGGTGGCTCAACGAGCGGGGCGTCACCATCTGGGATGAGTGGGCAGGGCCCGACGGCGAGCTGGGGCCGGTGTACGGCGCGCAGTGGCGGTCTTGGCGTGGCGCCGACGGCGTCGTTGTAGACCAGATTCACCAGGTGGTCGGACAGATCGCGACGAACCCCGATTCGCGGCGTCTCATCGTCAGCGCTTGGAACGTGGCTGAGTTGCCCAAGATGGCCCTGCCGCCTTGCCATCTGCTGTTTCAGTTCTACGTCGCCGATGGCCGCCTGAGCTGCCAACTCTACCAGCGCAGCGCAGACCTGTTTTTGGGTGTGCCGTTCAACATCGCCAGCTATGCGGCGCTGACGCTGATGGTCGCGCAGGTGACGGGGCTGCGGCCTGGTGATTTTGTCCACACCTTTGGCGACGTGCACCTCTACACGAACCACCTGGAGCAGGCCCGCCTGCAGCTGTCGCGCCCGCCGCGCCCGCTGCCGGTGCTGCGGCTCGATCCGACGGTGACACGCCTCGAAGACTTTGATTATCCGCACTTTCAGCTGGAAAACTACGCGCCGCACCCCCGCATTCGTGCGGCGGTCGCGGTCTGAGGGGGGCGGCGATGCACGACGGCGTACGGGTCTCGGCGGTCGCCGCGGTGGCTGAGAATGGCGTCATCGGCGCTCACGGCGACCTGCCGTGGCATCTGCCGGCCGACCTGCGCTGGTTCAAGCGTGTCACCCGCGGGCACGCCATGATCATGGGCCGAAAGACGTGGCAGACGCTGCCAGGGCCGCTACCCAAACGCCTGAACATCGTGCTGAGTCGACGCGCACACGAGGTCGACACAGGTGGTGCTGAAGGTGTCGTCGCCGTGGCTACGCTCGAGGCGGCGCTCGCTGCGGCCGCGGACTGGGAGCGAGCGGCGGTGGCGGCGGGGCGCATTGAATCGCCAGAGATCATGATCGTCGGCGGCAGCGGCATCTACGCGGTGATGTGGCCATGGGTCGACCGCTTCTATCGCACCCGCATCGCGTTGGCGCCGGCGGGCGACACCTACTTTCCGCCCGTCGATCTCGACGACTTCGCCGTGATGACGGCCACGCCAGGCGTTGTGGCCGTCGGGTCACCCGCACATGTGTTTGAGGTGCTGGAGCGACGTCCGGCGTAGCGCATCAGGCACCAAAAAGACGAATCGCCTCGGCCGACTCCCCGCGTTTCCCCCCGAAAACACGGGGCGCCGGACCGAAGCGTTTCCGTCCAATCGCCGGCACGAAGCCAGCGGTGGTTGCCTCTCTACGGCGGGGGCAGAGGAACCCCCTCTGACACCCCCGAGGCTAGCGCGAACGCCAGCGGCCACACAGATTCCTGCGCGACAGACGCTCCCCCTATAAGCAAGGGTTGTGCCAAGGTGGGCAGCAGTGTGAGCGTGGTCACCTAAGATGCTACAGAAACAAGTGAATAATCGTACGATCCAGCGCGGTCTGCGGCGCAGGCGTGTGAATCAACCGTAGGGTGTAATCCATGAGACAACTTTGAGACAGTCTTGAGACATCTGTAGCTCGGAACTGTCTCACAGATCTTGCATCTCTAACAAATTGCGATGTATCCGTTTCGCTATCGCTGGTTATGATGTCTCGCGAACGTCGATCACCTCGGCCAGGGCGGCCGGCACCTCGCGCTGCAACGCGGTCAGGTACGCGGCGCGAAACGGCTGCGAGTCGGGAATGCCGACCGCGGCGAGCTGTGCGGCGGCCTCTGGATCGCGATGCAGGGCGGCGGTCTCGTGCTCCACGACATCTCGTCCACGCAGGTCGGCCTGCGCCTCGGCGACCCACGACCTCATCACCGCATCGCCCGGGTAGCGCGCCCACGTCGTGTCGGGCCTGTCGCGCAGGGCGCGGAGCAGGGCCTGGCCGATGCGAGCGTGGCTGGCTTCATCGCGCAAGATCTCACGAAGCGTCTCTCGATAGCCGGACGGCGGCAGGTGACGCACACCATGGCTGAGGAGGGCAAACGCGGTCACTTCGCCGACCAGAAACGTCGTCGCGAGCATCTTCAGCAGCTGGGTCTCAACCGACTCGGGCGTTCGCGCTTGCTGCAGCTGTGGCAGCTCGAATGAGATGGCTCCGTCGCTGCCGAGGCTGCGCGCGGCCGCCATGCACAGACCCGCATGTTCCTGCTCTTGGAGCATCATGGTGAGCGCAAAGGCTTGCAGATCGGCGGGGGCGTTGAGGTCGACCAGCAGCCCGTGCAGGCGGCGGACGATCATCACGCCAACGTACTCGGCCGCGGCGCGATCCTCCCATTCTCGACACGCAGCCGCTCGCACGTCGTCGCGCAGCGGCGGTGGTTGGAGCCTCGGGCGATTGCGCTGAAGCGCCGCAAACCAGGGTAGATCACCCAAGGCGGACTCGTCGAAGCTCAGCAGGACTCGTTCAGCCATGGCGTCTCCGACTCCGGCCACATCGATCGTGTTCCACCATCTTGATGCCACGCTACGAAGTGCGGCACTGTACACTGGCGAAGTTTAGCCGAATAGGTCGATTCAACGCGACGGCGTCGGTGTTCCGCCGCCGCCGCCGACACCAGAGTTCGAGGAGGATGCCGATGAAAGCCGGAAACACGGGAGCGCGCCGGCTGGCGTGGTTGATCGCAGCTGGCGGTTTGCTGCTCGCGCCTGCGGCGTCAGCTGAAGACAACCCGAGCGGCCCAGACACCGCCCTCCGTGTCCTGCCGGCCGGCGTCGAACGCGCGGTCGAAGCGGCCTTTTTGCGGGCCGCGCCGGCGTGGCGGCTGGCCACGGCGAAGGTTGAGAAGGTCACCGTCGCCGCTAAAGTTTGTACGGAGGCAGGGGCCTGCCACGACGTCGTGCTCTCCGATCCGCGACCGACGTGCAAGGGGACCCGTGCCGGCCCATGGTGCGTGATCTGGCAAGGATCCGCGCCCGCTGCTGCGGCCACGCTCGAGGCCGCGCTCGCCAAAGACGACGACGCAGCCATCTGGCGGGTGATCGCGGCGCGGCCCAAACAACCGGCGATCATGGAGCCGGTGGCAGCCGCTGGCGCCGCGACTCAGGCGGGCGCAGCGGCTGGGTCGGCGCACGCCCAACCAGCGGGACGGGGGGCGGCCGGCGCCGGCGCCAACAACGGCAACGGCAGCGATCCGTCGGAACCACGGGAAGGGGACAACAGCACGTTGCTGATCATCGCGCTCGTGGCGGCTGCCTTGGCGACGTTCATCCTGTTTCGACGATCCGATGACGAAGACGTGGACGGAGACGCGGACGGAGACGCGGATCAGGGCTCCGACAAAGACGCGCCCAGCGACACAGACGGCGGGCCAAAAGCCTAGCCAACACGGGGGCCTCGATCATCGTTTCGTCCATGACGGTAGACTAGGCAGTCTCGCGAACACCCGTCTTTGACGCAGGCGAAGGTGGGTGGCGTTATTG
>CALENB010000276.1 GCA_937910235.1 uncultured Myxococcales bacterium | reverse complement strand
TTATCGTCGCCACCGGTGCACAGCGTGAAGCCGTCACCCTCCGCGCTGTACTGCACATCCTGGCGCCACGGATCCTTGAGGATGCTCTTCTTGAGCTTGGGATGCTTGCCTTCGGTGAGCATCTCGAGGCTCTCCGGGTAGTCGCCGTGCACCGAATAATACATCTCAATCACGCCGCCAATTTGGCTGATCTGCGCCTTGGCGATGTTTTCTTTGGCGTCGCCGAGCATGCCGAACACGCCCACCGCCAGCGCTGAGCCCAGCACGCCGATGATCACGATCACGACCATGATCTCGATGAGCGTCATGCCGCGCTGGCCACGCTGTGCCGTCCGCCACGCCAGCGTTCGCTGCGCCCGGATGTGGCTGTCGTGTGGCGCCAACCGCGGCCGTTCCATCCCTTCGTGCCCCATCTTCTCCAGTCCCATCCCAGTCTCTTGTGTCGTATCCATAGCTCACTCCTCGGGCCACGCGGGCCCACCCCTTCAGCCGCTAACGGCGGAGGTCAACTGCATCATCGGCAGCAAGATCGCCGCGACCAGGAAGGCCACCACAAACCCCATCCCAACGATCATGATCGGCTCCAAGATCGACGTCAGCGCGTTGACCTTGGTGTCGACCTGATTCTCGTAGCTCTCCGAGACGTTCTTCAGCATGCTCTCGAGCTCGCCGGTGCGCTCGCCGATGGCCACCATGTGCACCACCATCGGCGGGAACTCCTCGGAGCGCTTGAGCGGCCCGCTGATCGTGTCGCCCTCCCGGATCGCCACGCGCGCCTCGCCGAGCACCGCGCTGAGCACCTTGTTGTCGACCACGTTCTCGACGATCTCCATGGCCGACAGCAGCGGCACGCCCGAGCTCAGCAGCGTCGAGAGCGTGCGGGCAAATCGCGCGATCGCGATCTTGCGCACCAGATCGCCCAGCACCGGCACCTTGAGCAGGAACGTGTCCCACTTCACCGCGCCGGACTCGCTCGCGCGCCACCGCTCAAACAGGATCGACAGCGCCACCCCGGCGACGATAAACAGCGGCCACCACGTGCTCAGCATGCCGCTGATGAAGATCAGCGCCTTGGTGATGAAGGGCAGGTCGGCGCCGAGGTCTTCGAACATGACCGTGATCTTCGGCACCACCAAGATCATCATCGCGCCGACGATCAGCACGCTGATGAGCATCATGATCACCGGATACGTCATCGCGCCGACGATCTTGTTGCGCAGCCGCACCTGCGCTTCGGTGAAGTCGGCGAGCCGCTGCAGCACCAGGTCCAAGTTGCCCGAGGACTCGCCGGCGCGGACCATGTTCGTGTAGGTCGTCGTGAACACCTTGGGATGTTTCGCCAACGATTGGCTGAAGGACGTGCCCTCGTTCAGGTCGGTGCGCACCGCCGACAAGATGCGCTTTAGCTTTGAATTCTCGGTCTGCTCGACGATCGCGCTCATCGAATCGACGAGCGGCACGCCGGCCTTCTGCAGCGTGGCGAGCTGCCGCGTCATCTCGGCGATGTCCATCGGCGAGATGCGGGTGAGCAGCTCGGCGACGTCAATGTCCGACGAGCCCGCGGTTTGGGTCTTGCCGGCCTTGACGCGGCTCTGGCCGGCCTTGCCAGCGGAGGTCTGCTTGTACTCGGTCAGAAACACCTTATCGCGACGCAACGCGGCTTTGAGGGCGCGGACGCTCTCGACGTCCATCACCCCCTTGACCGTCTTGCCGCCCGCCGACTTGCCGATGTACTCAAAAACCGCCACGACCTAGCTCCCTCCGCTACGTTTCCAACACAACACCGCGCTCATTCACTCCACCGCCGCCGTGGCGATGCGCATGACCTCTTCAATCGTCGTCTTGCCGTTCATGGCCTTGATGGCGCCGTCCATCAGCAGCGTGATCATGCCGGCCGCCACCGCCGCCTTCTTGATCGTGCCCGCGTCGGCCTTGTCGACGACGAGCCGTTTGACGCTCTCGTCGGGCACCAGCAGCTCGTGCAGGCCCATGCGTCCGGCGTAGCCGCTGCCACCACACTCCGGGCAACCTTTCGCGCGGTGAAAACGGGCGCTGACGATGCGATCGTCGTCGCGCTTCAGGCCGATCTGCTCCAGCTCGAGATCGGTGGGGTGGTAGGGCTCTTTGCAGTCGCGACACAGGGTCCGACACAGGCGCTGTGCCAAAATGCCAATGACCGAGGACGACAGCAGAAAAGGCTCCACGCCCATGTCCACCATTCGGGTGAAGGTCGACGCGGCGTCGTTGGTGTGGACCGTGCTGAACACCAAGTGACCGGTCAGCGACGCTTGCACCGCGATCTCGGCCGTCTCCAGGTCACGGATCTCGCCGACCAGCACCACGTCGGGATCTTGGCGCAGCGTCGCGCGCAGACCGCCGGCGAAGGTGAACCCGATCTTGGGCTGCACCTGCATCTGGCCAATGCCTTCGAGCTGGTACTCGACCGGATCCTCGATGGTCAGGATGTTGACCTCGGGTTTGTTGATCGTCACCAGCGCCGAATACAGCGTCGTCGTCTTGCCCGAACCGGTCGGCCCGCAGCAGAGGATGATGCCGTTTGGCCGACGAATCAGGCTCTCCAGCAGCGCCATGGTCTCCTCACGCATGCCGAGCGCGAGCAGATCGAGGGTGGTCGACGTCTTGTCCAACAGCCGCATCACGATGCGCTCGCCATGGGCGGTGGGGATGGTCGAGAGCCGCAGATCGATGTCACGCCCGGCGACCTTGATTCGGATACGGCCGTCTTGCGGCAGGCGTTTTTCGGCGATGTTCAGCTCGCCCATGATCTTGATGCGGCTCGTAATCGCGGGCTGAAAGCGCTTCGGCGCCCGCACCACCTCGCGCAGCACGCCGTCTTTGCGGAAGCGAAACAGGACGTACTTTTCCATCGGCTCGATGTGCACGTCACTGACACGCTCTTTCGCCGCCTGGTTCAGCACCGAGTTCACCAACCGGATGATCGGCGCCTCGTCGTCTTCGTCGAGGATGTCCTTCGCGGCGCCTTCCAGCTCCGCGGCGATGTCGACGACGCCGTCCTCTTTCGACAGATCGTCGACCACCTGATCGGCCCGCGCGCGGCGGTCAAAGGCGTGATTCACGGCCTCGTTGAGCACATCCGGCGTCACCAGATACGGTTCGATCGTCGCTTGCGCGTGCAAGATCCGCAGATCGTCGAGCACGTCGATCGACATCGGGTTGCTCAGGGCGACCTCAAGCACGCCGTCTTCGAGACGGGTCGGCAGCACGCCGGCACCCTTGGCGTAGCCCATCGTCAGGCCGCCCACGAGCGAGACGTCGAGCTCGTCCAGATCGATCCGCTCTTCCACGTCCAGACCGAACTGCGCACCCAGCGCGCGGGTCAGCTGCAGCTGCGTGATGGCGCTCATCTGTACCAGCAGCTCACCCAACAGCCCGCCGCGCTCGACCTGCATCTCCAGCGCGTCGACGACGTTCGTCTCAGTGCACGCCCCGTCACGGACGAGGATCTCACCGATCGGCCGCGCGTCGATGCTCGGTTTGTCGCTTATCGGGTAGGGGGCGATGTTCACACTCAACTCCGGGTCCATCTGCCGATCCAACCGCTGTCGGATCGTGGGGCGCTACTTCTTGGAACCAACACCGCGGCGCTTGCCGTTCGTCGTCGTCGGTTTCGTCGCTGGCGTCGTCGCTGGTTTCGGCTCGTCCGCGTGCGGCTTCGCCCTCGGCAGGTCGATCACCTCAACACGAGGCTGGTCCTTCAGGGTCTTCTCGTGCTCGGCGAAGGGGTCGTGCTCCAGGTCGTGGTGCTCGGGCGGCCCGACGATGTCGACGTTGGCGTTGTTGTAATACGCCTTCTCGTTTTGTTTGCGCTCGGCCTCACTGCGCTCCACAGCCGCGTAGATAAGCTGCAAAATCCCCGACTTCTTGCGGTAATCGATCTTGCCCTCGTACTCCTTGCGCTTGGTGGCGAGGTCCTCGGCGAACTGTCGCAGCTGCGCCATCTTCTCTTGATGCAGGCGCCGGATGTCGCTCGGGTCCTTGATGATGTGCGGGATGATCACCAGCAGCAGGTTCTTCTTCTCAACCCGCTTGGTGCTCTTGCGAAACAGGATACCGATGAGCGGCAGGTCGCCGAGCAGCGGGATCTTGGCGACGCCCGTCGTCTCGCGATCCTGAATCAAGCCGCCGATCACCACCGGCTGCTGGTCGCGCACAACCACGGTGTTGGTGATGTGGCGCTTCGACGTTGTCGGCCCAAGGTTGGGGTCCATCGCCTCGATCTCATCGAGCTTCTGGTCGATCTTGAGCTTGATGAAGTTGCTGTTGTTGATCTGCGGCGTGATCTTCAGCGTCAGGTCGACGTCGATGAACTGGATCATCGACCCCAGGCCGCCGCCGAGCCCGCCGAGCCCACCCAGCGCACCCAGCGCGCCGCTGGCCTGGCCGCCGAGGCCGCCAGCGAGACCGGCCAAGCTGCTCAGCCCGCCACCACCGAGGTTGGCCTGGCGATAGGGCACCTTGCGGCCTACCTGAATCTCGGCGTCTTCGTTGTCGAGCGTGAGGATGTGCGGTGTCGACAGCACGTTGACGTCGCTGTTCTCCTGAATCGCCTGGATCAGGAAGCCATACTTCGGCAGCGCCCCGGCGATGCCCGTGACGGCGCTGCTGCCCTGCAAAGACGGGCCCTGCAGCCCCGCGGCGAACCCACCGGAGGTCAGCTGGCTCATGTCGAAGCCGTTCATGCCGACGCCGCCGAGACCAAAGAGCAGCGGGATCGTGTCGCCGCCGATATCGAACGTCTTTCCGGCCGATCCGGCGATCTGCATCGTGCGGTTCTTGGTGGTGGAGATCTCCATGATCACCGCCTCGATGTAGACCTGCTTGCGCCGGTGATCGAGCTGGGCGATGACCTTCTTCAGGCTCAGGTAGTCCTTCAGGGACGCTTCGATGACCAAGGAGTTCGTCGCCTTATGGGCGGTGATCTTCACCTCGCCCTCAAACAGCGCCGCCGATCCGCCGCTTTTGCCCTTGGGCTTGGCCTTGCCACGACCGCGGCTGCTGCTGCCACCGCCACCACCGGCCAGCGACTGCAGCGTCTGCGCCAGATCTTCGGCGTCCGCGTTCTCGAGCGCGTGGATGTGAATCTGGCCTTCACCCGGGATCGGGACGTCCAATTTACGGATCAGTCGGTCGACCTTCAGGTAGCTCGAGCGCGTCGTGATCATGATGATCTGGTTGGTGCGCTCGTCGGCGATCACCTTGGAGATCGAGACTTTGGTGATGTCGTTGGTGCCGCCAGCCGTCGACACCGGCTTGCCACGGCGCCGCGTCGTGCGGGTCCTGCCGCGGGTCGATGCGCCGCCACCCTCGCCAAACACCGCGTTGACCTTCTCGACGAGCTCCGACGCCTGCATGTGCTGCACCGGTCGAATCCAGATCTTGTCCTTGCCGAGCGGCACGTCGATGTTCTTCAGCAGTCGCATCATGCGGCGAATGTTGGCGCCGGTGTCCGTGATAATGAGCGTATTGTTGGGCTCATAGGTGAAGATGTCGCCACCGGTGCCCTTGAACTTGTTGAGCAGCGCCTCCATCGTTTTGGCTTCGATGTGCTCAAGCCGCACCAGCCGCGTCACGATCCGGTCGTCGTCGGGCACGCCGCTCTTCACGCCGAGCACGGGCGAGCCGCTGGAGAGCGCCTTGTTGGCGTCGACCACATGGTAGAACTGGCCGCGTTTGGTGATGGTCATGCCGTTGACATGCAAGGCCGACAAATAGGCCCGCCAGGCCTCGTAGACGCTCACCGGCTGGGGCGAGATGATGGTGACTTTGGCGCCGCGGCGATTGCTCGCGATGAGGAAGTTGCGGTCCATCCAGCAGCTCATCAGCTTGGTGATGGACTCCAGCGGCGCTTGGTCAAAATCGAGCGTGACCTTGGCGGTCGGTGGCAGTCGCTTGCACTTAATGTCTTTGTCGATGTTGCTCTTGAAGTTGACCCAATCCTCGATCTTCTTGGCCTCAGGCGGCAGCTCTGCGCCATTGCCACCGACGCTCGCCGCGCCCGGGCCGCTGCCCGCTCGGGCTGGTGCGGTGCCGTTCACGCGCGCCGTCGCCTCCGCAGGATCGTACTTCGGATCGAGCTTGCTCTTGCCCTTGCTGCGCTTGAACACGCCGACAGAGCCGGCGCCCGCCGCGACCTTGCGCTTGCCCGACTTGTTGATCGTGCCGGCCCGCACCGTGCGTACCGGGATCTTGCGCGCGGCCTGCGCCTGCGCAGCTCGGGTCGACGTCACCAGCGGCGTGGCGATCGCGAGCGCGAGCGCCAGCACCAGCACTTTGGTGGGGGTCGCCAGCCGAGTCGTGGGTAGCGCCAGCTGAGTGCTGGCTACCGGGCGTTCGCGGCGCGCGAGGGGCGGTCCTGACCTCATTGATTCATCCTGTGGTGCGCGAGCCCGCCGGGGGGATCGCCTCTCATTCAGCGCACGGTGTAGCGCAGGGTCTTCAGCATGCCGCCGCGCTCAATCTGCACGGTCAGGCGGGACTTGTTCTTCAGGGCTTCGTAGAGCGCGAGCGCCTTGTTGGGGCTGTCGATACGGTTGCCGTTGATCACTTTGATGATGTCGCCGTTGCTGAAGCCCATGTCGCGAAACATGCTGCTCGAGCCCATGCCGATCATCCGAAACCCGTCGTATTTGCCGCGGTGGTAGTTCGGTACGACGCGCGCCTGTTGGCCGAGGCTGGCCAAGTTCTTCAGCTTGCGATTGAGCATCGAGCGGTCGAGCTGGAAGCTGGTGGAGCTGATGCGTTTGACGCCGTCCGCCGTGCTCGCGGCCGCCGCGCGACCCGGCCGCGCCACACCACCGTCGGTCGGTCGCGCCGTCGGCGCCATGGCAGTGCTCGGGCTCTCCGCCGGTTTCGCCGCCTCTGGGCGTGGCCAAAGCGGCGCGATCGTGAGCTTATTGCTCTCCTTCAGCACCACGTACGTGCGAAAGATGCCCTCGACGCGCGCCTGTCCACCGAGCAGCTCCACGCCGATCGTGATGATCTTCTGGTCCTTGCGGTTCACCTCCATCGTTCCACTCGAGTAGCGGGCTGGCGTGACCACCATGGTGCCCAGCAGCTTCAACGGCAGCTTCGTCACCTCGAATGACGCCTCAAGAGGACCATCGGGCGCTTTCTCATCGAGTGCTTCGGCTTCTTCGGGCTCTGGCTCGACCTCTTTGGGCGGCTCGTCGATCAGGAAGGGGCTCGCCGCCTCCATCGCGCCGCTCGCGCCGCTGCCCGACCGCGCCGAAGCGAGCCTGTCGGCCAGCGCGCTGCTGCCGGCGCCCGCTTTCAGGCTGGCCACGTCGATGTCGTTGCTGCTCGCCGCCGACAGCTTCATGCCGACAAAACCGTTGAGCGATCCCCCGACGAGCCACGCGATGATCGCGATGCCGAGCAGGTTCACAACCCAGAAATGGCGCTTGAGCAAGGTCTCCATCGTGGTGCAAAGCTCCGGTTGGCGCGGCCTGATGCCGGCGGGTCTACGTTAGAAATAAGCAAGGGTCGTGCCAGCGTGCCAAGATTCGAACTGCGCGGGATCACCGCTGGTTTCTCGGCCTCGTCGAGAAGTACCGCGACGCCTTGTCACAGTCGGACCCTGGCGACCCGGGCTGGCGCTGCCATTTTGTCACGTATGGGCCACGGCGCCGATGTGAAACAACCCGCACCTTCCGCCATTCCGTCAGATCGCAGCGCGCGGGCGTTCGCGACGCGGGTCTTGTAGACTGGCGACCCTGCCTGGAGTGCACATGAGTCAGCGCCGCCGTTTCGTCAACCGACCGCACAGCCACCTCGCCATTCGCCGCCGTCCGGGCCGGTCGCGCGCTGCGTGGCTGGCCACGACCCTGCTGTTACTCGCTGGCTGCGGCGCGAACAGCGCGGGGACCGATGCCGGCGCCGACGCTGGCGCCGCGTCGCTGTTTGACGCCGGCGCGGCGGACAGCGGCACGCAGGCCGACATCAAGAAGGCCAACGGCGACACCAGCGCCGCCGATAGCCATTCGCCCGACGCTGGCGCCGCGCCCGACACCAGCGCTGGCGATTTTGACGTGGCGTTTCCGACGACCGACGGCGCGTGTACGCCGCAGTGCGCCGGCAAGGCCTGCGGACCCGACGGCTGCGGCTCGGTCTGCGGGTTCTGCCCTTCGGGCGAGGTGTGCGCGCCGGATGGCGGCAAATGCCAAGCCTTCTGCAAGCCCGTCTGTACCGACAAGAAGTGCGGCGACAACGGCTGCGGCGGCTCGTGTGGAGACTGCCCCAAGGACTACAGCTGCGGCGTCGACTTCAGCTGCCACAAGGACGACTGCACCGGCTCGTGCGCGCTCGCGGGCGGAGGAACCAAGGTCTGCGGCGGCAACGGCTGCGGCGGTTCGTGCGGCGACTGCGCGACGGGCGACCTCTGCGACGACGCCAAGGGCGTCTGCGAAGCGACGGCCTGCAAGGGCATCCCCAAGGACGGCAGCTGCGCGGGCGACGTGTTGACGCTGTGTGTCGGCACCGGCGCGTCGGCTCAGAAGACCGTGACGTTCTGCGACTCGCAGGTGCCCAAGAAGGTCTGCGGCTACGACACCAACACGAGCCAGTACGGCTGCATCGACAAACCAGCCTGTACGCCGGCGTGTACCGACAAAGACGGCAAGGCGAAGGAGTGCGGCGGCGACGGCTGCGGCGGCACGTGTGGTGGCGGCTGCACCGCGGGCTGGGCTTGCCCTGGCGGCTTCTGTGAGGCCAAACAGGGCGCGACGTGCGGACCGCTCTTTCCGCCGGCGGGCCAGTGCGAGGGGACGACGTGGCTGTTTTGCTCCAGCGACGTCATCCAGGCGCTCGACTGCACCAAGGTCTCACAGACTTGCGGGTGGAACGCGGCGGCCAAGAGCTTCGGCTGCCAGTAGGCCTATGCCGGCTCAACGCCGGCGCGGAGACGGGTCAGGAGCTGCTTGTGCTCCAAGCCCTGGCGCTCGCCGTACGGCCCATAAAATACGGCTTCTAGCGTCAGTCCGTGGCCAGGCGCCGTGGGCCCAGCCTGTGTCCGCGCACGGCTGGCGATGCGCGCCGGCACCGAGTCTGCCGTGATCTTTCCCTTGCCGACCTCGACCAGCGTCCCAGCGATGATGCGCACCATGTTGTGCAGGAAGGCGTTGCCCTCCACGACGATGATGACCACGCGGTCCGCGTCGACGGCCTCGGTGCCCAGCCCGGCGTCGGCCTCGGTGCGCACCGCGACGCGGCTGATGCTGCGGATCGTGCTGACCGCGGTGCACGCCGTGGTGCGAAACCCGGCGAAGTCGTGTTCGCCCATGAAATGCAGCGCGGCGGCGTTCATGGCGGCGACATCGAGCGATCTAGGCACATGCCAATGGTCGCGCCGCCGGGTCGGCTCGCGCCCACGCCCCGCCCAGACCCGGTAGACGTAGCGCTTGCCGATCGTGTCGTGGCGCACGTGAAAGGCCTCGGGCACGTCCTCTGCGCCAACGACAGCGATGTCCTCGCCCAGCACGTGGTCGAGACCAAACCGAACGCCCTTGATGGGGATGTCGTCGGCCGTTTCGAACGTCACCGGCATGCGCCGACCGTGTACGCCTGCGTCCGTGCGGCTGGCGCCGCGCATCGTCACCCGCTCACCGCGAAACGTGTGCCACGCGTCTTCGAGTGCGCCCGCGACCGTCCGCAAGCTGCCCTGCTGCTGAAAGCCATGAAATCCGGCGCCGTCGAACGCCACCCACAGCAAGATCCGCCGCAGCGGCTTCGGCTCGACGGCCAACAATTCGGGGTTCAAGTCGCTGTTCAAGGCCGACCTCAGCGCATCACAGGTCGAAGGCGAGGCCGAGGATCACGACGTCGTCGCTGAGATCGAGCGCCTTCGCGTCGCCGAAGTTCGTCAGCGCGAGCCGTGAATACTCGATGTAGAGGTAGCTGTGGTTCACACCCATCTCGATGTCGAAACCGCGGGCCGCCTTTGGCTCAAAGACGTCGAGCAGCAGCCGCATCCCGATGGTCCCATGCAAGCCGGCGACGCCGCCGCTACCCGTGAAGACCTTGTTGTTGGCGTCGGTGTACGTGCTCGTCTCACCCGTGCCATCGCTGGCCCACCAGAAACCGTAGGCGAGGCCACCCTTGACGTAGGGCACCAGCGGGAAACTGAACTTCTCGGCGAGCCAGTTGAAGCGGTAGATCAGATCCAGCGTGACCGGCACCACCAGCAGCTCAACCTCGTCATCGCTGTCCGTGCCGTCGTAGCGTAGCGCCTTGCCGGTCTGCGACCAGTAGCCAACGCTGAAGCCAACCGCGAGCTCGCCGATGCCGTGGAGCAGTCGCCAATCCAAGGCCGCGCCGTAGAGCATGGCTGGCGTCGTCATCATGTCGGCGTACGGCGTCGCGCCGGTGGTCTTGCTGAACTCGCGATCGATCATCGGTGTGTAGTAGCCCGCCTGGATGTCGAGACTCATCGTCCGCGGCGACTCAGCGAAGCTCTGCTGCGGCGCCGCGATCGTCGCGCACGCGATCAGCAACGCCGCTGCAACCGCGGTTTTGCGGCGTCGTAGCAGCAACAGCGCCCCGGCCGCGAGCAAGATCCACCAAGGCGCGGAGCGGTCCGGTCCAGCGCCACGCGGCGCCGGTCGACCCGCGGAGCAGCCGTAGTACCCGCCCTCTGACGCGCCACCGTTGGCCTTGTACGACTGCCAGAGGTCTTGCACCGGCACCGGCGAGGCTTGCACGACCTTGGCGGCGACGCTCTCGTTGTCGAACTCGTCGATGCTCGTCACCGCGACGAAGTAGGTCTCGCCGTTGGTGAGACCGGTGATCTGGTAGCTCGAATCCTCCTGCAGCCCGCTCCACGACGTCGCTTGCGTGGGCGCCGTCGCTGGAAAGGACACCTTGGACCAGTACACACGCGAATACTTCGTCGTCGCTTCGTCTACGGTCGTCCACGTCACCTTGAGGTTCTGGTTGCCAGCGGAGACGGCGTTGATCGTCGGTGCGTCCGGCGCCTTGGTGTCGATGTCGAACTCTAGCGCGACGCCTCCGATGGTGATGCCCAGGCCAGCATCGTCGAGGATGAAGTAGACGGTCGCGGTGCCGTCGACGTTGCCATTGCAGTTGGCCGGCGATCCCATCAGCGTCTTCAGGTTGAGGTCGAAGAGCTCGTCTGTCGTCGCGATCGAAGTGAACTTCCGCTCCGCCGCGATGATCGAGCACTTGTCGACCGAGGCGTCCGTCTCCTTGAACTCCGAGATGGAGCACGTGTTCGTGGGCGTCGCCATCTTGATGGCGTAGTGCGGCGCCGCCGTGCCGGACCCAACACCGCTGGTGGCGGCGGTCAACGCTAGCGTGGCGTAGTCCGACCAGTTCCACGTGATCCGTACGGTCGCGCTGGCCGCGGCGAGGATCGCTTCGCAATCGGCCTTGTTGATGGTGTGGGTGACGACGTTGTCGCCGACCGTGTGTCCGACGAGGCCGAGCCGGTCATCGGGCAAGAAGCCGTCAGACGCGCCAGGGGCCGCGGTGATGCTGACGATCTTCACCTGAGCCGCGTCCGCGCCGCGAGGTGCGGCCACGAGCGCCAACCCCATCGTCAGCGCCAAGCATGCCGCCTGCGTGGCGACGCCAAAGCGCTGTCGCGTCTCCCTTACGAATGTGTCGGTCATGGCGCGCTCTGCTCCAGCTATCTTCGGTGGCGCTAGGCGCCGGCCAGTTTGGGAAAGTCGCTTCCCCTTCCTACCTACCACCCTAGAAGTGCACGGTGCGTGCCAATCAGCATCGCATCGCAACGAACGAAAACCACGGCATTGTCGGCCATTGTTGGCCGTAATTCAGGTGACGCAGCGACACGACTTTGGTGACCCGTCGCCGCGTCGCGTGACATTTTGGCAGCCGCCGCGCCCACGCCCCACGAGGCTAAGCCTGCGCTACCGACCACACGGCGTCGAGAAGCTCGGCGATCTGCACCATGTTCGTCGCGGCGCCTTTGCGCAGATTATCGCCCACGAGCCACAGCCGCACGATCGGGCCGTCGACCCGCACACGGCCCACCTGCACGCCCTCACGTTCATTCATGTCCATGACCATGGGGTAGGGCGGCACACCCTCGCGCACGACTGTGATGCCCGGGGCAGCGTCCAGCGCGGCGTCCACAGCGGCGGCTTCCACAGCGGTGTGGAGGCGCACCGTCAGGCTCACGGTGGTGCCGACAAATACGGGCACCCGCACACAGGTGGCGTAGGCCTTCACGCCGAGCAGCCGCGCGAGGTCGGTCTCGATGGTGCGCTCTGCGGCGCTGTGGCCGCTCTCGTCGATCGCCCCGACTTGGGGGATGCAGTTGAACGCCAAGCGCGCCGGGTGCACGTCGACCTCCACGGGCGCGAAGTTGAGCAGCGCGACCGCCTGGCCGGAGAGCTCGCTCTGGCCTTTGGCGCCCGCCCCCGACGCCGGTTCGAGCGTCGTCATCACCACGTCGACGATGCCGCCACCCAGGTTCTTCAGCGGCGCCAGCGCAAGGGCAGCCACCGTCGTCGCCGGGCTCGGACTGCTGATGAGGCCGTCTTGATGGGCTAATCGCTCCGGGTTCAACTCCGGAATGACCAACGGCACGTCTTCCTGGCTGCGGCCCCAATCGGAGCAATCGATACAGACAGCGCCTGCCGCGCGGGCCACAGGCAGCCACTGCGCGGCCACCTCAGCGTCCACCGCCGAGAACACCAACTCGACCCCGGCGAACTGCTCCGCGACCGCTGCGGCCGTGATCAGCTTGCGCTTGCCGTGGCGCACGTCCGAACCCGCCGAAGCGGGCGAACACAGCGCGCGGACCTCCGAGGTTGGGAAGCGACGCAGATCGAGCTCCTTGAGCAGCTCTCCCCCGACCGCGCCAGTCGCTCCGAGGATGGCGACGCGATATCGACGACGTGGAAACATGACCTTCTCCTCACAACAAAGACCTGAACCATGGGCAATGCCAGGGTCCGAGTCGTTGCTGGACGACTACGAAATTTGCCGGATCAGATTCAGATCGCTCGCCGGACTCACACCGCTCAACCTAGTCGATTGGCGCTGGTCCTGGCGGCGGCGGGCCCGAGGGCGCAGGGCCCGGAGGTGGCGGCCCCGGAGGTGGCGAGCCGCTCGGAGCTGGCAGCGCGCTCTCCTCCGCCGCGTCACTCGTGGTGGGCGGCAACTTGACGAGCGGAGCCGCGACCGCGTCAGCGTCGAAGGGCTGCAGCTCAATCAACAACGCTGAAATGTTGTCGTGACCGCCAGCGTCTTTCGCGCACTCGACCAGCTTGGCGGTCGCCTCGTCCGGCGTGGCGGAGGTGCTCAGCACGTGGGCGATAGCGTCGTCTTTGACCAGATCGGTCAGCCCGTCGCTACACAACAGGATCTGGTCACCGGGCTTCACCGTCGACCAAGTCACGTCGACGGTCACGCGCTCATGCAGGCCGACTGCGCGCACGATGACGTTCTTGTACGGGAAACTCTCAACATCCTCCGGGCGGAGCATGTTCATCTTCAGATACTCGTTCACGAGGCTGTGGTCCTCGGTCAACTGCACCAGCTCGCCACGACGCATACGATAGACACGGCTGTCGCCGACATTCGCCACGTACAGCCGCGAACCCGAGAAGGCGGCCGCGACAACGGTCGTGCCCATGTCGCGCAACGCCTCGTGCTGCTGCGACAAGCGATACACCGAGATATTCGCGCTCTCCGCAGCCTTGCGCAGCCGCAGCGCGTGGAAGCTCGGGTCCCGAGAGCTCTTCGGCAGCTGCTTGACGGCTTGCTTGTGAGCGTCCTTGACGCGCTGGGTGATGTCCTCGGAGTCGTAGAAGGCCATCATGGCCTCGACTGCGAACTGGGACGCCACTTCACCGCAGTTGTGGCCGCCCATGCCATCGGCCACCACGTAGAGCCCTGCCGCCGGATGCGCCAACAGGCAATCCTCATTGCCTTCGCGTACCAATCCGACATCCGTCACGCCGCTGAACGCGATCGTGAACGGCGCTTTGCGCGCCTTGGGCGAGCTGGATTTCATGCGGGCGCCGTTTGTCGCGCTTCCGGTTCGCTTCGCGGCCATACATCCACCTTTGGACCGGCGAGGCGGTCAGGGCGCGGCTGAGTCGAGCAGCGTGGAGCGCTTAGATCGGGCTCAGAGGAGCTAGCACAGTCGGGCTCAGGGGAGCTAACACATACGAGCCACCACATACGAGCCACCACGTAGGAGCCGGCTCAAGTGGGCTACAAGGCAGCGGGAAGATGTTCCCCGCCGTTACGGTGCGTCAAAGATGCCCCATTCGCCGACTGCTGCCAAGAAAGCCACTCAAGACCCGCAATTACTCGCCGTTGACGCGTCGCTTCAGCTCAAGGCCAACCTTGAAGAAAGGCATGCGCTTCGAGCCAACCTGCACGGGCTCGCCCGTCTTCGGGTTGCGACCGGTGTAGGCCTCGTAGTTGCGCACGGTGAAGTTGCCGAAGTTTCGGATCTCGATGCGCTCGCCGTTCTTCATGGCTTCAACCATTTGGTCAAAGATTTCATTTACAACGATACTGGCCTTGTCTTTGGTCAGTCCGGCGTTCTGGGCGATGGCTTCGATCAGGTCCGACTTGGTCATTGGAGCTCTCCGTTTGGTGTGCTCTGCCGCGTAGAAGCGAGCATGAGAACCGGCGGTTTACACGCCGGACCTAGGCGCGTCAAGGGTGTACGTTGAAAAAAACACGCCTGATATCGCTGATGTTGCCATTGCTGCGTCACCGGCTATGCGAATCGTCGCAAGGTCGGTGTCCCGGTCAGCCGCAGTCTCGCTCACTCGCAGTTCATCGGCTTCTTCGGATCGAACTGCGGATAGTTGTGCGTCACCAAGTTACCGGCGCCATCTGCACCCTTGCAGGCCTTGATGAGCTTGACCTTCGCGTTCGTGGTCGTCGCGAGCGGATCGTATGACACCTGCGCGGCGCACCACATGTCGCCGGTGTTGAGCGCTGGCCCGGTCTTGTCGAAGACCAGCTCCTTGTCGATGAAGATGCGGATGCGCGGTAGGGACGCGCCAAACTTGCCGTCGCTCCACGTATACGCGCCGATCGTGTACCAAGTGTTGGTCTCGGGCACCTTCACGCTGAGGTTCTCAGGTCCTTCGCCGTCGGCATCGTCGCGCTCAACGCTTGGATTGTCGGCCACATCGAAGGCATCGCCCCACTTCGGCGTGGGGTTGAACCAGAAGCAGTCGTAGCATCGCGCCCACCAGGGGTCCGGCTCGCCGTTGCCATCTAGGTCGGGTTGCCCGGGCACGCTGGAGGCCAGGGGGTGGGCCAGATGCAGGTCTAGGTCGGCGCCTTTGTCGTCACCCACCACCGGATCGCCCTTGGTCGTCCACGTCAGCTCGATGTGCAGCTTGTCATCCGGCACCACCTCGATCGTCCGTTTTTCGGGCTGGCAGCCGGGTTTACCGAGATCGTCGAACACCTCCAGAGCAAACTCGTAGGTGCCCACCACGTTGGGCGTGAACTTCACCTCTTTGCCCGTCGCGTTGGGCGAGAAGTTGGCCGGCGGCGCGCCCTTGGGCTGGGTCACGCTCCACTTTCGCTTGTCGATCACCTGCGTCCCGCCCGCCTTGCTGCAGGCGCTGTTGAACGTCAGCTCAGTCTGCGGCACCACCTTGACGCCAGGCTGGACATCGAAACAGGCGACTGGGCAGGCGAGCTTGGCGGGCGTGCAGCTCACCGGGATCGTGCGGGCGTCAGCGTTGCTCGACGTGATACGCACGGTGCCAGCGATCACCGCCGTCAGAGAGACCGGCGTGCAGATCACGCGGAAGCTCGCCGTCGCGTTCGGCTGCACAATCAACGCGTCCGTCGCGGTGGGGCCCTTGCCGTCCGTGAAGCTGCCGGTCGTAAAGTCGAGCTTCAGGCCGTCGCTCGCGCCAGGGTCCAGCGCGATGCTGGTGACGGTCACTGCCTCCGTTCCACAGCCCTGGAGCTGCACCTCGATGGGTTTGGGCACGCCGACGCCGACGTCGCCGAAGTCGATCGTCGACGGGTTGGGCTTGAGGCATGGGCCCGACGAGTTTGCCTTGAACTGAACGGTGGTCTCGGCCGCTGTGAAGTCATTGGTCGTGAGCTTGAGCGTCGCGCCGATCTTCTCTTCGGCCACCAAGCCGCCGAGCGTCGCGGTGAGCTTGATAGACCCCTGTGGCGGAATCGTGATCGCCGGCAGGCCGGTATACGGCGCGCCGACCGCCACCGTCTGGCCCGAGAACGTCAGCTTGAGCGGTGGCGCGGAGGTGCTGAACAGCTCCGCCCGCTCTAGGACGACCGGCGCTGTGCCGACACTCCGACAACTAAACGTCTCGACGACCGGCGCTGCACCCGCCTTGACCGAGCCAAAATCGACCACGTCGGCGTCGCACGTGAACTTCGGCTTCCCCAGCGCGGTCGCGAAGGTGACATCGAGAGTCTTGCGCGTCGGATCGCCGTCCAGCTCGAGGTGCAGCACCGCCTTTCGCGCCGACGCGCCGGCCTCGTGGTTGTAGACCACCGTGAAGTTGGCGCCAGTCTTCGCCCCTTTGGGGGTGCACGCGTCGTCCTTGAAGCCGCCGGGGATCACCGCCGGAAAATCGCTGGCCACACACGGTTTGCCCGTCGGACCCTCGCACTTGAACAGCGCTGAGGTCACCGCTTTGCCCGTGTCATCCGTCTCGACCAGCGAGATGGCCTTGACGCTCAGCGGCGCCGCGCTGAACAAGCTCGCGGTGTTGGTGAGGACAAACACGAACTGGCGCGTGGTCACGAGGTTGGCATCGAAGCTGTAGCTGGCTAGCGCGGCCCCCGCCTCGTCGTTCAGCGCGGCCACCGCGATCTTGTCGACGCCGGTCGACGTCGTCTCGACACACGTGCCGCTGCCCGCGTCGCCGGTGCCACACCCTTGCGCCAACAACAGGCCCAGCATCAGCCCGGACAGGGCCAGCACATCAGCGCCGAATCGCGCCGGCGCGGCAGCCGCCAAAACCCCAGAAAACTCGGCTGAAAGACCGGTCTGCGTGGGCCAGCCTGGGCTGGACATGGGACGTGTTCGGGCGGAGAGCCGTGCAAGGGTACGCTGGCGCATGGACATCCTGTGGCTGTCGCTCGACCCGGCCTGAGCCGAGCCGGCCTATTCCGAGCACTTGCCCCCGAGCGCCTTGGCGAACTTGGGCGTGTAGTTCTTGCTGTACTTGCCGTTGGTCTGGCCCGGCGCGACGTCCAGCAGGTTGCCAGACGGCCACTCGATGTCTTTCACCCACCAGAAGTCGCACTGGCTCATTACTGTCGACGTCATGTCCGCCTTCAACACACCGAGAATGTAGATGCGGACGTTCGCCGTCGCGTCGCCAAAGTCGTGATTATCCCAGTAGTGCACACCGACGCGGTACACGGTGTTCAGCTCTGGTGTCTTCAGGTTGAGGTTCTCGGGTCCCCAGCCATCCGTGTCGTCCAGATCCAAGCCCGGGTTGTCGTTGACGCTCGGGTTCAGGCTGGCCCAGTTCGGATTTGGGTTGTACCAGAACACATCGCTGAAGGTGTGGAACCACGGATCGGGCTGGCCATCTTTGTCGAGATCGTCTTGGCACTTGCACGGTTTACCGCTGCATAGCTCCGCGGGAACTTTGCACAACTTGCTCTTCGCCGCGTCGGGATGCGCAAAGTGAAGGTCCATGTCGGCGCCGTTGCCCAGCCCCGTGTCTTCCTTGTCCTTGTCGTCAGGGTTATCCCAGAGCAGCTCGACGTGGATCGCCTCATCGGGGATCACCAGCACCGTCAGCTTCGCCGGGATGCAGGCCTCGTTGCCGGCGTCATCCCACACCTCGAGCTGAAAGACATACTCACCGGCGACGTTCACTGTGACGTACTTGACTTTGTTCACTTCTTTCTGCACCCCGAACTGCACGTCCGGCGCGCCGTCGTTGGGCCAGAACTGGTGGCCCGTCGCGCCCGCTGGCTGCTTGAGCACCGTCCACTTCCACTTCGTCACCTTCTGCGTGGCCCCCGCGAAGCTCTGCGAACCGACGAGGTTCAGCGCCTGCTGCGGGATGATCTCCTCGCCCTCCTGGCTGACGAGCACGGGCGTCGGACAGTTGGTCTTGGTGCCCCAGCAGGACAGCCCGAGCTGCTTGTCGGCCTGAATCGTGTTGTCGGCCAGGCCCAGCGTCGCGGTGTAGGGGATCGGCTTGCCCTCCTTGTTCTTGAGTTCGGCCTCGGGCGCACACACCAAGTCGACCGTGACGGACTTGTTCGTCTTGATGACGATCGGGTTGTCCTTGCTCACCGGCTTGCCGTCGAGCGCGCTAATCGCCGATGTATCCAGGCTGTACACGCCCTCCACGTCATCGCCGAGCTTCACCGTGTCGAGCACCACGTCGGCGCTGCCGCAGCTCTGCAGGGTCACTTTGCGGGTCGCGTCGGAGCCGATGGGCACAAAACCGAAGTTCACCTGGCTCGCGGGGATGACCTTGAGGCAGGGCACGTTCTGGTTGGCTGTCAGGATGACGCGGTGCACGCCGTCGTTCTTGGCGCCACCTTTGTCGTTGGTGTGCACATAGATCACGTCTTGGTACGGCGCCGCGCTGGTCGCGGTGTACTTGACGATGACGGGGACGTTCTTGGACGGCGCGATGCTCAGCGGCGGCTCGAACGGCACCACCGACCCACCTGGATAGATCTTGCCGTCGAGCTCGATCGAGATCGGCTTGCCGTTGTTTGGGGCGACGTCGATCTGGCTGACCAGCAGCGCCGCTTCACCGGCGTTGACGATCTTGAAGAGCCCCTCGCCGACCTCGCCGAGCTTCACCACGTCGAGCGACACGGTCTCAGGCGTGATCTTCGCCGCCGGCGCGCCGACCTTGGTGTTGAGCACGACGCTGTAGAGCTTGCCCGCGTAGTTCTTGTCGTTCTGAACCGCGATGGTCAGCACGGCTTGACGCGCGATCTCGTCGTCCTGCTTGGCGAAGCGCACGACGACGTTCAGCGCCTTTCGGGCCGTGCCGGTGGTGCAGAAGGTGTCGTCAGCGTCGCCAGGCGTCACCACGCCCAGATCGGCGTCCGCGCAGGACTCGAACTTGCCGTCGCTGACCTCGATGAGGCAGGTGAACGGCTTGCTGCTGTCGCTCGCGCCATCGGGCTTGGTGTAGGCCACCGATACGCTGAGCACCTTGAGTTCCAGGGCTGCGAGCGCCGCGGCGTTGTTGCGAATCGACAGCGCCGTGTCGACCGTCTTACCGACGGAGAGCCCGCCCGCCGTGACGTTGAGCGCGCTGCCGGACTTCACCGTCTGGTCATCGCGAAACACCTGCATGTCAGCGGACAGATCGATGCCCTTGTCGACGTCGCACTTGGTCGTGGTCGTCGGGCTCTTCTTGGTCGCGTCGCCTGTCTTGCCGCTGCTGCAGCCGGCGCAGGCGGCGAGAGACGCGGTCAGCAGCGCGGCCAGCGCTAGGCGGCTCGTGCGGCGGTCTGTCGTGCGCGCAGGCGAGTTGAAAAGCATCATAGCGGGCTCCCCGGGGGCAGGCGCAGGCCAAGGTCGGCGCGCGTCATCATGGCGTTGCGATCGTAGCAGACGCGCCCAGGCCATGGAGGTCTGGGCCGTTGCGCTGGGTTTCGCGCGCCGTCCACGCCCCTGGAGGGAGCGCTCAAAGCAGCACGGGCGCCGACGACAGGACCACTGTGGGCCAAGCCAACGACGCCCGCGGGCTGTTGCAATTAGGGGCTACGAGCGTACGTCGTAGTCGTCAGGTGCGGTCCGTCGAGAACTCAAGGTGCCTTGCAGGCGCTAACGCTCGCACCGGACTGCGTCGCGGTGAAAGCTGGGTTCACGTAGCACGGGCTGATGCACCAAGCGCCCTTCGGCACCCAGTACTTGCCGGGCTTCGCTTTGTCGCAAGGGTTGCCGGTCTGGTAGCAGATCTGAAAGGGATCCACCGTGATGCCCTTGGCGCTCATAGAGTTTGGCCAGTTGATTTTGCCGACGTACCACATGTCGAGCACGTTCATCTCGACCTTCTCGATTTGCAGCGCGAGCACACCGAGGATGTAGATGTTCACCGTCGCAAACGACGTCCCGAAGCCGTGGTCGTTCCAGTAGTGCACACCCACGTGGTAGTATTTCGGTGCGCCGACTTTGCCCTCGGGCTCGTCCAAGTTGAGGTTCTCCGGTCCGGCGCCGTCCGTGTCGTCCAAGTCGAGCGACGGGTTGTCCGGCACGTTCGCGTTGACGCTGCCCCAGTTCGGGTTCGGGTTGAACCAGAAGGTGTCGAAGGGGTTCGAGAACCACGGGTCCTTGATCCCGTCGCAGTCGATATCAGGCGCCTGAGCGAGCGGGTGGGCAAAGTGAAGATCCATGTCGGCGCCAGCCGCAGGTCCCGTGTCCGTCTCGTCCGGGTCGGCGGGCGTATTCCACAGCAGCTCAACGTGAACCGCCTCTTCCGGCAGCACCAACACCGTCACGCAGGCCGGCGCGCAGCCCTTCTGGTCGGACTGGTCCCAGACCTCAAGGCAGAACTCGTACTCGCCAGCCGCATTGGCCGTGAAGGTGGGGTTCGGGAAGCTGCTTGAGGGTACAAACACCTGCTTCGAGCCGCCGGGCTGCTTCGCCGTCCACTTGTACTTCTTGATGGCGCCGCCGCCCGCGGGCTGACTCTGGTCCCCCTTGAGGTGCAGCATCGTCTGCGGCACGACCTCCTCGCCTTCCTGGACCTTCATCTTCGCCGTGGGGCAGGTCTGAATCACGCCGATACCTTCGCAAAGCACCGAGTTCTTCGAGTTAAAGGCGTTTGTCGTCAGCTTGACCTCAGCCGTATCCGGCTTCGGCTTGCCCGTGTTGGGGTCTTCTTTGCTCTCGTCTTCAGGCGTGTAGATCACCTCGAACACGGCCTCGCCATTGACCTCGATCTTGAGCGGCTTGTCCTTCGTCGGGCCAGTCTTCGCGTCCACGCCGGGGTACTTGGCGTTGAGCTTGGTGAAGTCGAACGAGAACTCGTCGCTATTGCCAGCGTCGCCGAATTCGATCTTGTCGATCACCAGCTCGGCGCCGCCGCAGCTCTTGATGCGAATCTCGCGCGGTGTGGGCGCGCCCAACTTCACGCCACCGAAGTTGACCGACGCGGCAGGCTCCAGCTGCATGCACGGCACCTTAGCGTTGGCCAAGACCGGCAGCTCCCCGGCCTTGGGCGTCGGGTCGTTGGTGATGACGTTGATGGTGCCCTGCTTCTTGTGGGGATCTTTCGGCTCAAACTGGACCGTGAACTTCTCCGACTGATTGGGCTTGACTGCGATCGGCGGCTCGAAGAGCACCAGGTCGCCAGGCTTGTAGGTCTTGCCGGCGGCGTCGATGAGCGTGAACACCTTGTCGGCCGTAAACTCAATCTTGGTGATCTCCAGGATCGCGTCGCCGCTGTTCACCACGGTGAACTCCTGCTTGGCGATGGTGTCGGGGGCGACTTGGTCAAAACTCAGCAGCTCGGGCGAGAGCTTGATCTTCGGCGATCCCGCCTTCGTGTCGAAGCGCACCAGATACTTCTTGTTGTAGAACAGCGGGTCACCGGCGAGCTCGATGAAGATGTTGGCCTGACGGTTGTTATCGTCGTAGCGCTTGTAGCGGATGATGAAGGACTCCGCGTTGGTCCAACCGGGCTTCGTCACGCCACTGGGCGCTACGGGCTGAAAGCCGCCGTCTGCGCACGGCGTGACCCCGTCCGACTTGAAACACTGAAACGCTGCGCCAGCCGACTCTTCTGGGCTCGTAGCGGTGTATTCCACGGTGATCTTGCGAATCTCAAGCAGCGACGCCGTCGCGACATTCGCCACGTTCGTGACGTTGAACTTGAGATCGATGCTGCCGCCCGTCGCGACGTTACCCACGGCCACACCCACGATGCCGCCGTTGCTCACCGTCGTTCCGGCGGTGTCGTCACGCACTTCGACCGCTGCGACGCAGTCAAAGCTGGAGCCACCCTGAATACAAGCGGTCTCAGGGGTCGTGCCGCCGCCAATCTTGGTCGGGTCGGTCGTCGAACCGCACGCCGCTGCCATGGCGCATACGCACACCAATAGCCAATGGGCGCTACGCCCGCTCGTCATAGATGATGCCATTGGGTTCCTCTCTCAATCGGGTCCCGAGGGGCCGGGCTCCGCAGTGCACGCAATCGCCCCCTGCAAAGGGCAGCGGCGCCGAACGGTAGCCAATACCCTTGGGAGCGTCAACAGATGTGATGAGGGCCCCGCGCCCTCTGCTGTACCCATTGCCCCGGCCCTCAGCTTTCCGTCACACCCGCAGTGAAGAATCTGCGACCGTCGCCTGTGGCCGAAGGCGCGTCGTGGGGCCAATCACCGGCCTTCACAGATTTCTACATCTCCGGGTGATGGAACACGCACAGACGGACCATTGACCTCCTGAGGGGGGGGGCCCCGGTTGCAGAAGCCGCGTTCGCCTCCGGTATGCCAGTCACAGGGTTGACTTCACCGGGACCCCCCCTGAGAATCAGCGCCCTTTGTGCGGTTGCGTCCCTCCAGACGCGCCGCGCAACGCCGCTCGCGTACGGCGACAGGTTGCCGAAAGTTTGGCGTTTATGGCGCCATTCCACCTCGGTAGCTCGCGTCGTCCGCGACTAAGGTTTGCAGCTGTGAACCCGGTGGGCGTGGATCCGATTGACCCGAGGCGACATCAGGAGCTCCCAGTGACCAAGCGCACTGTTACGAATACCAACGACGTGATGAGCGACGTTCAGAACGACACCACGAGCACGCACGACTCCGGCGGACCCACCAGCGTCGTGCCGACGACCAGCGACGCCACGGGGAACGCTCGCCGACTTCGCTGGCGTTTGGCGACCGGCAGCGTGTTGACCATCGCCGCGATCGCGGTCGCCGGCTTGCCCTCGTGTGACTCGACGGCGAAGTTCAGCCTGCCCGACCGCAAGTTCATCGACGTGCAGGCGGTCGCCTCGTTCCCAGCGCACATCGCCGACGACGGCACGATGACGCGGGTTTGCGGCGCGCCACTTGAAGACGAGATCGAGCTCGCGACCAACGGCTTGGAGTTCAACCTCAACTTCGTCTCGACGGAGCTGAAGAAGCCGCTGTGCGACAACGATCGCGATCAGGCCATCAAGGAAGGCGAGCTCATCGAGCTGTACCGCGTGCAGACGGACGGCTCCAACGCCTCGGTCGGCACCAACAACTTCAGCGTGAGCCTCGGCTGCCTGGAGCCGCGCGGCCCCGTCGCCGCCGGTGGCGCGTGCTCAACGGGCATCAAGGGCGAAGGGCTCACACCCGCGGCCGTGAAGTACGTCAACCTCGCCTCGCGCTGCGATCCGGCCAAAGAGTCGTCGCGAGTCAACGTCGCGTTGCTCATGGACCACTCTGGCTCAGTCTCGGGTTTCGTCGACGCGAGCACCTTCAAGGAAGACAACAGCGCCAAGCTGAACACGGCGGATCCACTGGTGCCGTCGGACAAGTTCAACTCACGCATCCAAGCGGCCGAGCGGTTCGTGGAGGCCCTCAACGACCGCGATCGGCTGATCGGCTACTACTTCAACGCCAAGCTGGGCGTGTCGGTCGCAGCAGATGACAACCTGACCTGCGTTGGCGGCCCAAAGAACGGCAAGAAGTGCACGTCAGACGGGGACTGCAACGGCGGCAGCGGCTGCTTCGCCGGTGGCGCCACAGATGGCGACAGCTTCGAGGTCCTTAGCCTCGCAGACCAGCAGAAGAAGGCGTTCGGCTCCAACGCCGGTAGCCGCAAGTACCTGCTCACAGCGCTCGAGTCGAAGGTGAAGTACAGCGGCGAAGGCCGGTCGAACCTGTGGGACGCGCTCGACACGGCCTACGCCCATTTCAAGGGCCTCACGGTTGGCGGCCCCCGCCATATCGTCGTGCTCACCGACGGCCCGGAGACCTGCACGCACAGCGAGGAGTTCGTCTACGTTGGCGCGGACGGCAAGTGCCGCTCGCCTTGCCTCAACGCGCAGCAGTCGTTCGAGGAGCTGCGCAAGCGCATGAACACCGACAAGTTCCCGGTGGTGCTGCACTTTGTGCACTTCCAGGCGCTCGGCTACAAAGCCCCTGATGCCAAGATGCAGGAGCTGGCGTGCCGTTCCGGTGGCACCTACCAGTTCATCAACACTCAGGAGATGAACCTCAGCGACGCCCAGGCCATCAGCGGCGCGCTCATCCGCGCGATGACCCGCGTGCGCTACACCCTCTCGGGCTCGTGGCGCGTCGGCCTGAAGCTCAACCCGATGACGGATCCGAACGCGATCAAGAACGGCCAGATGTTCGCGGGTGACGGCTTCATCAAATTCGAGAACAAGCGCTTCCCGAGCTTGGAGACGGTCTACGCGTCGACGACGTCGTGGAAGTTCGGCGTCGAACCCGGGAACGAAGATCGCCGTGTTCTCTTCCGAAAAGGCTGCAAAACCGCGGCAGACTGCGGTGGCAGCGACGAGTGTGGCGCGAATCACTGCACCGTCGACGGGCTGTGCGTGACCACAAACGCGCCCGACAAGTTGCCCTGCGGTGGCGGCGCGGGCCAGGTGTGCTGCAAGGGCGTGTGCAGCAAAGAGTGCACAAGCGCCTGCAATTGAGTTCGTCCACGACACGGCTGCCAGGGCCTTGACACCGCCCGGCTTTGACACCGCCCGGCTTTGACACTGCCCGGCTTCGACACTGCCCGGCTTCGACACTGCCCGGCTTCGACACTG